>JBEEJZ010000055.1:0-3849 GCA_041168905.1 Pseudomonadota bacterium | reverse complement strand
ATGTTTTGTTTCTCGCTCAGGGGATTTGCACGCATGGGCGCTGACGTCGCGGTGCTTGCGCTGCACTACCAAAACGAAGTGTTGCATCCAGATGGGCTCATCAGGGTGGGGGTCGCTGCGGACGATCCTCGTCGCGTCGAGGTCATTCGCGCCGCAACTGCGCTCTTGCACGGTGCGCGCGCGAGGCAATGGCCGGTGATGCACGTGCGCATTGCATTTCGCGATGACTACGCGGATTGCCCGCTCAACACGCCGGTATTTCGTCAGACGAAGTCAATGGGGGCGGTACGTGATGGGCAGTGGGGCGCCGAGTTTCTGGATGCCCTGTCACCCATATCGTGTCATCGAGAGTTTGTTTTCACACACACGCGCATCAGCGGATTCGCGGGGACGGCGCTGGAGCAAACGCTGAGGATGTTGGGTGTGAACCGTCTGTTGGTGGGCGGCGTCGCAACGCATTCGGTGGTTGAGGGCACGGTTCGAGATGCTGCGGACCGTGGCTTTGAAGTGTTTGTTGCTGCCGATGCGTGCTCGGCGGGGAGTCCCGTCGCGCATGACGCGTCTCTTGCGAGCATGCGCCTGATTGCCGATGTCACAGATGTGGCAACTGGACTGGGCAAACTGACCGATTGAAAGAGGTGGATGCTCCTCGCATCGTGATTTCGGTTTGTGGATGTTGCGGCTCCAAATCTGGATAGCCAGTCCAGCTTGCAAGGCTGACGATCTGCAACATGAAACCAAACCACTCATCCTCGTTCGATGTCCTGATCGTGGGCAGCGGCATCAACTCCCTGGTGGCGGCGGCCATGCTCGCCCGCAATGGGCGATCAGTCTGTGTTCTGGAGCGAGAAGCCGTTTTGGGCGGTTGCATCCGCACCGAAGAGCTTACCGTGCCTGGCTTTCTGCATGACACCATGTCGGCAGCGCAGCCATTGTTCGTCACAGGGCCAGCCTATGCGGCTTTGGGCGACGCACTGCATGCTGCGGGCCTCGAATATTGCAACAGCGACTCGCCCACAGGGGTGCTGCGCTCTGATGGTCGGCACCTTGTGTTGTCGACGTCTCGGTCCGTCAACGTGGATCGGTTTGAGGCAGCTCAACCAGGTGATGGTGCGGCGTTTGAGCGCGCCATGGCCGAGGTGTTGAGCAATGCCGATGTGCTGTTTCCCTTGCTGGGCAACGAGCTCTGGCGTTTCGGTACCGCCAAGATGTTGGCTGCGAAGGCCTGGAAGGGCGGGGCCCACCCGCTCGCCGGGTTCTTCGGAAACGCATTGACGAGCTGTAGGCACTGGCTCGATGGCGGCGTACAAGGTGAGTTGTTGTCTGCGTTGTTGGCGCCATGGACCTTGCACACAGGTCTGGGGCCGGACAGCAGCATGTCTGCATTGATGGCCAAGCTGATCGCCTTCACGTTGGAGGCTGTTGGCATGCCGATGGTCCGTGGTGGTAACGGCCGAACCGTCGACGCCTTCGCACGCGTGATCCGTGAAGCGGGTGGGACCTTGCTGACTGGCGCTGACGTCGAGCGAGTCCTTGTCCACAGGGGGCGTGCCGCTGGGGTGCGTCTGAGTGATGGTCGAGAGTTCAGTGCCCAAGACGTGGTGTGCAACGTCACGCCAACACAGTTGTACGGCCGTCTGCTCGAGTCGGCGCATGTGCCACCCGAAATTGCCATCCAGGCGAAAGCATACCGTTACGGTCGCGGCAACATGCAAATCCATCTGGCATTGAGCGAGCCCCCGCAGTGGCCCGATGCTTCCTTGGATTCGGTAAGTTACCTGCATCTCAGCGATGGCCCTGCGGCGGTGTCCAAGGCTGTGAATGAAGCGGAGCGGGGTCTCTTGCCAGCGGAGCCGACCATCTGCGTGGCGCAGCCCAGTGCGGTTGATGCTTCCAGAGCACCTGCTGGGCAAGCGGTGCTCTGGATTCAGTTGCCGGAGTGCCCCCGCATCGTGCGCGGTGATGCCGCAGGTCTGATTCCCGCGCCCGTTGATGGGAAATGGACGCCTGAGATTCGCGATGCTTACGCAGAGCGGGTCATTGACCAGATCGCGCGGCATGTACCCAACCTTCGCCGGAGCATCGTCGGTCAACACGCTATCTCCCCCACGGACCTGTCAAGGCTCAACATCAATCTCGTTGGCGGCGACCCTTACGGAGGGGCATGCGACCTTGATCAGTCCTTTCTGTGGCGCCCTCTGCGTGGCACCCGAAACCATGAGACGCCCGTCAAGCACCTTTGGCACATTGGCGCCTCAACGCATCCAGGGCCAGGCTTGGGGGGAACTTCTGGATTCCATGTCGCGCAGGCATTGAGTGCCAATTGAGGACTGTGGGCTTTGTACTTCGGTGCAACGCGTGGGTCGCACGGAGCGTCAAGTGTGCTGCCCGCACAGGCAAGACAGTCAGGCCCGATCGACTCACACTGTCCACGTGCTCATGAAAGGTTCGATGTCTGCAAAAGGCAGGCGCGGCCTTCAGCGAGCGTGATGGTTTTGCAATTGATCCCCACGAAGGAGTAAAGAATGACTCAGCAAACAACAATCAAGACCTACCTTCCTTACATTGGTGGGCGGCCATGGGAATCGGCTGGCCAAGTCGAACAGAAGGTTGTCAACCCCTACACAGGCGAAACGATTGCCAACGTGCGTCTCGCCACCGCAGCAGATATCGACGCGGCGATTGGCCTGGCGGCAGAGGCGCAGAAGGGCTGGGGCGCATTGCTGGCCAAGGAGCGTGAGGCGGTTCTGCTGCGTGCGGCAGACCTGGTTGAGCAGCGAACGATGGATTTGGCCAAGATCCTGATCGACGAAGGTGGCAGCGTGTTTGGCAAGGCCATGTTCGAGTGCGGCTACATGGTCAGTGCGCTGCGCATCGCGGCCGCTCAGGCACGTGAGGTTCGCGGTGAGACCATGCCCTCGGACTCGCCCAATCGACTGTCCATGACCATTCGTTCGCCTCTGGGTGTGATCGCCGGCGTGGGCCCCTTCAACGCACCGTTTCTGCTCAATGGCAAGAAGCTGGCCCCTGCGCTTGCAGCGGGCAATGCGTTCATCCTGAAGCCATCCCCTTACACCCCGCTGATCGCGCTCAAGTTTGCTGAGATCCTCGAGGAGGCGGGTGTTCCTCCGGGCGTGGTGTCGGTGCTGCCCGCAACAGATGAGGCCCTTGGCGACAAGTTTTTCTCTGATCCTCGTGTTGCCATGGTGACCTTCACGGGCTCCGCCAAGGTTGGCTTCTATTTGAATGAACTGGCGGGTCGATTCCGCAAGAAGCTGGTGCTGGAACTGGGTGGGAAGAGCCCGATCGTCATCTTGAAGGATGCCGACCTGGACTACGCCGTGAGGTCGGCTGCATTTGGCATCTACTTCAACCAAGGTCAGGTTTGCATGGCCAACAGCCGCATCATTGTTGAAGCACCCATCTACGAAAAGTTCTGTGAGGCGTTCGTCAAGAAGGTCAAAGAAGTTCCGTATGGCAACCCCGCTTTGCCGACGACTGCTGTGGGGCCGCTCATCAGCAAACGTCAGGTGGAGTTTGTGCGCAGCCACATTGACGATGCGATCGCCAATGGCGCGCGATTGCTGACCGGCGGTGACGTGCAGGGTAATGTCATGTCTCCTGCTGTTCTGGCGGACGTGAAGGAGGGCATGCAGTGCTACGCAGAAGAGAGCTTTGGCCCGCTCGGTTCGATCTACCGTGCCAATGATTTTGAAGATGCCATTCGCTTGGCCAACGACACCTCCTATGGCCTTTCCTCGGGCATCGTGACCAACGATCTGCAGAAGGCATTCAGCTTTGCCCTGCGCATGAATGCCGGAGCCGTGCACATCAATGACAACAGCTTCG
>JBEEJZ010000054.1:0-34904 GCA_041168905.1 Pseudomonadota bacterium | reverse complement strand
GGCCGACATCGCTCACATTGGCGCGCGCACCGTCCACATGCGCTTTCACGAAGACGGCCAATTTTTCTTGCAGGGTGCTGCTGGCCTCATCAAACCCTGCCATCAAGCGGTTACCTTCTGCCGGTCCGCCCCGCACATAGCCCTGGGCCATGGCCACGCCCGTGTCGTAATAGGTGTTGAAGCTGGCGCTCAGGTCTTGGGTCAGTGCCAATTGCTGGACGTCACCGTGTGCCCGTGAGACGTCCTGAAAATGACGCAATCCTTGCAGGAACAGTTCACGCTGCTCCTGTGCCAGCTTGAAGCCGTCGTCCAGTCCATCGAGCCCCCGGGTGGCCGACACGTCCGACAAAAACTGCTGCACCTGCACCACATTGCGCTGCATGTCTTGCGCCTCCAGCGCGAGATTGACCTCGGTCGTCAGGGTGTCTTCCATAGTGGAGCGTACATTGCCCAGCACCTGCCACAGCCAGCCGGAAAACAGCATGAACAACACGATGAACAGCCCGGCGTTGATGGCCAGCTTGGCCTTGACCGATAAGCCTTTGAGCAAAGCCGAGTGGCTGGCATGGGCGATGTCCGTGTGGGCGGGGAGAGCTGTCATGGTTCTGTTCCTTGGTTTTGCGGGAGATCATCGGATCGGGCCGGCTCGGAGGAGCCCAGGTGTCGGGCCAGGCAGGCTTTGAATTCGTTGACATGAAAGGGCTTACCCAGAAAATCGTTCATGCCGGCTTGTGTACAGGCTATCCGATCTGCTTCGGAAATATTGGCAGAGATGGCCACGATGCGGACGTCGCCCGACAGCCCGCCTTGCGCGCGCAATTGCCGGGTAGCCTCCAGGCCGTCCATATCGGGCATGTAGACGTCCATCAGGATCAGGTCATAAGCCGTTTGCCGAGCCATGTGCACGGCTTTTTGGCCGTTTTCCGCCACATCCACGGTATGCCCCATGAGTGTGAGCAGTTCCACCGCCACCATTTGCTGCGCCGGGTTGTCCTCCGCGACCAACAGCCGGCCTGGCCGCATGCCGGGCGTGGGATCTGGTTTGGTCTGCATCACCGGGGTCAGCGTGACTGGCAAGGGCAAGGCGAAACTGAACCAGCTACCTCGGTCCGGCGTGCTTTGCACCTGCAGGGTGCCGCCCATCTCGCCCACCAGTCCCTGGCAAATGGCCAGGCCCAGTCCGGTGCCGCCGGACTGCCGCGTGCTGGAGCTGTCGGCCTGGTGGAACGGTGTGAACAACTTGGCCACGGTGTCCGGCGTCATGCCGATCCCGGTGTCGATCACATCGAAATGCAGCTCGTCGCCAGACCGGAAGACTTTGAGCTGCACCTGACCACGCTGCGTGAAGCGAACGGCGTTGTCCACCAGCTGCAGCAACACCCGGCGCAGGCCAAAGCGGTCACCCACGACTTGCGTGCGGGCGAGTGGGTCCACATGCATTTGCAGCTGCAGCCCCTTTTGTTCCGCCGTGTAGGCCATCATGGAACGCAGCTCTTCTATCAACTCCTCCACGCCAAACACCATGGACTCCTGGACGAGTTGGCCCGCCTGGATGCGGGTCAGTTCCATGCTGTCATTGAGCAGCTTGGTCAAGGCGCTGGCCGAGCTGGCGATTTCCCGCGCGACAGCCTGCGTGCGTGGATTGGAATCGGTACTTCCCAGTAACTCGCTCAGTCCCAGAATCCCCGCCATGGGCGTACGGATCTCGTGGCTCAAGTTGGTCAGGAGCTGCGTTTGTGCCTGGCTGGCGTTGGTCGCCATATCGGTGGCTGAGGCGATGTCGCGCGCCAACTCGTCCATCGATACCTGATATTTGCGCTGGATCGTGTGGACCCGCCGAACGAACAGGCCCAGTAGCAGCAGAACTGACAGCAGGGCCGGCGTCAACCACAGCAAAAGAGTGCTCAACTCTCGGTCCACCAGCTCGATGGTGCGAGTGCGGTCGGCATAGATTTCTGCGACCCCAACCACACCTGAGCTTGTTTTGATAGGCACATACGAAGACACCAGGTTGCGGTCGTGGATGTGGCCGTCGAACGCACCAAACTCACCCCGGAATGTGAGTTCACTGGCGGCCCTGCCGCGCACGGCCATCTGAAAGCCCGGATTGCCGACATCGTTGTGGCCGATCTGCCTGGGGTCGGAGGAGTAAATGGTCAAGCCATTAACGTTGTAGATCTTGACCTTGACGACGTCAGATTGACGACTGAACTTGCGAAAAAGAGCATCTATTTCGGGCAGTCGGGGGTTGTCGCGCATGACCTGGGCGTCGGCACCCGCAGGTGGCAGCATGGCTTCCAGGACGTCCCAGTTCTCATTCACGAACACCTGGGTCAGGGTCTGGTTGGCGGCTTCCGTTGACGCCTTGACACCATCATGCAAGCTGTTTTTCAGCAGGGACCAGCTCAGGCCCAAGACCGCAACGGTGAGCACCAGGCCGAGCAGGCCCCACATTTTGAGTGGCCGATCCAGCAGGCGCACTCGCAAGAGAAGAGGGGCGTTTTTCATCAGTCGGGATGGCTGCTGTAGATGTTGTGAAACAGCTCCAGGTGATTCAGGAACAGGTCTGTCAACCGTGGGTCGAAGTGGCTTCCACGCAGCGCTTGCAGGTCTGCAGCCACCCGCTCGAGTGACCAAGCCTCCTTGTAGGCACGTTTGGAGAGCATGGCGTCAAAGACATCGACGAGGGCCACGATGCGTCCGAACAGCGGGATGGCCTCGCCGGCCAGGCCATGGGGGTAGCCGCTGCCATTCCACTTTTCATGGTGTGATCGGGCGATGTCGGCACCGGCCTGCATGACCGGGAAATGGGTGTCGGTGAGCAGGCGGTAGCCCTCCTCGGGGTGACGGCGCATCACATCCCATTCATCCTCGGTCAGGGGGCCGGGCTTGTTCAGGATGTGGTCAGGGGTTGCGACCTTGCCGATGTCATGCATGGGGGCGCCTGCCTCCAGCAAGTCCAGCTGTTCGGCGGGCAGGCCCAGGAGGGTGCCCAACTGGCGGGAGTAAAGGGCGATGCGACGGATGTGGGTGCCGGTTTCCTTGCTGCGAGTTTCGATGGCTGCGCACAGGCGGTTCAATACCTCGGCCTGCGCGTCTGTCACCTCCTGGCGCAGAGCGATGTTGCTCATCAGGTTGCGGTAACCGCGCAGCGAGGTGTAAACCGAGGCCTCCAGGCGGTCGGCGGTGAGTTCGGTTTTTTCCTTGTAGTCGTCGATCTCGAAGTACTGCACGATCTCGCGTTGCGGCGCTGCGCCAGGATTGCCGGTGCGCAGGATCAGGCGGGTATCGCGGTTGCCGAGCTGCTCACGTACGTATTTCACCAGGTCCAGGCCTGCGTGCTCGGTTTCCATGACCACGTCGATAAAGGCGACTGCGATGTCCTTGTGCTGCTCGAATAGCAGGCGTGCTTCCTGGGCCGACCGGGCATCCAGGATGTTCAGGGGTCGGTCGTCAAAGCGCAGGTCTTCCAGCACCAGGCGGGTGACCTCGATGACATCTTCTTCATCGTCTACCAGCAGTATTTTCCAGGGATTCTTGGCGGCAGGTGTCAACATGTCTTGCTCAAACCGAAGTCGAAATCGGCAGGTCTATGTGAAAGGTGGTGCCCGTGCCGGGCGTGCTGTGAAAAGTCAGCTTGCCACCCAGCACCTGCTCCACCGTGCGGCGACTGGAAAACAGCCCCAGACCGGAGCCACCCGAGCCACGCTTGGTGGTGAAGAAAGGCGTGAAGGCCTTGGCTGCGGCTTCGTCGTTCATGCCGTTGCCGTTGTCTGCCACCGTGATGCGAACCAGGCCCTCCTGACGGCTGACCTCAATGCACACGACACGATCCTCGCGCCCCTCAAAAGCATGGATGGATGCGTTGACCATCAGATTGGTCACCGCCTGACCCAGTGATCCGGGCTCGGTGCGCAGGCTGATATCGGCAGGGCAATTCAGCCGCACTTCACAGCGTCCCCGTTTCATTAGCGGAGACACTGACACCACGAGACTTTCCAGAAAGGTGTTCAGGTTGACTTTGCGCCACTCGATGCGGGTCGCGTCTGCCGTGGTCTGCTTGAAGCTGGTCACCAGTTTGGCCGCCTTGGTCAGGTTGTTTAGAACCAGTTTGACCGAGCGGCCGACCAGGCTTGCCAGGCGGCCCGCCTCGCTTGCGGCAACGTCGCCCTGGTGCGCGGCGTCATCGAGCTGCTGCGCGACTTTGTCCAAGTGCGACGAGGCAGTGATGGCAATGCCGATGGGGGTGTTCAGGTCGTGCGCAATGCCGGCAATCGTGAGACCCAGTGACTCCAGCTTGAGCGATTCCTGCAACTCCCCCGCCAGACGGATGCGTTCGTTTTCGGCGTTCTTGAGGTCGGTGATGTTGGTGATGCAGACCACGTAGTGCTGCAAGCGATTCTGGGTGTCGTAGCTGGGAAAAGCCAGAAAACGGCTCCAGAAGGTGCTGCCGTCGCGTCGATAGTTCAGTATCTCGATTTCCAGCGTCTGCTTTTGCTGGATCGCCTCATGCACCGCAACGATCGCGTCGGTTTGCGTGTCCGGGCCATATAAAAACCGCAGACAGCGGCCAACAACCTCGTCGTGAGCGTAGTCGGTCAGTTGGACAAAGGCTTCATTGACGTAACTGATTTCCAGGTCATCGGTGCGCGGCTGGGCGATGACGATGCCAAATGGCGCCTTGTCGAGCACCGTGGTTTTGGTGCGCAGTTCCTCCACCGTCTGCTGCAGCTGCAGGCTCTTGTCATAAAGCTCGCTGCTGGTGTGCTCCCTGTCCTCGTTCAATTGTTTGAGCAGGGAGTTGCCTTTGCGGTATTCGCGCAAAGCGGCAAGCGCAGAGCCTGTGAAAAACAGAAGATAGATGACCAGCGGCATGCTGTCTTCGGCCTGGCCGGTCAGCGAGAGGGCCACAGAGACATCCTGTATGCCGCGCACATCTCCCACGGACCAGTCGCGCGCGGGGGAGTCGGGGTGGGTGTTGTGACAGTTCACGCAACCGGCTTCCATGCGCACAGGAATGGCCAGACGCATGCGAGGCACCCCCGCGGGGTCCAGCTCACTGCGCCAATAGTCCGCTTGCTGTTCGTCTCGACGAAATGCCTGCAGGGCTTCTGCCTGAAAAGTGTCCAGGGCGGGCCGGTCGCGCTGTTTGAAAGGGAGGTCCGACACAAAGGAAAACAGCAGCGAGGTGTCGACAGCCTTGTCCCGAATGGCTTCGCCAAGTTCAATCGACAAGGTGGCAGGAATCGGAACGCCGCCGGGCACCTTGTGGTAGTGGTCCGTGACTGTAACCACACCATTGTTTTGCAGTATGCGCCCAGAAACGTTGGCCGCGTAGTAGGAGCGCACCACCGAGATCACTGAGCTGAAGGCACGGGCGTCTCGCATGGACTCCAGCTCCGCATGGTGGCGCAGGGAGAAATAAAGCACAAAGGGCAGTGCGACCAGCGCCGTCACAAACACGACCAGCGCAGGCGTCAGGCCCAGTTCACGCCAACGCGACGGGCTCGCTTTACGTGGGGGGTCGATCATGTGGGTCTCGGGCGGAGGGCATTTCGGTACCGGCAATCGCGGGCCGAAGCATGATGATGGCTTCCAAGCCGCGGTTCTGCCCGGTCGGTGGAGAGTTTAGCGTCAGGGTCGCATGGTGCCGTTCCAGGATGGTGCTGACGATGGACATGCCCAGGCCGTAACCCGTGGACTGATCTGTGTGGCGCACATGGCGCAGCCGGATCAGCGCCAGCTTGTCCGGCGGCAGGCCCGGCCCCTGGTCGCAGACCCTGATGCAGGCAGGTGCGCTGACGGTCACATCAATCGGGCCCGCACCACCATGACGCACGGCGTTTTCGATCAGGTTGCGCAGCACGATGGCCAGGGCATCGAAGTCTCCCAGCGCCATGACATCGTGATCTTGCGGGACATGCAGACGTACCCGCCCGGCCAGGCTGGGGTCTGCCCAAAACTCTTGCGCCACGATGCCGGCCAGCCGAACCAGATTGATGGCGTCGCTGCCCAGCCAGGAACCCGACTCGGCGCGTGAGAGCTGCAGCAATTTCTCGGCACGCTGGTTGATCTGCACCAGAGAGTCCAGCGTGTTGGCAATTTCGGTCTCCACAAGTGGGGGCAATTCCATGCCCAGCAGATGGTGCAGTCGCAGTCGCATGGTTGCCAGGGGCGTCCTGATCTCGTGGGCGGCATTGGCGGCCAGGGCGCGCTCGATGTCCAGCGCATCGCTCAGCCGCTTCATCAGGTGATTGGTGGTGTCGGCAATCACCTTGAGCTCGTTGGGCAAGGACGCCGAGGAAAGCGGGCTCAGGTCCTGACCGTTGCGCTGGTTAATTTGATCGGCAAGACGGCCGACCGGGGCCAGCTCGCGGCGAATGATGCGCAGGGCCAGCCAGGCCAGCAGAGGTAGCACGCCCAACATGGGCAGAAGCAGCCAAAGCACCGATTCCAGCACCGCCCGGTTTCGGTGCGCCAGCGAGTCCGCGATATGAATATGCACCGGGTGGGTGGGGCTGCCATAGGTGTAGATGCGCCAGTCCCCCTGCTCCGAAAAACCGTTGCGCAGGGGGGCCATGAAAGCTGCCTCCGGGGCGTCTTCCGAGCGAAGCAGGACTTTGTGCTCGCCATTGACCACCTGAAAGGACACATGGTCATCATCAAATCCCGAGGACTTCACATGCCCCATGATGTGGGCTGGGCTGTTTCCTTCCAGGTGGCCAGACAGCAGGGGGCTGGGCTCGATCAGGGCCAATTCCAGCAGGCGTTGCCCTCCTTCAACGAGCGAGTGGTCCAGCCCCTCGTTGATTTCGGTGCGGATCTGCACGGCACTGGCCAGCGTCACCACCAGCCAGGAGATGGCGAACAGGGCGATAAGCGGTCGAGTGAGTCTTTGGCTCAGGCTCTGATGCGTGGGCCTCACAGTCCCCCCGTGAGCCGGTAGCCCAGGCCCCTGATGGTCTGAATGCTGTCGGAGCCTAGCTTGCGCCTCAGGTTGTGGATGAACACCTCCAGGGTGTTGCTGCCCACTTCGTCATTGAAGCCATATAGCGCTTCAATCAGCTGGGATTTGAGGTGAATTTTGTCCAGACGTGAGGCCAGTACCCGCAGCAGGGCCCATTCCTTGGCGGTCAGCGGCACCACCTTGCCCAGGCGGGTGACCTCAGATCGGCCCAAATCAATTTTGAGGTCGCCCGCCGCGACCTCCACGCTGGCAGTGCCACCCAACCTGCGCTCGATGGCCCTGAGCCGCGCCATTAGCTCATTGGGGTCGAAGGGTTTGACCAGGTAGTCGTCCGCGCCCAAATCGAGGCCTCGGATCCGGTCCGAGACCTGATCGCGCGCTGTCAGCGCAATGATGGGCACCTGCCCACCATGCTGCCGTATGGCCCCGATGAGCTGCAGGCCGTCGCCATCTGGCAGATTCAGGTCCAGTAGCACGGCCCCCCAGTTCGCCAGGGGCATGGCCGAACGTGCTTGCTGGAGTGAGGCGACGTGATCCACCGCATAGCCTTTTCCGGCCAGGTAAGTGCCCAAAGCTCCCGCTAGGGAATGATCGTCTTCAACTAGCAAAATTCGCAAAGGACCCCCTGAAAAAGTAATTTGATTAGAGTCATGCAAGATGAATGAGAGCTTAATGTTTGCCCATTAAACCTGTTTGTAGGCCATCTTGTTTTACGTTGCGTTACCTTTTGTGTGGCTGGCTTCAGCGGTGATTAAGGCGAGAGCCCCAGTATTGCCTGATCAACAACCCGCCTTGCAAGGAGCTATCAATGCAATCCAAACCCTCCACTCTCATGCTGGCATTGTGGGCCACTGTGACTTTGACGATGCCCTTCAATGCTCTGGCAGACAAGGGGCGCAGCACATCCAGCGTCCAAAGTGAGTCTCGCCGTCACAGTGAGTCCCGCGGCGAATCCCATAACGAGTCTCACAGCGAGTCTCACAGCCATCGTGGCAGCGATCACGCGCTCAACGCGTCGTCTTCCACCGCAACCCTGGGCGCCGTTTCCCGCACGCACCATGCCGAACGCGAGCATGACGATGGTCACGAGCGCGGTGAGCGACGCAGCGAGTGGAGCGAAGCCCGGCATCACGCACACGTCGCTACGGCTGGTGCTGGAAACCGACCCGCCATGACGCCGGAGGCGCTGGCACTGTTTCAGCAAGCCCGGCAGGCTGCCTACGAGTACCGCGTCACGGGGAGTGCAGAAAGCCTGGCAGCTCTGCAAACTTTACGCACCACTTTGGAAGGAATGGGATTTGTCAAAACGCCTTTTGTGCCTGCTACCACTCCCCCCGCGTCCGGCAGCACGCCAGCTGTGACGAACACAGTCGCCGCCGCCCCGGTCAGTACACCCGCAATCAGCGGCGCCACGGCCAATTGATCATGCGCTACTTGACGCTGTCGGCTCTGGTGTGCGCTTTGGGTCTGACCGCTTGCGCCAATTTGCCTGAAGCTCGGCCTGTGATGGCGGAGAAAAAAATGGGCCTGATGCAGGCGGTTCTGGACAAAACCAAAGACGGTTCTGTGGGCTACTGGAAGCTGGATGACCAGAACTTCGGCCTGGTGACGGTGGACAGCACGGTTAAGAACGGTCCCACCTTGTGTCGCCTGACGCGTGAGAATGAAGTCGTGGCATCGCGTGCCAGTCACCTGGTTGCCAGCTACTGCCGAGAGGGAAAGGGACCTTGGCGTTAAACAAGGCAAGGGCACTCGATGTGAGGAGCGCCCTCGCTTCGCCGGATTAAAAACGCTCGTGCGGCTGCAGGTAGCGCCATTGGCCCAAGGGTAGGTTGCCCAGCATGACATTGCCGATGCGCACACGTTTGAGGCCGACCACTTTCAGGCCGACCAGTTCGCACATGCGCCTGATCTGACGCTTCTTACCCTCGGTCAGAACGACCCGCAGCTGTTCCGGGTTTTGCCAGCTGACCTTGGCCGGCTTCAACGCCTGGCCATCCAGGCTCAGGCCGTGTCGCAGCTTTGCCAGCATGGCCGGTGGAAACACGGCCTGCACGTTGGTGCTGACCGGGTCGTTTTCATGAATGTTGACCAGCTCGTCACCCGAGCCCGCAGGCTCGGGTGAGCCGGCGGGGGACAAGCCCCGGTACACAACGCGCACCAGATACTCTTTTTCAATGTTGGAATCTTCGCCGATCAATTGGCGTGCCACGCGGCCATCCTGGGTGAGCACCAGCAGACCGATCGAGTCGATGTCCAGCCGACCAGCGGGCACCAGACTTTGCAGCTGGCGCGGATGAAAGAAGAACCGTGCGTTGTCATCAGTCCATCGGTTTTGCGGCTGCACCAGGGTGATGGCCGGCAGGTGGCCGTCCTCAGCCTGGCCGCTCACAATGCCCATGGGCTTGTTGATCAGGATCGTGACCTGATTGGCTTGCTGGCCCTGGGCCTGCTTGTTGACTTCGATGCGGTCATTGGCTGTGACCTGCATGCCCATGCTGGCAACCTGGCCGTTGACCTTGACCCAGCCGCGGGCAATCCAGTCGTCGGCCTCGCGTCGGGACGCCAGCCGCAGTTCCGCCATGCGCTTGTTCAGGCGGCTGGTCGCCAAACCATCAGCCCCTGCAGCAGCGCTGGCTGACGTGGCCGGCTTGGCGGGCAAGCCCTCGGGGCGTGGAATGCGGCGAAAGCGGGGGGCTTGTTCGGGTGTGGTCATGGGGCTGGGCTGGACGAGGGCGTTGATTCTACGAACCAGGCTGCGTTCGGCCGCCGAAGATTCTGGAACGCAGGGCTTCGGGGTCGAGCACGCGCAAGCCCCCATATTCCACACGGATGATGTTTTGCGCCTCCAGCGAGGTCAGGGCCGCGTTCACCCGCTGTCGCGACAGGCCCACCAGATAAGCCAGCTCCTGCTGTGTGATGCGCAGCATTTCGCCCACGCCGGGAAACAGCACCGGATTGAACAGCGAAGCCAGGCTGCGGGCCACGCGCAGGTCGGGGTTGTTCATGCGGTCAATCTCGCGCGCTGCGATGAACTGGCCTAGGCGCTCGTTGAGCTGGTTCATGACAAAGCGGTTGAAGCCGATGGAGTGGTCGAGCAACCAATGAAAGGTGTCCACCGGCAAACCCGCCACCACGCTTTTGCGCAGTGCCTGGATGTTGTAGCGATAGCTTTCGCGTTTGAGTGCGGTGCCTTCGCCAAACCAGCCTCCGGGCGGCACACCGGTGTAGGTCATGGTCTGGCCCTGCTCGTTGTCACTGCTCATCTTGAGCAGCCCATCCACCACCCCGAACCAGTAGGTGACCGGACGCCCCATGCGGCACACGTAGTCGCCCGGCAAGGCGTTGGTGACCTGAATTTCTTGCTCGGCCCGATCCCGCTCGTGGCTTTGTAGCAGTGCCAGCCAGGGGATGGTGGCCAGTTCGCTGGCGGTGGGCTGACGCCGGCGTTGGTGCAAAGTGGGGGGGTGAATCATGAAACCTAGGGTAAGTCCTAAGAGGTAAGACCCTAGGATTGTCATCCAAACGACAAAAAACTGCCAAATCACGGCCTAGTATCCGATCCAGGGTTCAAGCCCATGTGCGGGTATTGAACGACACGGAGACCAAAGGACCGGCTATGTTGACCACGTTTCCCCAATTGCTGCTCAAGCACGCCGCCGAGCGTGGTGCCGCCCCCGCCATGCGTGAAAAGGAATACGGCATCTGGCAAACACGGAGCTGGGCCGACATGGCGCGCGAGGTCGAGCAGATTGCCTGCGGCTTGCATGTGGCCGGTTTGCGCCGGGGTGAGCACATGATTGTGGTGGGCGCCAACCGCCCGCGCCTGAACGCCACCATGCTGGCCGCCCAGGCCCTGGGTGCCGTGCCTGTGCCCCTGTATCAAGACGCCGCAGCCGCTGAATGCGTGTTCCCCATCACCAACGCCGAGGTCCGGTTTGCCTTGGTCGAGGATCAGGAGCAGGTCGACAAGATGCTGGAGGTGCGCGAGAGCTGCCCGCAGCTGCAACACATCTGTTTTGATGACCCGCGCGGCCTGCGCAAATACGAGGAGCCCGGCTTGCAGTCCCTCGACATGCTGATGGAGGCGGGTGCCGCTTTTGCGGCCAAGCACCCCGGCTTCTTCGCAGAGCAGGTGGCCATGGTCCAGCCCTCGGATGTGGCGGCCATGTTTTTCACCTCGGGCACCACCGGCAACCCCAAGGGCGTGGTGCACACGCATCACAGCCTGATCAACCGTGCTCAGGCAGGTGCCAGTTTCGACAAGCTCGGTCCCACGGAAGAGGTGCTGGCTTATCTGCCGCCGGCCTGGATTGGGCAGAACATCTTCAGCTATGCCCAGTGGCTGGTGTGCGGCTATGTGGTGAACTGCCCCGAGTCTGCGGCGACCGTCACGATCGACCTCAAGGAAGTCGGCCCCACTTATTACTTTGCTCCGCCACGCGTGTTCGAAGGCCTGCTGACCAGCGTGATGATCCGCATGGAAGACGCTGGCGCCCTCAAACGTAAGCTGTTCAAGTCCTTCATGGCGCTGGCCAAGCGCGTGGGACCTGCCCGCATGGACGGCAAATCGCTGGGTCTGGTGGATGGCCTGATGTACGCCCTGGGCGACTTCATGGTCTACGGCCCCTTGCGCAACAACCTGGGCATGAGCCGGGTGAAGGTGGCCTACACCGCCGGCGAGGCCATCGGACCCGACCTGTTCAGTTTCTACCGCTCCATTGGCATCAACCTCAAGCAGCTCTATGGTTCTACCGAGACGGCGGTGTTTGTGTGCTTGCAGCCCGACCACGAAGCTCGCGCCGACACGGTGGGCGTGCCTTGCGAGGGGGTGGAGATCAAGGTGGCCGACAACGGCGAGATCCTGGTCAAGTCGCCCGGCTTGCTCAAGGAGTACTACAAGAACCCTGCAGCCACAGCCGAGGTGCTGACTGCCGATGGCTGGTACCACACCAGTGATGCGGGCTTTCTGGACAGCCACGGTCACCTCAAGATCATCGACCGGGTCAAGGATGTGGGCCGTATCCATGGCGGCGCATTTGACAGCGCCATGTTTGCGCCCAAGTATGTGGAGAACAAGCTCAAGTTCTTTCCGCACATCAAGGAGGTGGTGGCTTACGGAGACCAGCGCGAGAAGGTCTGCGTGATGATCAACATCGATTTTGAGGCGGTGGGTAACTGGGCCGAGCGTCGCAACCTGCCCTACGCCGGCTACACCGATCTGGCGCAAAAGCCCGAGGTCTATCAACTGATTCAGGAGTGCGTGGAGCAGGTCAATGCCGATTTGTCGGCCGATGATTTGCTGGCCGGCAGCCAGGTCAGCCGCTTCCTGGTGCTGCACAAGGAGCTCGATGCCGACGATGGCGAGCTCACCCGCACCAACAAGGTCCGCCGCGGCTTCATTGCCGAAAAATACCAGCCGCTGGTCGATGCACTCTATGGTGGCTTGTCCGAGCAGTACATCGAGACCACGGTGAAGTTTGAAGACGGCCGTACTGGCAGCGTCAGCGCCACCCTGAAGATCTCGGACGCCAAAACCTTTGCCCCGGTGAAAGCCGCCGCCTGAGAGCACGAGGCCCCCTATGACCAAACACATCGGCGACGTCATTCTGGACGTCAACAACATCAGTCTGCGCTTTGGTGGTGTGAAGGCCCTGACCGACATCTCCTTCAATGTGCGCGAACATGAGATCCGCTCCATCATCGGCCCCAACGGCGCTGGCAAGAGCTCCATGCTGAACTGCATCAACGGGGTGTACACGCCGCAAGAAGGCAGCATCACCTTTCGGGGCAAAACCTTCAACCACATGGACAGCCCCGATGTGGCCCGCATGGGCATTGCCCGCACCTTCCAAAACCTGTCGTTGTTCAAGGGTATGAGCGTGCTGGACAACATCATGAGCGGTCGCAACCTGCGCATGAAGAGCAACATCCTCCTGCAGGCGTTGCGTATTGGCCCCGCCGAGCGCGAGGAAACCGAGCACCGGGAAAAGGTCGAGCGCATCATCGACTTTCTGGAAATCCAGGCTTACCGCAAGACGCCCGTGGGCCAGCTGCCTTACGGCCTGCAAAAACGGGTTGACCTCGGGCGTGCGCTGGCGCTGGAGCCCCAGGTGCTGCTGCTCGACGAGCCCATGGCTGGTATGAACGTCGAGGAAAAGCAGGACATGTGCCGCTTCATTCTGGACGTCAACGACGAATTTGGAACCACCGTGGTGCTCATCGAGCACGACATGGGCGTGGTGATGGACATCTCGGATCGGGTGGTGGTGCTGGACTACGGCAAGAAGATTGGCGACGGTGCCCCCGATGACGTCCGCAACAACGAAGACGTGATCCGGGCCTACCTCGGCACGGAACACTGAAGGAGCGCGCGATGGGATTTTTCCTGGAAACACTGTTTGGCGGCCTGATGGCCGGCATGCTGTACTCACTGGTGGCACTGGGCTTTGTGCTCATCTTCAAGGCCTCCGGCGTATTCAATTTTGCGCAGGGGGCCATGGTGCTGTTTGCCGCGCTGGCCATGGCGCGTTTTGCCGAGTGGGTGCCCCAGTGGACCGGCATGGACAGCCCCGTAGCCGCCAACCTGATCGCCTTTGTGCTGGCGGTTCTGGTCATGCTGGTGGTGGCCTGGTGCATTGAAAACCTGGTGCTGCGTCACCTGGTCAACCAGGAAGGCGCCACGCTGCTGATGGCGACCCTGGGTATCACTTACTTTCTGGACGGCCTGGGCCAATCCATCTTTGGCAGCGACATTTACAAGATCGACGTGGGCATGCCCAAGGACCCGATTTTTGCCTTCGAGAGCATGTTTGAAGGCGGCATCCTGATCAACAAGGAAGACCTGGTCGCGGCCTTGATTGCGGCCTTGCTGGTGGGGCTGCTGTCTTTGTTCTTTCAGAAAACTTCGACCGGGCGTGCCCTGCGTGCGGTGGCTGACGATCACCAGGCGGCGCAATCCATCGGCATTCCGCTGAACCGCATCTGGGTCATCGTGTGGTTTGTCGCCGGCATTGTGGCGCTGGTGGCGGGCGTGATCTGGGGCTCCAAACTGGGCGTGCAGTTTTCCCTGTCTACCGTGGCACTGCGTGCCTTGCCCGTGGTGATTCTGGGCGGGCTCACCTCGGTTCCGGGCGCCATCATCGGCGGGCTGATCATCGGTGTGGGCGAGAAGCTGTCCGAGGTGTTCCTTGGGCCGTTCGTCGGCGGCGGTATCGAAATCTGGTTTGCCTATGTGCTGGCCCTGGGTTTCCTGCTGATTCGGCCGCAAGGGCTGTTTGGCGAGAAGATCATCGATCGCGTTTGAGGAAAGACCATGTTCTACAGAGAAAACGGCCAGTTCAAGACCTCATACCGGGCCGATCAGCAAATCTTCCCCATCGCCCAGGACCGCTGGGCGGTGCTGGCCCTGATTGCCTTTGCGGTCGTGGGCGTGCCGCTGCTGGCCGACGAGTACCTCTTCCGTGCCATCCTGATTCCCTTTGTGATCCTGTCCCTGGCCGCCTTGGGCGTGAACATCCTGGTGGGCTACTGTGGCCAGATTTCGCTGGGCTCTGGCGCGTTCATGGCCGTTGGGGCTTATGCGGCCTACAACACTTTTGTGCGGATCGAAGGCATGCCCCTGATCCTGGCCTTGCTCACAGGCGGTGTGTTTGCCACGCTGGTGGGCATGTTCTTCGGCATCCCCAGTTTGCGGGTGAAAGGCTTGTACCTGGCGGTAGCGACCCTGGCTGCGCAGTTCTTTTGTGATTGGGCGTTCCTGCGTATCAAGTGGTTTACCAACAACTCCGCCTCGGGCACCGCGTCGGTGTCTGATCTGCAGGTGTTTGGTTTGCCGATCAACTCTCCGGTTCAAAAGTACCTGTTTTGCCTGGGCTTCCTGGTGGTGTTTGGGGTGCTGGCCAAAAACCTGGTGCGGGGTGCCATCGGCCGCGAGTGGATGGCGATCCGCGACATGGACGTGGCCGCCTCGGTGATCGGTATCCGCCCCATGTACGCCAAGTTAAGCGCGTTTGCCGTGAGCTCCTTTGTTGTGGGCGTGGCCGGTGCCTTGTGGGCTTTTGTGCACCTGGGCTCCTGGGAGCCGGCCGCTTTCTCTGTGGATCGCTCCTTCCAGTTGCTGTTCATGGTGATTCTCGGGGGTATGGGCTCCATCATGGGCAGTTTTTTTGGTGCCGCCTTCATCGTGGTGTTGCCCATCATCATCAATCAGACGCTGCCCTGGGCCGGTGCCCTGGTGGGTGTTGAAGTCAGCACTGCGGCGCTGACCCATGCTGAGCAGATGATTTTCGGCGCTCTGATCGTCTGGTTCCTGATTGTGGAGCCGCATGGTCTGGCCAAGTTGTGGAGTGTGGGTAAGCAAAAAATGCGGATTTGGCCCTTCCCTCACTGATGGTTCACTGGTTTTACTGGCAGTCATTTTTTAACAGGAGACAAGCATGAAACTTCGCAAACTCATCCTCGCCGTTGCTGCGGTGGCAGCGGGTGCATCGGCCTTGGTGGCGAGCCCGGCCTACGCGCAGGCCAAGGAGCAGTTCCTTCCCTCCCTGCCTTATCGCACGGGTGCTTATGCGCCCAACGGTGTGCCATGGGCCAACGGCTATGCGGATTACTTCAAGCTCATCAATGCCCGCGATGGCGGTATCAACGGCGTGAAGATCAGCACGGAAGAGTGCGACACCGCCTACGCCACCGACCGTGGCGTGGAGTGCTATGAGCGCCTGAAGAGCAAGTCCCAGGGCACGGTCTTCCAGCCGCTGTCCACCGGCATCACCTTTGCCTTGACCGAAAAGGCGCCTGCTGACAAGAACGCTCTCATCACCGGGGGCTACGGCCGTTCTGAGTCCAGCGATGGCGGTGTTTTCAAATGGAACTTCCCGCTGATGGGCACCTACTGGTCGGGTGCCGACATCCTGATGCAGCACATCACCAAGAAAGAAGGCGGCAATATCAAGGGCAAGAAGATTGCCTTGGTTTACCACGACAGCCCCTATGGCAAGGAGCCGATTCCCCTGCTGGAAGAGCGCGCCAAGATGCAAGGCTTTGAGCTGACCCTGCTGCCAGTCACTGCACCCGGTGTGGAACAAAAAGCCACCTGGCTGCAAATTCGCCAGAAGCGCCCGGATTACGTGCTGCTGTGGGGCTGGGGCGTGATGAACTCTGCTGCCCTGAAAGAAGCTGTCGCCACGGGCTACCCGCGCGACAAGATGTATGGCGTTTGGTGGTCTGCCGGCGAGCCTGACGTCAAGGATGTGGGTGAAGCTGCCAAGGGCTACAGCGGGCTGGTGGTCACCGGCGAGGGCGGCAAGGTAATTGCGGACATGAAGAAATTTGTCCATGGCAAAAATGCCGGCACCGGACCTGCTGATGAAGTGGGTACCACCCTGTACAACCGCGGCATGGTGAGTGCGGCGCTGGCGGTGGAAGGCGTGCGTCAGGCACAAAGCCGTTACGGCAAGGGCAAGGTCATGAACGGCGAGCAGATTCGCTGGGGCCTGGAAAACCTGACGCTGGACCAGAAGGCGCTGGACAAGCTGGGCCTGGGCACGGTCATGAAGCCCATTAGCACGTCCTGCCTGGACCACGAGGGTTCACGCGCTGCCCGTATCCACACCTGGGACGGCAAGAAGTGGACCTTTGCCTCTGACTGGATCGAGGCTGACACCTCCATCATCAAGCCGCTGGTCAAGCAATATGCCGACAAGTACGCTGCCGAGAAGAAGCTGACACGCCGCACGCCTGCGGACTGCCAGTCCTGATCCGCGCACGCGGACCGACCTAGCCGGGTCGGTCCGGGTTGAGCGGTTCTCGCGAGCCGCCAACTGCAAGTCTGGCAGCGCCGGATTTGCAGTTGCTTACAAACGGAACAGCCATGAGCACTCCCAATATTGTTCTTAACGTCAACGGTATCGAGGTCATCTACAACCACGTCATTCTGGTGCTCAAGGGCGTGTCCCTGCAGGTGCCCGAGGGCGGCATTGTGTCCATCCTTGGTGGCAACGGTGCTGGCAAGACCACGACCTTGCGTGCCATCTCCAACCTGCTCAAGGGCGAGCGAGGCGAAGTCACCAAAGGCAGCATCGAACTGCGTGGTGACCGCATCGAAAACCTCTCACCCGCCGAGCTGGTGAACCGGGGTGTGGTGCAGGTGATGGAGGGGCGGCATTGTTTTGCCCACCTCACCATCGAGGAAAACCTCATGACCGGTTCTTACACCCGGTCTGACAAGGCGGAAATTGCGCGCAATCTGGAGAAGGTCTATAACTACTTCCCGCGCCTCAAGACGCGCCGCACCAGCCAGGCGGCCTACACCTCCGGGGGCGAGCAGCAGATGTGCGCCATCGGCCGTGCGCTGATGGCCAATCCCAGCATGGTCTTGCTTGATGAGCCGTCCATGGGCCTGGCGCCGCAAATCGTGGAAGAGGTGTTCGAGATCGTGAAAGACCTGAACCAGAAGGAAAAGGTCACCTTCCTGATCGCGGAGCAAAACACCAATATGGCACTGCGTTATGCCGATTACGGCTACATCATGGAAAGCGGCCGTGTGGTGATGGACGGCGCTGCTCAGGACCTGGCCAGCAACGAAGACGTGAAAGAGTTCTACCTGGGCGTTGGTGGCGGTGAACGCAAATCCTTCAAGGATGTGAAGAGCTACAAGCGCCGCAAGCGCTGGTTAGCCTGACGACTACCCCGTTTCAGGCGCACTGCGCATAGCCATTTCTGCGGTGTTTCTGGTGAGGTGGCTCGCTGCGCTTGGCCTCTGGGGCCGCAGCCTTGTTTGTAGATGTAGGAGTTTTGGGCAATGAGTGAATTTTTTGATGCGCTGGAGACCCGCGACCCTGCCGAACGCGAGGTGGCGTTGATGGCGGCCTTGCCGGCCCAAGTGGCACATGCTCAGGCCCACACGGGGGCGTTTGCAGACCTGCTGCGGGGGGTGGATGCTGCCTCGGTCAACAGTCGAGGCGCGCTGGCGGGCCTGCCGGTGATCCGCAAATACGAGCTGCTGGAGCGCCAGCAGGCGCTGCGTGCCAGTGACGTGTTCGGTGGCTTTTCTGCACTGAAGTTTGGTGCCGGCATGCGCCGGGTATTTGCCAGTCCGGGCACCATTTATGAGCCCGAGGGCACACGTGCCGATTACTGGCGCATGGCGCGCGCGATGTTTGCCGCCGGCTTCAGGCCCGGCGAGCTGGTTCACAACAGCTTCAGCTACCACTTCACACCCGCCGGCTCAATGATGGAGACCGGCGCCCATGCCTTGGGTTGCACGGTGTTCCCCGGCGGTACCGGCCAGACCGAGCAGCAGGTGGCGGCCATGGCCGAGCTGCGACCGGCGGGCTACATCGGCACGCCCAGTTTCTTGAAGATCATTGTCGAAAAAGCGGCCGAACTCGGTGTGCCATTGCCCAGCGTTACCAAGGCCATGGTGTCGGGCGAGGCCTTTCCCCCCAGCTTGCGCGACTGGCTGGCTGAGCGTGGCGTAGCCGGCTACCAGTGCTATGCCACCGCCGACCTGGGCTTGATTGCCTATGAGACCGCAGCGCGTGAGGGACTGGTGCTGGACGAAGGCGTGATCGTGGAAATTGTGCGCCCCGGCACCGGCGACCCGGTGCCCGAGGGCGAGGTGGGCGAACTGGTCATTACCACCCTCAATCCCGATTACCCGTTGATCCGCTTTGGCACCGGCGACTTGTCTGCCATCCTGCCTGGCCGTTGCCCGACCGGCCGTACGGCCCAGCGCATCAAAGGGTGGATGGGGCGTGCCGATCAAACCACCAAGGTGCGTGGCATGTTTGTGCACCCGGGGCAGGTGGCCGAGATCGTCAAACGCTTCCCCGAGGTGACCCGCGCCCGGCTGGTGGTGACGGGAGAAATGGCGGCGGATGCCCTGTGCCTGAAGGTCGAGACTGCAGCTGTGGCGGTCGATGGTCTGGCGTCGCGTTTGGCCGAAACGGTGCGTGACGTCACCAAGCTGCGTGCCGAGGTGGAGCTGGTGGCACCCGGCAGTTTGCCCAACGACGGCAAGGTCATCGAAGACGCGCGTAGCTACAAATAAGTCCATTGCGCCAGGGCTTCGGGTAAGCCCTGTAAGTAGTTTCCGTATTGCTTATGCGCAAGTGCTGATTTAACCTGAGTAGTCACTTTTACGAGGAGTTGAGACATGAAGCGTTTACTGGTTGTGGCAGCTGCCGCCTCTGCAATGTTTGCCCATGCGCAAAACTACCCCAGCAGCAAGCCCATCACCTTTGTGGTGCCATTTGCTGCAGGCGGCCCGACTGATCGCGTGGCGCGTGACCTGGCTGAAGCCATGCGCAAGACCCTGCCCGGTGGTAACTTTGTGGTGGAAAACGTCAATGGCGCGGGTGGCACCATCGGCGCGACCAAAGTGGCCAAGGCCAATCCCGACGGGCACACCCTTTTGGTCTGGCACATAGGCATGGCAGCCACCGCAGGTCTGTATCGCAAATTGCAATACAAGCCCCTGGAAGACTTCGAATACCTGGGCATGATCAATGACGTGCCCATGACGCTGATTGGCAAGCCTGACATGCCAGCCAACACCTACCGCGATTTCGAGAACTACATCCGTGCCAACAGCGGCAAGCTCAATATCGCCCACGCTGGTCTGGGTTCAGCGTCGCACCTGTGTGGCCTGATGTGGCAGTCGGCGGTCAATGCCAAGGAAGCCATGACCACCATTCCTTACGGCGGTACCGCTCCTGCCATGACCGCCTTGATGGGCGGTCAAGTGGACATGATGTGTGATCAGACCACCAACACGACCTCGCAAATCGAGGCAGGCCGGGTCAAGGCGTTCGCGGTGACCACCAAGGACCGTCTGAAGCACAAGTTCCTCAAAGACTACCCCTCGCTCAACGAGATGGGTCTGAAGGGTTTTAACCTGACCATCTGGCATGGTATGTACGCCCCCAAGGGTACTCCCGCTCCCATCCTCAAGCAGTTGAACGACGCCATGAAAGCGGCCCTGAAAGACCCCGAATTCATCAAGCGCCAAGAGGGCCTGGGTGCCGTGGTGGTGACCGACAAGCGCATGGAACCCGACGGTCACAAGGCTTTTGTGTCGGGTGAAATCGCCAAACTCAAGCCAGTGATTGAGGCGGCTGGCAAGTTTGCCGACTGAAGCTCGGTCCTTACCTTCAAAAACCCGGCTTGTGCCGGGTTTTTTTGCTTATAGCTGGCGGTAACTACGGTGTTGACCTAAAAATGACTGTTTAAAGATTGGACAAAATTGTGTGAGGTATAGGGGTGGATCTGCCCTCCCACAGCGACCTCGTGGAGGGCGATATTTCTCGATTGAAGGAGATTTCAAATATGAAAAACGCCCTTTGCGCTCAAATGGCTTGCTGAGAAGTGAGCCCAAATCGCATTCAACCTCGGACACCATGCAGATGTTCCTGCGGTAACTGGAAAACCACATTGCCGACTTGCAAGTGGATCTGGCGGCATTGGATCGCTCCTTCACGAACTACTGCAGTTGCAAGCACATGGATGCAGAGATTGCTGGTTGATGCGCCGCCGTGTCTGACCCCCACATCGTGGCCCAGGCAGAGGCAATTCCACTACTGGTCACCAGTGTCAATGGTGCGGCAGATACCGTTATCGGGGCGCTGCAGAGTCCAAAGATGTTCGAGAGGATGGCAGAGGTATCGCTGCCCGATATTAGTGAGAAAACCTAGCTTCCTCTATCCGCACTCTGGGGCCTTTCCGGCTGACAATAAACACATTGAGGGAGCTATGAAATGAAATCACCTTTGGGGCGCTTGGAGCGAGTGAATCTGCGTACTGCTTGGAAACATGAAGCCGGTGATTTCACACCTTGGCTGGCGCAGGACGAAAATCTTCAGCTCTTAGCTGACTCGTTGGGTCTCCCGGAACTGGAGATGGTTGCAACAGAACATCCAGTGGGTGACTTCAAGGTTGACATCCTTTGCTCTGATGATGCAGGCGAAGTCATTATCGAAAACCAGTTGGAGAAGACCAATCACACGCACCTGGGGCAGATCATTACCTATGCCGCCGGCGTGGGTGCCAAGAAGGTCGTGTGGGTGGCAGAGTCTTTCCGACCTGAGCATGTTGCGGCGCTGGAGTTTCTGAACCAGAACACCACTGGGGACCTGAACTTTTTTGCGGTGGAAGTTGAGTTATGGCGCATCGCCGACTCGCCTATGGCACCGAGCTTCAACGTCGTGGTCAAGCCCAATGACTGGAGCAAAGCGGGACGCGAGTCGGCCCGTGTTGCTGCCACCGCAACGCCAACCAAGCTCCTTCAGCAGCAGTTTTGGACTGCTTTGGTGCAGCACATTGAAGCCAACAAAGTTCCAGTTAGGCCTCAAAAGCCAGCGCCGCAGCATTGGCTGAATTCCAATCCGTTGGGCCGTTCAGGCTTTCATGTTGTTTCCACAGTCAATGCAAGAGAAAACCGTCTGGGCGCAGAGGTCTACATCTCTCACGCCCAGTCCAAGGAACTCTTTCAGAAGCTCTTGGGGCAACGTCAGGCTATTGAGCAAGAACTTGGTTTTCCGCTCGACTGGCAAGAGCTGCCCGAGCGTCACGCATGCCGAATATTGGTTCTTCGCCCTGACTCTGATCTGGCAGATGAGTCTTCTTGGACCACTTACTGCCAGTGGCTGTCGGAAAAAGTTGATCGCTTGTCAACAGTCTTCAAACCCCGCGTAAAACACCTCTGAATCTCACAAAAAGCTGGGTTAAGGCAAGTGGCGGCAATGATCGTAGATGCATGCGGCGTTTGGCATGCCAGGCGCTTTGCGCCAGCTCGGCGGGAGTAGCGCAAGGGTCAGAGCAGTTGGATTATGAGCAACATACCCAGGTTCGAGTTCTAGCGTACGCCCCGGCTTCCTGAAAAAAACTGGCATAGCAGACAGCGCCGCAAAGCGCGATCGGCGCAACGGACGGACGCCCCTACGACAGCGGGTTGCGCTACGCCTACTGCGTACACGCTCGTTGCATGAAACGCTGAACCAGAGAGAAAAATGGCCTGCAGGGATGTAATGCTTGCTGGCCATAGATTTTTAAGATTTTGAATACTTCTGCGTCAACGGCGTAGTGATGCCTTAAACCCCCCAAACCACCTCATCATCGCTGGCGATGCAACGGCGCAACATCTCAATAAAGGGGCGTGCCCGCTGACGCAGGCCAATGGCGTCGAACTTGGGGGCCGGCTCGTTGCGCGCCAAAGCCTCTGCAATGGCCGCTTTTTGCATAGCCTCCTCATGGCTTATCGCCGTTTCCAGTGCGGCGACGGCTGCGCCCATCTCAGCCGGCAACAGGATCCCCTTTGTGGCCGGATCGTCTGTCGTGGCCTTGCCGATGATCTCCAGCAGCCGTTGGCCATGGAGTTGCAACATGATGATGTCGCCGGTATTTTTGGACTTGAATTTGTAAAGCATGTGCCATGCTAAACGCCTTCGCGGGCAGGGTTGTGCCATTTATCATGGGCCAGCACATCAACACGGAGATATTCCTTGGCGGAACTTCATATCCAGCGCTCGCACACCCTGGGCTTGCCGCAGGCACGCATCATTGCCACCCAGTGGGCCGAGCAGGCCCAGACCGACTTCGGCATGACCTGCACCTATTTGCAGGGGGAGCAGGTGGACGAGCTGGCGTTTGCGCGCCCAGGCTTCAAGGGCACTTTGCAGGTGGATGCCGGGCGGTTTGAAATACGCGCCCAGCTTGGGTTTTTGTTTGACGCTTTTCGCCCCCGGATTGAAGCCGAGATGAATCGCAAGCTCGATGTGCTTCTGAATCCGTCTGCAACGGCCTGACCCAGGCCGGTTTCTAATGTCGGCCGAGATTTATGGCTCGCGCGGCTCGTAGGCGCTGACCAAGCCCAGCAAATGCTGACGTTGCTGGGCTTGCAGATAGGGTGCCAGCAAGTTCAGCACATGGTGGGCGCCGCCAAGCAAGGCGTTCTGGGCACTGTCGGGTTCCATGGCGTGACGTGGGTCGCGCACGTACTCAAAGCTGAGCCAATAAGTCAGCACCACCACCATACTGGTCGCTGTGGAGCGCACCTCGCGGCCATCCATTTGCACTGCGCCGGCAAAGCGCATGCCTTCGAGCAGGGCGGTGATGGACCGGGTCTTGTTCTTGAGCACGGCCTGAAAGTGCGTCTCCAGCCGGCGGTTCTTGCTGAGCAGGTCGTTCAGATCCCGGTACAAAAAGCGGTACTCCCAGATCAGCTCAAACAAGGTGTGCAAGAAGAACCAGGCGTCTTCCACATCGCGCACATCGCCACTGGCGTGCAGTAGCTCGTTCAGGGCCTTTTCGAAGCGGTCGAAGAGGGCGTTGATCAGCTCTTCCTTGGCCGGATAGTGGTAGTAAAGATTGCCGGGGCTGATGCTCAGTTCAGACGAAATGAGCGTGGTCGACACATTGGGCTCGCCAAAGCGATTGAACAGCGCCAGCGACGCCTCCAGAATTCGTTCGGCAGTACGCCGGGGGGCTTTTTTGACCATCTTGCGCGGTGGCTGGTGCGGTCTGTAAAGGTCGATCAGCCGGCTGTCTTGCTGCGACGTGGGCGACTGCCAGTCGTGCTGGCCTTGCTTGGCGTGGCAGATGTGGCAGGGGGCTGGGTCCGGGCCTTGGCTGCTGGCTTGGCGCTGGGGGTCGCTTTGGCTGTGGATTTGGCCGCAGGGGCACCGGTTGGGGTGACGCCTTTGCCAGATGCACTTTGCAGCGCCTGCACGGCCCGTGTCAGGGCTTCGACGCGGGCGCTCAGTTCGCTCAGGTCCTGACTCGAGGGCATGCCCAGCTTGTTCAGCGCCTTGGCCACGCGGTCTTCAAAAATTGTTTCCAGCTTGTCCCATTGGCCCGTGGCGCGAGCGCTGATGTCATTGGCCATGCTGGTCATCTTGCTGGTGGCCTCCAGGATGCGGGCTTCAGCGGCGGCCTGCGTCTTGAGCTGCAACAACGTGCCTTCTTTCACCAGAGCCTCGAAAGCTTTGGACCCCTCTTCCTGCGCCTTGGCAAAAGCGCCCAGGCCGGCTTGCCAGATTTGTTGGGCCGAGTCCTGAATAGCGGCGGGTGTGAAGGCATCTTTCAGGTCGACTGGCTGGGTGGGATCAGACTTTTTGGCCATGGCAAGCTCCTGTGGATAGACCCCCTACTGTACGAGCGAAATCCGTCATTTAAAACGTGCACAATGCCGCCATTCTTTGTTCATCACAGCCTCAACATGACCGATATCCAGCACCTCGACCCGCGCGACAAGGCAGAAATTCTGGCGCAGGCACTGCCTTACATCCGCAAATTTCATGGCAAGACCCTGGTCATCAAGTACGGCGGCAACGCCATGACCGACCCGGCCCTGCAGCGTGCGTTTGCCGAAGACGTGGTGTTGCTCAAGCTGGTGGGCATGAATCCCGTGGTGGTGCACGGTGGTGGCCCCCAGATCGAGAACGCCCTCAAACGCCTGGGAAAAAAGGGTGAGTTCATCCAGGGCATGCGCGTGACCGATGCCGAAACCATGGAGGTGGTGGAGTGGGTGCTGGGCGGCGAAGTGCAGCAAGACATTGTGGGCCTGATCAACCAGGCTGGCGGCAAGGCTGTTGGTCTGACCGGCCGCGACGGCGGCATGATCCGCGCGCAGAAGCTCAAGATGCTGGATAACGCCGACCCCAGCAAGGAGCACGATGTGGGCCAGGTGGGCGACATCGTCAGCATCGACCCCAGCGTGGTCAAGGCGCTGCAGGACGATGCTTTCATTCCTGTGGTGAGCCCCATTGGTTTTGGTGAGCACAACGAGAGCTACAACATCAACGCCGATGTCGTGGCGGCCAAGCTGGCGACCGTGCTCAAGGCAGAAAAACTGCTCATGCTCACCAACATCAGCGGCGTGCTGGACAAGGCCGGTCAGCTGCTCACTGATCTGACGGCCCGGCGCATCGATGAGCTGTTTGCCGACGGCACGATTTCAGGCGGCATGTTGCCCAAGATTGCCGGTGCGCTGGATGCCGCCAAGAGCGGCGTGAACGCGGTGCACATCATCGACGGTCGCGTGCCACACGCCTTGCTGCTGGAGATACTGACCGATCAGGCCTTTGGCACCATGATCCGCTCGCACTGAGCACACCGCGCCGCTTACATCACTGCGCCAATCTGCCAGGGCACGAACTCGGCCTGGCCGTAGCCGTGCAGCTCGCTTTTCGTTTTCTGTCCCGAGGCGGTGGCGAGCATCAGCTCGAAGATGCGCTGGCCCATGTCTGCAACAGAGGCCTGGCCGTCCACGATCTCGCCGCAGTTGATGTCCATGTCCTCTTCCTGGCGGTGCCACAAGGCGCTGTTGGTCGCCAGCTTGAGCGACGGTGAGGGTGCACAGCCGTAGGCCGAGCCGCGCCCGGTGGTGAAGCAGATCAGGTTGGCGCCACCCGCCACCTGGCCCGTGGCGCTGACCGGGTCGTAGCCTGGGGTGTCCATGTAGACAAAACCCCGCGCCAGTACCGGCTCAGCGTATTCGTAAACCGCCTGCAGGTTGGCGGTGCCGCCCTTGGCCACTGCACCCAGAGACTTTTCCAGGATGGTGGTCAGGCCGCCGGCCTTGTTGCCCGGTGACGGGTTGTTGTTCATCTCGCCACTGTTGATGCGGGTGTACTCCTCCCACCAGCGGATGCGTTCCACCAGTTTCTCGCCCACCTCGCGGCTGACGGCGCGGCGGGTCAGCAGGTGCTCTGCGCCGTAAATTTCGGGGGTTTCCGACAGGATGGCCGTACCGCCATGCGCCACCAGCACATCCACCGCTGCGCCCAGGGCCGGGTTGGCGCTGATGCCGGAGTAGCCGTCCGAGCCTCCACATTGCAGGCCCACCGTGAGGTGCGATGCACTGCACGGCACCCGCTGCACCTGGTTGGCACGCGGCAGCATGGCCTTGACGAGTTCTATGCCCTTGGCCACGGTCTGGCGGGTGCCGCCGGTGTCCTGAATATTGAAGGTTTGCAGGGTGTCGCCCTCGCTCAACCCGCCCTGGGCGAGCAAGATGTTGAGCTGCATGGCCTCGCAGCCCAGTCCCACGACCAGTGCGCCCCAGAAGTTGGGGTGTGTGGCATAGCCCTGCAAGGTGCGCTGCAGGATCTGCATGCCCAGGCCATGGTTGTCCATGCCACAGCCGGTGCCATGGGTCAACGCGACCACGCCGTCCACATGCGGATAGTCGGCCAGCGCCTGCGGGTTGCTGCTGCGCGAAAAATGATCGGCAATGGCTCGCGCTGCGGTAGCCGAGCAGTTCACGCTGGTCAGCACGCCGATGTAGTTGCGCGTGGCGACCCGGCCGTCGGGCCGGACGATGCCCATGAAGCTGGCTTCCCGCTTGGGTGCCTCGGGTTTGAGATCTGCACCGAAGGCGTAGTCGCGGGCAAAGTCGCCCTTGTCGGCACCTACGTCCAGATTGTGGGTGTGGATGTGCTCGCCGGCGGCGATGGGCTGCGAGGCAAAGCCGATGATCTGGTTGTAGCGGCGAACCTGCTCGCCGACGGCTAGCGCGCGTGTGGCGATTTTGTGGCCCGGCGGGATCAGGCCGCGCACGGCGATGCCTTCCACCACCGTGCCGCTGATCAGTTGGGTGCGGGCAATCAGTACGTCATCGGCAGGGTGCAGTCGGATGGAGGGGTTCATGTTCCTGAGTTCCTGTTGAGGGTGAATGGGGCCAAGGGCGGCGGTGTTTAGCTTGTTTCGCCGTGCACCCAGCTGGCATTCAGGCGGGCGTGGGATTGGTCCATGTGGCGATGCATGGCAAGGCGGGCGGTGGTTGGATCGTGGTTTTGGACCGCCGACAAGATGGCCTGGTGCTCATCGATGGCGGCACGCCAGGACTGCGGCGTTTCGAAGTAATTGCCCAGTCGTTCAAACATGGGGCTGTGGCGTGCCTCCCAGTAGCCTTGCACCGTGTCCATTAATACGCTGTTGCCACAGGCTTGCACCAAGGCGGTATGAAAGGCGCGGTCGCTGTCCAGCGGAGGTCTCCCCGCGTCTGCATCGGCGCACATGGCTGCAAGTGCCGTGTGCATGGCCTGCAGATGCATGGGCTGGGCGTATTCGGCAGCGAGTGCAGCAGTTTCGCCTTCGACCAGACGGCGTGCACGGATCAGCTCCAGCGGGCCCCATTCGTCGCTGGCCGTCAGCTCCGTGGCGCTGGGCGTGCGCTCGAGTACATAAACGCCGGAACCAGTGCGCACTTCCACCCAGCCGTCTACCTCCAGCGCAATCAGGGCCTCGCGCACCGATGGACGGCTTACACGCAGGATGTGCGCCAGATCACGCTCGGCTGGCAGGCGGTCCCCAGGCCTGTAGTCACCTGCCAGGATGGCGCTGCGCAGGCGCTCGGCGATCTGCCGGTACAGGCGCTGCGGTTCGGGCTTGAAGGGCTGCATCTAAGGGTAAGTCTCGATTAAAAATTGGTCAGACCAATTGATAATCTCACAAAATAGGCAGCACAACATCCGGCAAAACCCTGTGCCAGCCCAACAAGTCCACTTAACTTAACTGGAGTACACATGCGACTGAATGGAAAAACCGCTCTGGTGACCGCAGCAGGTCAGGGTATCGGCCGGGCCACGGTGCTGGCCATGGCTGCGGAGGGTGCCCAGGTGCTGGCCACCGATGTCAATGCAAGCTTGTTGCAAAGTCTCGCGGACGTGCCCAATGTGCGCACCGCACGGCTGGATGTGTTGGACAAGGCGGCCATCCAGGCCCTGGTGGGTAGTGAACCTGCCTTTGATGTGCTGTTCAACTGCGCCGGCATGGTGCACAACGGCACCATCCTGCAGGCCACCGATGCCGACTGGGACCTGGCGTTTCAGCTCAATGTGCGTTCGCAGTTCTGGATGATCCAGGCGGTGCTGCCCGGCATGCTGGCCAAGGGGGGCGGCAGCATCATCAATATGGCCAGTGTCTGCAGCAGTGTCAAGGGACTGCCTAATCGCTTTGTCTACGGCACCACCAAGGCTGCTGTGGTGGGCCTGACCAAGGCGGTTGCCGCCGACTACGTGGGTCAGGGGATACGCTGCAACGCGATTGCACCCGGCACCGTGGACACGCCCTCACTGGGGGACCGCATCAACAGCTACGAAGACCCGGTGGCCGCGCGCAAGGCCTTTATTGCCCGTCAGCCCATGGGGCGTCTGGCCCAGGCAGACGAAATTGCCCCCATCGTGGTGTATCTGGCCAGCGACGAATCGGTGTTTGCCTCCGGGCAGGTGCTGTCGGTCGATGGCGGCATGACGATCTGACCGGCCTATCTCCCTTCCTTCCCATAACCTGCTAAAGAAAGAAGCCCCCATGAAACTGGTTCGCTATGGCAACCCCGGTGAAGAAAAACCCGGCCTGATCGATGAGCAAGGCCGCTTGCGTGACTTGAGTGCGGTCGTGCCTGATATCGGCCCGGCCCAATTGGGCGATGTTGCCCTGGCCAAGCTGGCCAAACTCAAGACTGCCAAGCTCCCGCTGGTGAGTGGCGATCCACGCCTGGGTTCGCCCGTTGCAGGGGTAGGCAAGTTCATTGCCATCGGCCTGAACTATGCCGACCATGCGGCTGAATCCGGCATGCCGATACCGCCCGAGCCCGTGGTGTTCATGAAGTCCACCACCTGCATCCAGGGGCCCAACGATGAGGTGATGCTGCCCAAAGGGTCGAAAAAGACCGACTGGGAAGTCGAGTTGGGCGTGGTGATCGGCACTCGGGCGCGCTACGTGCCGCAAAAAGAAGCCTTGGCCCATGTGGCGGGGTATTGCACCATCAACGACGTGAGCGAACGCGAGTTCCAGCTGGAGCGCGGTGGCACCTGGGACAAGGGCAAGGGCTGCGACACCTTCGGCCCTCTGGGCCCCTGGCTGGTCACGCGCGATGAGATTCCCAACCCGCAAAAGCTGGCCATGTGGCTGGACATCAACGGCCAGCGCGTGCAAAACGGCAGCACGAAAACCATGATTTTTACCGTGGCCAAGATCGTGAGTTATGTCAGCCAGTTCATGACCTTGATGCCCGGCGATGTCATCACCACCGGCACACCCCCCGGCGTGGGCATGGGCATGAAGCCGCCTCGTTTTCTCAAGAAGGGCGATGTGATCACCCTGGGCATCGAAGGTCTGGGCGAACAGCGCCAGACGGTGGTTGCCTTCAAACGCTGAGGCAGCCAGGCCTGCGCCGGACCAGATCGGCTGGCGAGGGCTACAGTAGGGGGGCGCCAGTGGGTTTTTTGAACCCCCGCGCCCCATGTTCAGACCCAACGCCGGGAGACACCTCATGCCCATCTACAACCCGCCACTGCGCGACATGCAGTTTGTGCTGCACGAGCTTTTCAAGGTCGCAGGCGACCTGCAAGCCGTGCCGCGATACGCGGATCTGGACGCTGACACGATCAACGCGGTGCTGGAGGAGGCTGGCAAGTTTGCGGCCGAAGTGGCGTTTCCCCTGAACATCAGTGGCGATACCGAGGGCTGCCAGCTGGACCCCGTTACCCATGCCGTGCGCACACCGGCGGGTTTCAAGGCCGCGTACCAGCAGTTTGTGGCGGGCGGCTGGCCGGCGCTGAGCTGTGACCCTGAGTTTGGCGGCCAGGGCCTGCCCTTCGTGGTGAACCAGTGCCTGTACGAGATGCTCAACAGTGCCAACCAGGCCTGGACCATGTACCCCGGCCTGACCCACGGTGCTTATTCGGCGCTGCATGCCCACGGCACCGAGGAGCAGAAGCAGACCTATCTGCACAAAATGACCAGTGGCGAATGGACCGGCTCCATGTGCCTGACCGAGCCCCATTGCGGCACCGACCTGGGCCTGATGCGCACCCGTGCCGAGCCGCAGCCCGACGGCAGTTACCGCATCACCGGCAACAAGATTTTCATCAGTGCCGGTGAGCACGATGTGGCCGAGAACATCATCCACCTGGTGCTGGCCCGCCTGCCCGATGCGCCGCCTGGCATCAAGGGCGTGAGTCTGTTCATCGTGCCCAAATTCCTGGTGCAAGCTGACGGCAGCCTGGGCGCGCGCAACGGCATTTATTGTGGTGGCCTGGAACACAAGATGGGCATCCACGGCAACGCCACCTGCCAGATGGTGCTGGATGGCGCTGTGGGCACCTTGGTGGGCCAGCCCAACAAGGGCATGCAAGGCATGTTTGTGATGATGAACGCAGCCCGCCTGGGCGTGGGCAACCAAAGTCTGGGTCTGACCGAGGTGGCGTACCAGAATGCCCTGGCCTATGCCAAAGACCGCATCCAGATGCGTTCGCTCTCCGGCCCCAAGGCGCCTGCGCAAGCGGCCGACCCCATCATCGTGCATCCGGATGTGCGCAAGATGCTGATGACGGCCAAGGCCTATGCGGAGGGTGGCCGGGCGCTGGCGGTGTTTTGTGCCGTGCTGCTGGACAAGGAGCACTTTCACCCCGATGAGCAGGTGCGCAAGGACAGCGGCGAGATGCTGTCGCTGCTGACGCCCATCGTGAAGGCCTTTCTGACCGACAACGGGTGGACTTCCACGTCAGCCTGCCTGCAGGTGTTCGGTGGCCATGGCTACATCAAGGAATGGGGCATGGAGCAGTATGTGCGCGATGCCCGCATCAACATGATTTACGAGGGCACCAACACCATCCAGAGCCTGGATTTGCTGGGCCGCAAGGTGCTGGGCAATAACGGAGCCACCCTCAAAAAGTTTGGCAAGCTGGTGGCAGCCTTGGTGGCGGAGGAAGGCGTGAATGAAAAGATGGCCGAGTTCATCAACCCGGTGGCCTATCTGGGCGATCAGATGACCAAATTGACGACCGAGGTGGGCTTCAAGGCTTTTCAGAACCCCGACGAAGCAGGTGCCGCCGCAGTGGACTATTTGCGCGTGGCCGGCCACCTGGTGCTGGGCTATTTCTGGGCCCGCATGGCGCAGGTGGCGCTACGTGAAATTGGCTCCGGGAACACGGACCCGTTCTACCTGGCCAAGCTGCAAACCGCCCGCTTCTATTTCGCCCGACTGTTCCCAGAGACCGCCACCCTGATGCGAACGGCTCGCAGTGGCGCCCGCGTGCTGATGGACACCGACGCCGCCCTGACCTGACCTGGAGCACAACCATGACGACTCCCGTAACTGCTCGCCTGATCAAACAAGTGGCCGTGCTCGGTGCCGGCGTGATGGGGGCGCAGATTGCTGCGCACCTGGTCAACGTGGGTGTGCCCGTGGTGTTATTCGACTTGGCCAGCGCCGCCGACAAGGGGCCCAAAAGTGCCATCGCCCTGCGTGCCATTGAGAACCTGAAAAAACTCAAGCCCTCGCCCCTGGGCGTGGCTGAGGACGCCGTGCTGATCCAGCCTTGCAATTACGAAGAGCATCTGGATGTGCTGCGGGGCTGCGATCTCATCATCGAAGCGATTGCCGAGCGCATGGACTGGAAGCTCGACCTCTACGCCAAGATTGCGCCCTATATCGGTCCTGAGGCCATCGTGGCCTCCAACACGTCGGGCTTGTCCATCACCAATCTGAGTCAAGCACTACCCGCTGATATCAAGCCGCGCTTTTGCGGCATCCACTTTTTCAATCCGCCGCGCTACATGTACCTGGTGGAGTTAATCCCCACGCCCAGCACCCAGCCCCAGGTACTCGACGAGCTAGAGGCATTCGTCACCAGCGGCCTGGGCAAGGGCGTGGTGCGCGCCAAGGACACGCCTAACTTCATTGCCAACCGCGTGGGCATTGCCGGCATGCTGGCCACCATGAAGGAGGTGGAGAACTACGGGCTGAGCTACGACGTGGTGGACGACCTCACCGGCAAAAAGCTGGGCCGCGCCAGTTCGGGGACGTTCCGCACTGCCGATGTGGTTGGCCTGGACACCATGGCGCATGTCATCAAGACCTTGCAAGACACCCTGAGCCTGGACACCGATCCCTTCTATGCACAGTTCGGCACGCCTGAGGTGCTCAAGAACCTGATCGAGATGGGTCATCTGGGTCAAAAAACCAAGGCCGGGTTCTTCAAGAAGGTGGGGCGCGACATCCTGCGCTTTGACGCCAGCAGCAAAACCTATGTGAGCGGGGGGGCGAAGGCCGACGAGGTCTATGCCCGCATGCTCAAGAAACCAGCTGCCGAGCGGCTAGCGCTCCTGCGCAACAGCGAGGGTGCGCCGGGGCGCTTTGTGTGGGCGGTGCTGCGCAACAGTTTTCATTACGCTGCCGTGCATCTGGCCCACATTGCCGACACGGCGCGCGATGTGGACTTTGCCATGCGCTGGGGTTTTGGCATGAAGCAAGGGCCGTTTGAGTTGTGGCAAGAGGCCGGCTGGCTCGCTGTGGCCCGCATGGTGCAGGAAGACATCGATGCCGGACATGCCCTGTGCCGCGAGCCCTTGCCTGACTGGGTGTTCAGAGGCCCGGTGGCCGAGGCCGGTGGTGTGCACACGGCGCAGGGCTCCTGGAATCCCAGCACAGGTCGCTTCGAGGCGCGTCATACCTTGCCAGTGCATGCGCGTCAGCATTTCCCGGAATCGGTGCTCGGATCAGGTGCCCCCCGTTTCGAGACGACGGGCACCACCGTGTTTGAAGACGCGGCGATCCGCCTGTGGACGCAGGCCGGCGATGTGCTGATTGCCAGCATCAAGACCAAGATGCATGTCATCAGCCCCGAGGTGGTGCAGGGCCTGAACCGGGGGATTGCGCTGGCAGAGCAGAGCTACCAGGGCCTGGTGATCTGGTCGGGCGACGAGCCGTTTTGCGCGGGTGCCGATCTTCAGGGCCTGCTGCCCGCCTTCATGGCGCACGGCGTGACGGCCATTGACGGTGCGGAAAAAGCTTTGCAAGAAGCCTTGCTGCGGCTGCGCTATGCCAGCGTGCCCGTGGTGTCGGCCATTCGCGGCATGGCTTTGGGTGGGGGCTGCGAGCTGTCGGTCTATTCCAGCCGGCGTGTGGCCGCGATGGAAAGCTACATCGGCCTGGTGGAGGTGGGGGTGGGCCTGATCCCCGGCGCCGGCGGCCTGACCTATATCGCCCGCCGTGCGGCCGAGAACGCCGCCACCAGCACGGGCAAGGACCTGCTGCCTTTTTTGACAGCAGGCTTTACCGCCGCCGCCATGGCCAAGGTCAGCACCAGCGCGCTTGAGGCCCGCACGCTGGGCTATTTGCTGCCGTCTGATGTGATCGTGCCCAACAAGGATGAGTTGCTGTTTGTGGCCATCAGCCAGGCCCGCAGCCTGTTCGAAGCGGGTTACCGGCCTCCGCACGAGCGCACGTTTGCGGTGGCCGGCCGCAGTGCCAAGGCCACCTTGCAGGGCCAGCTGGTGAACATGCGCGATGGTGGTTTCATCAGCCAGCACGATTTCGACATTGCCTGCCGGATCGCCCATGTGGTGTGCGGCGGGGATGTGGACGACGGTAGCCTGGTGACCGAGCGTTACCTGATGGCTCTGGAGCGCCAGGCCTTCTGTGCCCTGATCGTGCACCCCAAAAGCCAGGAGCGCATCATGGGCATGCTCTCAACTGGCAAGCCTGTCCGTAATTGACATGACACTCCCCCGTTACGGCTCACTTCGTGTAGCCGTCTCCCCCCTCAAGGGGGCAACACCAGCGCCCCGGCAAAGCCGGTTGCGCGGTGTTCCCGCAAAAATCCGTACATCGGACGGATGACTGACTGTATCGAGGACCCTATGAAACAAGTTCAGGATGCCTACATTGTTGCTGCCACGCGCACGCCCATCGGGCGCTCGCACCGGGGGTTTTTTCGGCACACGCGGCCCGACGAATTGCTGGTGCGTGCCTTGCAGGGGGCGCTGGCGCAGGTGCCCTCGCTGGACCGGCAAGCCATTGAAGACATTGTGTGCGGCTGCGCCATCCCCGAGGCGCAGCAGGGGCTGAACATTGCCCGTATCGGTGCCGTGTTGGCCGGTTTGCCCACCAGCGTAGGCGGCGTCACCGTCAACCGCTTTTGTGCCTCTGGTCTGAGCGCTATTCAGATGGCGGCGGATCGCATACGGGTGGGCGAGGCCGATGTGATGATTGCCGCGGGCGTTGAAAGCATGAGTCTGGTGCCCATGATGGGTAACGCACCGTCGTTGTCGCCGGCCATGTTTGCCAACGACGAGAACGTGGGCATTGCCTACGGCATGGGCCTGACCGCCGAAAAAGTGGCCCAGCAGTGGAAGGTGTCGCGCGATCAGCAAGATGCCTTTGCCGTGCAGTCGCACCAAAAAGCCATTGCCGCCATGCAGGCGGGCGAGTTTGCCGATGAGATCACCCTGGTGGAGGTGACTGAGCGCAGCCCTGACCTGGTCACCGGCGAGGTGATCACGCGCAGTCGTACCGTCTCGCTGGACGAAGGCGCCCGGCCGGACACCAGCCTGGAGAGCCTGGCCAAGCTCAAGACCGTGTTTGCCGCGCGCGGCAGTGTGACCGCAGGCAACAGCTCGCAAACGTCGGATGGCGCAGGTGCGCTGATTCTGGCCAGCGAGTCCGCCGTTCAGCGCTTTGGCCTGCAGCCTTTGGCACGCTTTGTCAGCTTTGCCAGCAAGGGCGTGCCGCCGCACATCATGGGCATCGGCCCGGTCGAAGCCATCCCGGCGGCGTTGCGCTCTGCCGGCTTGAAGCAGGACGACATTGACTGGTTCGAGTTGAACGAAGCTTTTGCTGCGCAGTCGCTGGCGGTGGTGCAGACGCTGGGCCTGAACCCCGACAAGGTCAACCCCATGGGCGGCGCCATTGCGCTGGGACACCCGCTGGGCGCGACTGGCGCCATGCGCGCGGCTACTGCCATCCATGCCCTGCACCGCAACAAGCTGCGCTACAGCATGGTCACCATGTGCGTGGGCATGGGGCAGGGTGCGGCAGGTATCTTCGAGCGGGTGTGATTCAATTCGGGTTTTATTCGGGAATACAACAATGCAAGAAGTCCTCACAGACATCACCGACGGCGTCATGACCATCACCCTCAACCGGGTGGAA
>JBEEJZ010000053.1:0-3063 GCA_041168905.1 Pseudomonadota bacterium | reverse complement strand
TCCATAGGATTTCTTCAGCGCGGTGGCAACCAGCACCGGCTGGCTGGAATCGGGGGTAGGGTCAGTGTGTTTCATGAATCGGCAAGTCTAGTGCCAAGCAGCACAATCTGTGCCCGGCGGGCGCGATGCCACAACCATTACAAATGGCATATAACTTGCAAAAAAGTTCGCACATAAAACCCAAATGAGACACACCATGCACCCTGTTCCCCACACACTTCGCACCCTTGCACTTGCCTGCTTTGCCGCAATCGGCACCGCCAGCATGGCGGACGTCTTTGTCAGCAGCGAAAAGGACAACGCAATCCTGCAACTGGATGCCGACGGCAAAGTCATCCGCTCCGTGGCGGTTTGCAAGCGACCGCGCCACATGGCCTGGGCCCAAGGCACACAGAAAATCATGGTGGCCTGCGGCGACAGCGACGAACTTGGCGTGGTAGATGTGCAGGCCGGAAAGATGGTCGACTCGGTTCCCACCGGCGAGAGTCCGGAAATTTTCTCGCTGTCACCCGACGGCAAGATCGCCTATGTGTCCATCGAAGACGAAAGCAAGATTGCGGCGTACGACGTTGCCAGTAAAAAGCCCCTGTTCTCCGTCAAAACCGGCGCTGAACCTGAAGGTGTTCTGGCCACCGCAGACGGCAAGACCGTCTTTTCCACTTCCGAGGTAGCCAGCAGCGTCTACCGCATCGACGTAGAAAAACGCAAGGTCAGCGGTCAGGTCAAGGTGGGCCTGCGTCCGCGACGTTTTGCCATTGCGCCCGATGCCTCCGAACTCTGGGTGACCAATGAACTCGGTGCCAGCGTCAGCATCATTGACACGCAAACCATGAAAGTGCGCCATACCCTGAAGTTCGAGATCAAGGGCATGCGCGCCTCCGACATCACACCGGTCGGCATGGTGATGAGCAGCGATGGAAAGACTGTGTGGGTGGCGCTTGGCCGCGCCAACCATGTCGCCGAAGTGGACGTTGCCAGCCGATCTGTTAAAGGGCTGGCCCTGGTGGGCAAGCGTGCCTGGGGCTTGGCACTGTCCAAGGACGGTTCACGTTTATACGTGGCCAATGGCATGTCGGATGACATGACCATCATCGACACGGCCGGCCGCAAAGCCCTCAAGACCGTTCCGGTGGGACGTGAGCCCCACACGATTCTGGTGAACTAAACGTTCAGGGGGCGGCCAGCGTCAGGCCGTGCGCCTGGAACAGCTTCAGCAGTTCGCCGCTGCTGCGCAGGTTATCCAGGGCCTTATCGAGCAGGGCCGCCAACTCCTTGTTGTCGGCCTTGACGGCCATGCCCAGTGCCCAGCCGTTCGGCGGGACGCCTGGCATGGACAACTTGGTAAAGGCCCAGTCCTTGCGGTCCAGCTTGCGCGCGAATACGGCCGACTCGGCCTGTGCCAGCGAAACAAAAGCCGCATCGGCCTGACCATCCAGCACCTTGTTGGCCGCATCCATGCCGCTCTTGTAAATGGACACCCGATCGCGAACAACCCCACCGTGGTAGCCCAGCATGGCGCTGGCTGCCCCGGTACCCTGCTCGACCGCAATTTTTCTGTCCTTCAGGTCTTCCGGGCTGGATACCTGTGGCAGGTTCTTGGGGTTGTGCAAGAGCACCAGATGTTCACGCGTGTAAGGCGCAAAGATAAATGCCTGGCGGTTTTCGCTCATGAAGTACTTGTCCACCGGGACATGCAGCATGACGTCGGCCGGACCGTAGCCCAGGTAATGGCCCTTCCAGACCATATTGCGCAAATCGTCGCCCATGTTCTCGCCCGCATCAAATGGCAGGAACGAGACGCCGAGTTGCAATTGCTTGGCCAAGGCCTCCGCCAGACTCACATCCAGGCCAGTCATTCGCGCCATGTTGCCATCGGAGTACGGCTCGTTCTCCTTATAGAGCGCGACCTTCAGGACGCCATTGGCACGGATTTTTTCCAGTGCGGTCTTTTCCTGGGCGTGGGCGATACCAGACAGGCCCAAAGCCAGTGGCAACGCACCCAACAAAATAGCGCGGCGCGGCAGGGCGCCGGCAGCAGATCGGCTCAAACGACGGTTCATCAGGTCTCCAATTTTTTCTGTCTACGGGGCTGGACGACTCAGGGTTCGCGACGGGTTTCCAGATACGTCTTAATGGCCCAGAGTGCTTCCTGCGTCAGGATACCTTCAAACGGAGGCATATAGACGCGGCCATCACGGGCGCGGCCACGGCGCACGGTGGAGATGAAATAGTCGCTGATTTCCTGAAAGCAGGCTTCCTTCTTGGACTTGTCGGCTAGGCCCATGCAATCGCTATCCAGTTTGCGCAGATCCGGCGAAATGCCCCCGGAAATGGCTTCCAGGCCGTGGCAACGGGCACAGTTCTGGTTATAGGCCGACGAGCCAATACGCAGCGCTTCCTTGTTGGCATCGCCGGTACGGTAAGGATTGTCTTCAAGCCACTTAGGTCCGAGTTGCGGCAGGGTGGAGGTGTCCACTGACTGGGGGACCACGTCACCGTGGGCCCAAACGCCTGCGGCGCCCAGGGTCAGGCAACCCGCCAGGGCTGCGGCAATCAGGGTGCGGTGTTTGCGAAAGATTTGTTTCATGGGATGTCTGCCTCGTGCGAAGTGTTGTGGATACCAGGCTTTCTGCAAATATCGCGCCAGTAAAAAGTGCCCTCGATCCAGCCATGTGTGACAAATTGACGCAAACCGGGCCACACGCCTGGCCTGCAAATTGCGCCGGATTGAATGATGTTGCAAAACGGAGCAAAATGAATGCAGAAGACTTTCGAAACAAAAAATCACATCGGTCTCTATCCCGCCGCGGCCCATCCGGGTGACGTAAGTCACCTTGAAGGGGACGCAATGGGCTGGCCGGAAGTGATTGCCGGAGACACCATGAACCTCGACAGCCTTGCAAACGCTGGTAGAAAGCCATTTGCCCCGTTGGATTGCCCGCCGCTGGACAGCCCTGAACACGCCAGCTTGATCGACACCTCACACCGGAGGTCGACTGGCTTTGGGCTAAGCGAAGTAGATCAACCTGACTTTTCGGCTGCCGCCCGCGGTCAGATGAACGA
>JBEEJZ010000052.1:0-6295 GCA_041168905.1 Pseudomonadota bacterium | reverse complement strand
GAGCTGGTCAATGGTGCTCCTCATTCGGAGCGCTATGGCGCTGAAGGTGCCACGTATTGGGTCGCTCGCGCCAACTCATGACCACCTTGTAATGACCACCTTGAAAAGCCGGAAATTGCTGGGCTCCGCGCTGGTCGCACTGCAATTTGCGTGCATGCTGGTGCTGCCCGTGCTTGCCTGGCCCAATATCACCAGCGGCAACATCCCTGTGCTGGCCTTGACCTTGGCTACAGCGTCCTTGGCCTTGTTAGGGTGGACACTTGCCTACAACAAGATTGGGAACTTCAACATACGCCCGTCACCCAAAAAAGCCGGCACGCTGGTCATGACGGGGCCTTATCGCTGGATACGGCACCCCATGTACACCGCAGTCCTGCTGGGTGGCGCATCCATGGCGGTCATAAGCCCTAGCCTGGCGGGCTGGGGCGTTTTCGTATTTCTAAGTTTGGTATTGCTGACCAAGGCGAATATGGAAGAGCGATGGATGTGTGAGAAATACCCCGCCTACGCAAGCTACATGCAGGCATCCAAACGCTTGATCCCGTGGATTTATTGACCTCGCAGGCCAAGCCATACGTCAACAGACCGACCCTTGGTCATCTAGTCTTGGGCGAACACGCAACCGGCCCAAGGGCTGGGGCATAACGATTAAAGCAGCTTTTCGATGGCGCTTTGCAGCGCCTTGGCGTCTGGCGACACGCTGCTTTTGAAACTACACACCACCTTGCCACTGCGGTCGATCAGGTATTTGTGAAAATTCCAGGCGGGTGCGTCACCAGTGGCTTTGGCAAGCGAGGCATAGAACGGACTGCGATCTGCGCCAGACACCACGGTCTTCGAAAACATCGGAAATTTCACGGCATAGGTGTTGAAACAGAAGTCGGCAATCTCCTTGTTGCTGCCGGGTTCCTGCTTGCCAAAGTCATTGGATGGGAAGCCCAACACGACCAGACCTCGGGGCTGGTACCTGGCATACAGGGCTTCGAGCCCCTCGTACTGACCCGTAAAACCGCAGTAACTGGCCGTGTTCACCACCAACAACACCTTGCCCGTGTACTGGCACAGGTTTTGCGGCACCTCATCTTGCAATCGCTTGAAGGTATGACTGAGTACCGCAGGGCATACTGCAGGCTGGGTCGTGGCAGACTGCGCCCTCGCATCAGGGGTTGCAAGTGCCATCAGTAACAGCAAGCTGGTCGCTTGGGCAGTGTGTTTGAAAAGCATGAAACTCGCCTGGGGTGGTGTGTGGATCGGACCAGTTTAAAAGGGAAATTCAGAAAGTGTTGACGATTTTGATGGGCGTAATGCTCGTGGTGGCACTCGCGCTGGTGATATGGGTGCTCACACGCAAGAACTCGGGCCCAGCATCCAGCCGACCTATACGCCGATCGGGCCCTGCGGTACAGCCGGGCAGCCCAGGCACTTCGCCCACCTTGACGGCGGGGGCGATTGCGGGGGCACGGGCGGCAACGTCAGCCCCAGTATCGACCCCAGAGCCAGCCACCTTGCCCGCTCAAGCCATTCCGTCCGAGCTGGCCGCATTCAGGCTGAGGCCCGCTGACCGCCTGAGTACGGCCCACAAAAACACCCTGATGGCCGAATTGCAGGACATTCCCAGACCACCGCGTTCTTTGCAGAAGCTGGTGTCCTCCGAGTATTTGTCCCAAGCCACATCTGCTGAGCTGAGTGAACTGGTCATGGACGAACCTCTGGTGGCTGCCAAGGTTCTAGCCACCGTGAACACCCCGTTTTATGGCTTGCAAAACCCGGTGTCCAGCATCGGACAGGCCATGATCTTTTTGGGCCTCAATTCAGTACGCAGCATTTGCCTGAAGTACATGATGGAGACCTCGTTTCAGGCCAGCAGCCCGGAACTCAAAAAAATCTATGACGACATCTGGTGCGCCAGTGCGTTTGCCTGCGAGCTGTGCCTGAAGGTCGCACAAAAGCTGCAATGGACGGACCAGGGCACCCTGGTGACTCAGGTGGTCTTGTCTTTCATTGGGCGCCTGGCCACCGCATCCCTGCTGCCTGAGGCCACGGTGCGAACCATTGCATCCCAGGGACTGCTGGAACGAGCGCAGGCCGAACAAAAGGCACTGGGCCTGGGTGCGTCGGAAATTGGGGGACTGGTGCTGAAGGAGTGGGCCTTGCCCGACAGCCTGGTGGCCGACGTGCGGGCCATTGATCTGGTGCTGACCGAGCCGGCACCCTCCCCCTGCCCGGAGGCCCAGACGCGCTTGGCCCTTTGCTATCTCTGTGCCAGGCTGGGGGAACAACTGGCGATGGGCCAGCGTGCAGACCTGTCCAGCTTTGACCCCGTGCAGGAGGGTGGACCGGAGTTCTATCACTTTGCCAGCTACTGGCCTGGTCACCAGCTCACCAACTTGATGAACAGCCTGCGCTCACCCGAGATTCAAAAATCCATACAACAGATGAAGGTGGGCCTGCGGACCTGAAGGCCCGCAAGCCCCTGAGCGTCGTGCAGGCTCAGGCGCTAGCCGGCACCAGAAACTCGCGGCTGATGTGGCCACCCAGGTCGTTGACACGGTCCAGAAACTGGGTGAGGTATGCGTGCAGACCGGTCGCCAGAATTTCATCGATGCGGCCATATTTGAGCTCGGCGCACAGCTTGCCGGCACGGCGATGGGTTTCCCCGACTGCCTCCCCGGACACCATGGCCAGGTTGCTGACCACCTCATTCAGGCTGGCATGCAAAGACCGGGGCATGTCGGGGCGCAAGATCAGCAGCTCGGCCACGCGCTCGGGCTTGATGACGTCGCGGTACACCTTGCGGTAGATCTCGAAGCCAGACACGCTGCGCAGAATCGCACTCCAGTGATAGAAGTCATACTCCTGGTCTTTCTCGCTGGCAGCGCCAAAAAAGTCGCTCTGCACAGCGTGAAACTTGACGTCCACCAGGCGCGCGGTGTTGTCGGCACGCTCCAGGAACGTGCCCAGGCGCATGAAGTACAAGGCCTCGTCCATCAGCATGGTGCCCACGGTCACGCCGCGTGAGAGATGCGAGCGGAACTTCACCCACTCGAAAAACTGGCCGGGATCACGTTCAAATTCGCCTGACTTGATCATGCGTTTGACTTCGAGCCAGGTCTGGTTCTGGGTTTCCCACACCTCGGTGGTGAGGGTGCCGCGCACGGCCCGCGCATTCTCGCGGGCAGCGCTCAGGCAGGAGATGATGCTCGACGGATTACTTTCGTCCTTGACCATGAAGTTCATCACGTCACGGGCATTCACCGTTGAATGCAACATGCTGTAGGCGGGCAGCAGCTCGCTGATGCTGAGCAAACCCTGCCAGCCCAGCTGGGCCACGGCGTCGGACTGGGGCAGCAGGGATGTCTGGTAATTGACATCGAGCATGCGGGCGGTGTTCTCGGCCCGCTCGGTGTAGCGGGACATCCAGAACAGGTGGTCGGCGGTACGGCTCAGCATACGTCTTTCCTTCAATTTTTAATCATGTCGATGGCGTCGCAGCATCTGCTGGCGTCAAGACGTTTCAGGCTTCCAGGATCCAGGTGTCTTTCGTGCCGCCGCCCTGGGAGGAATTCACCACCAGCGAGCCTTCTTTGAGGGCCACGCGGGTCAGGCCGCCGGGCACCAGCTGCACGGTCTTGCCGCTCAGCACATAGGGTCGCAGGTCGATATGCCGGGGCGCAATGCCACTGTCCACAAAGGTGGGGCAGCTCGACAGGCTGAGCGTGGGCTGGGCGATGTAGCCCGTGGGGTTGGCCAGAATGGCTTGACGGAAATTCTCGATCTCGGCCTTGGTGGCAGCCGGCCCGACCAGCATGCCGTAGCCACCGGCACCGTGCACCTCCTTCACCACCAGGTCTTTCAGGTTGGCCAGGGTGTAAGCCAGATCGTCCGGGTTGCGGCACATGTAAGTAGGCACGTTGTTCAGGATGGGTTTTTCACCCAGGTAGAACTCGATCATCTTGGGCACATAGGCGTAGATGGATTTGTCGTCGGCCACACCGGTACCCACAGCGTTGCAGATGGTCACATGGCCAGCTCGGTAGGCGTCGACCAGGCCCGCGCAGCCCAGGGTGGAGTTGGGACGGAACACCTTGGGATCCAGAAAATCGTCGTCCACCCGGCGGTAGATCACATCGACGCGGCGCGGCCCACGGGTGGTGCGCATGTAAACGAAGTTGTCCTTGACGAAGAGGTCTTGCCCTTCCACCAGCTCCACGCCCATTTGCTGCGCCAGGAAGGCATGTTCAAAGTAGGCACTGTTGTACATGCCTGGCGTCAGCACCACCACCGTGGGCTCGGCTGTGGTGGCCGGGCTGCTGTTGCGCAGAGTTTCCAGCAGTAGATCGGGATAGTGCGCCACGGGTGCCACGCGGTGCGCGCTGAACAGGTCGGGAAACAACCGCATCATCATCTTGCGGTCTTCCAGCATGTAGCTCACGCCGCTGGGCACACGCAGGTTGTCTTCGAGCACGTAGTACTCGCCCTCGCCTGCCGCGTTGGGCGCACGCACGATGTCGATGCCCGAGATGTGCGAATACACCTGGTTGGGCACATCCACACCCATCATCTCGGGGCGGAATTGGGCGTTGTGGGTGATTTGATCGCGGGGCACCACGCCGGCACGGATGATGTCCTGGTCGTGATACACGTCGTGGATGAAACGGTTCAGGGCCGTGACGCGCTGCACCAGGCCACGCTCCATGCTGGCCCACTCATGCGCTGGAATGATGCGGGGAATCAGGTCAAAGGGAATCAACCGCTCGGTGCCGGCGCCGTCCTCGTCTTTTTCGCCATACACAGCGAAAGTGATACCCACACGCCGAAAAATCATTTCAGCTTCTTCGCGGCGCGCCTTCATGGCGTCTGTGGGCTGCTGCTGCAACCACTGCAGATAGGCCTGGTAGTGGTCTCTGACCCCCGACTGTGCGTAGGGCAGTTGCGTGTACATCTCGTCGAATTTCTGCATAAGTAGCTTCCCGTAACACCCACACTCAGCAATTAGCGTGCCATTGAACCCGCATATCCCGCCGCCCGATGCCCATTCATCAAGGTGGCTGGTGATGCCAGTATCGACGCTCGATGTCGCGCTGGCATTGCACCCGCTCCGGCACCCAGGATTGCCAACGCTGCGCACCGCAGCGTGGTGAATCCAGCACCTTCACACCATGCGCCTCGTAGCGCTGCAGCACCACCGGCGCGGGGTGACCGTAGCGGTTGCGATAGGACGACTGCACCAAGCCGAAACGGGGCTGCACCGCCTCCAGAAAGGCATCGCTGCTGGAGGTCTTGCTGCCATGATGCGGCACCAAAAGCACATCGGCCCGCAATGACGCACCCTCATTCACCAGCCGGGCCTCCTGGGCTTTTTCAATATCACCCACCAGCAGCGCCGTGCGCTGTCCGTTACTGATGCGCAGCACGCACGACATCGGATTGGGCTTCAGAGCCTGCTCGTAATCCTGCGCCGACGGGTGAAGGACATCGAAGTGCACCCCGTCCCAGGTCCAGTGCTGGCCGGCCTCGCAGCGGCGCACCAAGTCGGGCACCTGTAAGGACTCGGTCTGAGTCATGGACGTGATCAACTGGGCCTGAGGCTGCTGCGCCAGCACCGTCTCGGCACCGCCCACATGATCAGTGTCCCGGTGGCTGATCACGACCGCGTCCAGGCGCAGGTCCAGTGCACGCAAAAGGGGCACGATTACCCGGTGCCCTGCATCGCTGTCTGCACTGAAACGGGGCCCTGCGTCATACAACAGTGCATGGGCCGTGGTTTGCACGATGACTGCATTGCCCTGGCCGATGTCTGCCGCCAACAATTCAAACTCTCCCACAGCCGGCCGGGGCGCTTCCCAAAATAGCACTGGTAACAACAAAGGCAGGCCAGCAAGCCGCACAACTGGGGGCATGCGCATGGCCAATAGGGCACCGCCACACAGGCCAGCCAACCCAGCCCACAGGGGAGCGCGCGCAAGGTGGAGATCAGCCAGGGGCATCCGAGCCAACCAAGTCAGCAGCTCCGTCAAGACCTGCAAAGCCCAGGCGGCCACCGACCACAAGGGCGAAAACAGCACCCCCAGCATGCCCAGCGGCGTGATCACCAGGGTCACCCACGGAATGGCCATCGCATTGGCCACCAGGCCGATCAACGACACCTGCCCGAACAGCAACAGGGACAGGGGCGCCAGCGCCAGCGACATCACCCATTGCTCACGCACAATGCTGATAAAACGATGCAGGGCCCGAGCGGGCCACGGCGGCGGCGCTGCGGCTTGCTGTTGGGCTGCACGACCCGGGTCGGTGG
>JBEEJZ010000051.1:0-3593 GCA_041168905.1 Pseudomonadota bacterium | reverse complement strand
AGGACGACCGAGGACAACATCGAAGCCGACGTGCCGAGCAGCAGGGCGAGGGTATGGGTGAACGGCTTCATGGCTGGACTCCGGTCATGCTCTGAACACGCCCCAGGGCGTCATAGACCCGAGTCACATTGCGCGCCAGGACGCCAGCCGGGTCCTTGAGCGCCTCCCCCATGCGATTGCCTGCGTTGTCCAGGGTGTAGGTGATGGTGTTGCCTGCGCCGTCCTTGATGCCCGTGAGGCGGTGCGCGGCGTCATAGCTGTAGGTGATCTTGGTGGCATCGGGCAGCGTGGCTTCCTTGAGTTGCCCAACACCGTCGTACAGATAGGACGTGGTCTGCGCAGCACCAGCACCCGTCGGAGGACTGACCGCGACCGAGCTCACCCATCCGCGTGGTGTGTAGGTGATGTCCGTGACCACACCATTGGGATCGACGCTGCGCTTGAGGCGGCCGGCGCGGTCATACACCGTGAACTGCGTGATATGGCCGGCTGCGTTGGTGATGCTCTGCATGTCACCGATGGTGTGATCGGCGTTTGTGTCTGAGTAGTACGCGTAGGTGGTCAGGTTGCTGAGCGCATCGCGGGCGGTGAGCACTTGGCCGAACGCGTTGTACGTGTAACTGGTCACGCGAGCGACACCCGCAGCCGTCGCGGCAAAGCCCGAGCTGCCAGTGGCATCGGTCGTGGCTTGTTCGACCTGCTTGCACAGCACAGCAATCGGGCTGCCATCGGGCAGCACTGCCGTTGCCGGTGCGCAATTGAGCACCGCATTGCCTGCGGTCGGATCAGGCTGGCCGTTGTAAATCCAGGTCGTGATCTTCTTTGGCTCGGCCAGGCGAGTCTTCAGATTCCAGTTAGGGTGCCATAGGGTACTGATCTTGCGCTTGACGCTTCCCGCTGGAATCACGCTGCCGCTGACAGGGTATTGACATGCCTCGGTGGCGTGATTCAAGCCCTCGATCCTTGTGGTTTCCAGTCGCCGCCCTGAATCATTGTCAAAGCATGCTTTGACTCCATTGAAATCAACCGATGCGCGAACGAGTCCAACCGCATCGTAGTAGGTGCTACTCGACGCTGCCGCACATCCAGCACCGGCTGGCTGGCTTTGGCTGGTAACACGTGGAATCCCCAATCCCATTTCTACGCCGTAGCTCGTGACGCTGCCGTTGGGTGTGGTCATCGACGGCGCAACCGGCAGGCCCCAAGTATGATCACGCCAAACCACGCCGGTCGTCGCATCGTAAGTTTCTGACACGATCCACGTTGGAGCACTGACATACGAAGCCGTGTAACGGTTTACCCCGCCAGCCAATTCGGTCCCAATTGCACGACCGGCGACATCGTAAGTGTAAGTGCTGTGACGCGAAAGGTTCTCATCAAGGACGCCCGTCAACGCCCAAGGCAGCCCAGGTAGCTCGTAGACATATTGCCGAGACGTTGAGTCTTGCCAGGTGAATTGACTCAATATCCCGCCGACCAGGTACGAAACCAGAATGATGCCGCCATCAGGGACAGTGATCGATTTGATGCGAGGAACATTCGTGGAAGAGTCCTGCTCATACGCAAACTGCAGTATACGTCCGGTCTGATCTTGTATTCCGACGATCAAGCCTGCCGCTGGGGCCACCGCCAGCGGCGTTGAGGCATCGCTGTATAGGTAGGTTAGAGCAGTTCCATCTGCAAACTTGATATCAATCAGTCGCCCATCTGCACGATACGTCTCGACCGATTGTGCAGCAGCATCGAAGTAGCGCCATCCATCGAGCGTAGCCACCAACCGATCGCGAACGTCGGTACTGGCTCGATAAAGGCCGCCAGCGTCAAGGAGGAAGTCAACCCAGACGCCACCCCCGCGTGACGCCTGGATGCCTTGCTTCACACCACTCACACTTGACTGAAAGACCAAGCTCTTGTGGAGATTGCTATCCCATTTAGATCCGAACGACGGTGCCGGTCGCGAAACCGGCAACTCGGCTCCACCTTCTGCCGGGAAATTCCTTCGGCTGTCATATTGCGCCGAGAGGCGCATACCACCAATCTGCGCCGTCAGGGCCTCGGTCTGTCGTTTTGTGGCTGTCAGCGGGTAAATGGGATTTCCGCCGCTTGGCTGTTCGCACGATTGCGGTTTGCCTGAGTAGCGATCGACAATCTGAACACAGGCTCCCGCCTGGGCAACCCACAGACTGTTTGCCGCACAAAATGTCCAAGCTGCCGAACCCCCGACGTGATCGCCACCGCCTTCAACAGTTTTGTTGTAGGCGTAATCGCATCGCCCGGATTCCGACACATTGACAGGCACCGCGCTGCAGGTATCGACGTACAACGAGGCCAGGTATGGGCAACTCGCTGTGTATGCCATCAAGGCAGATATTGCATCGCTCACACTGGTATAAGTTCCGGAAAAACTTCCACACTTCCAGTCTGCTCCGCTTGCAGTAGCACTAATCAATCGTGCCGGCGCAGTTTGAGCGCCAGCACTCAGGGCAATCACTGCCAAACTTGTGATCGAAACGATTGACCGCCTGATTTTTACAACCATTTGCCCTCCCTCTGCTTCAAATCTGTGTGTCATGAAAAGCCGCTCCGCTTTCCAATGAATTCTGGCCAACTTGAACGAGCAGCTCATAAAATCAAGTCTTTGATGGCATCACCGTCAGGCCACGATCGCTTGGATACGAACTCACGAACATCGCTTGGGATAATTCTTTCATTTGAGGAGCGCTGTGCACTCCCCCCAAGTGATGAGGTGGTTTCACTCTGGACAAACAGCTTCTGAACGGATAGGGGGCACATCACCACAAGTGCGTTCCGAGCCACATGACAGATTCTTGACTGATCGGCTGCAGTCTGATGAATGCAATGGGGGTTCTTCGTCAGCTTTTCGTCAGACATCGGCCGTTTGGATGAGTGCCGAAGCCTGAAAGACTCATCGAGCGACTCGGCGAGTGCGCCAAGCATGAGAATTAATTCAAGTCGCAGCCAGAAACAACGCCCAGTCCGCCATCAATCGTCGTCGTTTGTCGAACAGGTCACCCCGCGCGTAGCTGGCCTCCGCCTTGTCCTTCAGCAAATGCGCCAGGGCATGCTCGATGACCTCCCGCGCATGCGAGGTGCGCTCGCCGGCCCAGTCCCGAAAGGTCGACCGCATGCCGTGGGCTGTTGCCGGCACCTTCATGCGCCGCAGTAGGGCGGTCAACGTCATGTCGGACAGCGTCTTCGCCTGGCCATTGGGCAGCCGCTGCAGACCGGGAAAGACGAGGCTGTCGTGCTCGGGGCCGGGCAGCGAACTCAACAGGGCGATCGCCGCATCCGACAGCGGCACGCGGTGTTCCTTGCCCGCCTTCATGCGATCGGAGGGCACCGTCCAGACGCGCTTGTCGAGGTCGATCTCTGGCCAACGCGCACCACGGACCTCGCCGGAACGCGCGGCCGTCAACACGACGAACTCCAGTGCTCGGGCGCCGATGCCAGGGTGCTCTCGCAGGGTATGCATGAAGCTAGGAATGTCGTCGATCGCCAGGGCCGCGTGATGCTCAACCTGAGCGACCTTGGTCGGCCGGGGCAGAAGCTTGTCGAGGTGGCCGCGCCACCGG
>JBEEJZ010000050.1:0-3055 GCA_041168905.1 Pseudomonadota bacterium | reverse complement strand
TTGTAGGCCGCCATCACGCTGTCTTCTTCGATAGACACATAGGCGACCTTGCCGTCTGCACTCAGATCAAAGATTTCCGGGCTCTCGTCCACGGCCACCTTGTCGATCATTTTGGACGTTGCCGTGTCGATCACGCCGAGCTGGTCGCTGTCGCCGCAGCACACCAGGATCTGACTTCCCTTGTTGGTGAACATCATGTGCCGTGGCCGCTGGCAAACGTCTATGGCGGCGATGCGCTGCCCCTGAGTGTCCAGCACGTAGACCTTGTTGTCTTTTTCGCTAGAGACATAAACCCGACCGCCTGCCGCCTGGGCAAATGCGCCTTGCAGGCTGGCCACCATCAGCAGTCCCAGTGCTCCGGTGAAGGCCTTGCGCGCGGACTTCAATCCGCTCTTGGTCACTGAGCTGTTTGTCATACTGTCTCCTGTGAGTTTGATTAGTTGATTCCCAAAAGCCAGTGTTATTCTGGCACGGGCCAAGCAAGCAATTTTGGGGCCTGATTTTTTGGTTCGGAAGTTGCTTTATCGCATTAACTGGTACTTACTCAGCGTCACCCTGTAGAAGCTTTTTTCGTCCTTATGAATGGTCTCCCAAACATGACCCCGCCCGCTATCTCCTCGTCCACCACCGCTGATCCAGAGGGTCGTAGGCAGGCTTTACGCATGGGGGCTGGAGCGTTGCTTTTTGGATCAACACTGTTCCAGGCAGGGGCACAAACCGCCAGCACCGCCTGGCCTCAGCGCCCCTTGCAATTGATCGTGCCATGGCCAGCCGGTGGTGCCACTGACCTGACCTTGCGTATCCTCGTGGAAGAAGTTCAGCCGCTATTGGGGCAGCCCATCGTTGTAGTCAATCGTCCTGGCGCCGCCGGAACGATGGTGGCGCCCGCGCTCAAGGCCGCCGATCCCGATGGATACACCCTGGGCCAGGTGCCCATCACGGTGTACCGCCATGCGCTGATGAACAAGGTGCCCTGGGACCCTGTCGCAGATCTGGCGCCGGTTATACAGGTATCGGGCACCACATTCGGCCTGTTGGTGCCTGCCGACAGCCCTTGGAACAGCTTGGCCGACATGCTGGAGTGGTCCCGCTCCAATCCGGGCAAGTTGCTCATGGGCTCCACTGGCATCGGTACCACGGCTCACCTGGCCATGGAAGAAATTCTCTTGGAAAAGCACATCAGTTATGTCCACGTGCCGTACAAAGGGACGGCGGATCAAATGCTGGCTATTGCGTCAGGTCAACTGATGGCGGGCGTTAACTCCACGGGCTTTGCACCTTGGGTCGATCAGGGCAAGATGAGGGTGCTGGCCGTTTTCAGCGCCCAGCGCAGTCCCCGGTGGCCGGGCGTACCCACGATGAAGGAGCTCGGGTTTGATCGCTCGGTGTACACGTCCCCCTGGGGTCTGGCTGCGCCGCACGGAACGCCACCTGAGGTGGTGACTTTGCTACATGACGTGTTCAAGAAGGCGATGTTCAGTGCCCGGCATCAGGCTGCCTTGGCGCGTTATGACCAGTCCATCGATTACCTCGGGACACGGGCTTACCAGCAGGCCATTCTGGACACGGTAGAGCGGGAAAGGGCCTTGCTCAAGCGAATGAAATTGTTGGGATGAGTTTGCCGGCCCTTCCGTCATCTTCGGTTCCATTTACTCAATACTCACTTTTCCGAGCAGGCAAATCCACCATGCCAGATCTTTTGTTAAACGCCCAGGGCCTGCACAAATCCTATGGTGGAAAACCCGCTCTGGCAGGGGTTGATCTGCAGATTTTTGCAGGGGAGATGGTGGTTTTGCTGGGGCCGAACGGTGCTGGCAAGTCGACATTGCTGCAATTGCTGACCGGTTTGTTCAGCCCGGATCAGGGGCAGGTGCAAGTTGCAGGTTTCAATATGCAAAGCCATGCCAGCCGGGCGTTGGCGATGTTGGGGGTGGTTTTTCAGCAAAGCGCGCTTGATCTGGATTTGTCTGTACAGGCCAATCTTCTGTTTCACACCGACCTGCATGGCATTGCGCGATCCGAGGCCCTTCAGCGCATTGCGGATGGCTTGACTCATATGGGTTTGAGTGAACAGGCCTCTGCGAGGGTGCGTACGCTGTCTGGCGGCACCAGACGCAAGGTCGAGCTGATACGTGCCTTGCTGCATCGTCCGCGGGTCCTGCTGATGGATGAGGCGACGGTGGGGCTAGACCCGGGCTCTCGCCAGCAACTGCTGCAGACGGTGAAATCGCTCACCCAGTCCCAGCAGGTGTCTGTGTTGTGGACCACGCACCTGGTCGAAGAGATCAAAGAGGCAGATCGGCTGGTGCTGCTGCAGCGCGGGCGTGTCCGTTACAACGGCACCCTTCAGGCCCTGATGGCCGAAGCTCCTGGTCAAGATGTTGAAGAAGAAGTCCTCCGGCAGCTTGCTGCTGCAGCCTGAGCTGGCCGCTGGAGCTTAACGTTTCAGGGGGATCGGCGTCGTGGCCGGCACTGTGACGGCGGTCACGCTGTTTTGTGGCGAGCCTTCAATAACCCGGTCAGCATAGGTCAGGTACACCAGGGTATTGCGTTTGGCATCCACCATGCGCACGACACGGAGCTTCTTGAAAATAAATGAAATTCGTTCGTTGAACATTTCTTCCTGCTGTTCGATCGGCTTGGCAAAGCTGATGACGCCGGTCTGGCGGCAGGCAATCGAGGCTTCAGATCGGTCCTCGGCCAACCCCAATGCGCCACTGATACCGCCGGTCTTGGCGCGAGAGACGTAGCAGGTCACTCCGGCCACTTTGGGGTCGTCATAGGCCTCAACAATAATTTTGTGGTCGGGACCGATGAACTTGAACACGGTGTCCACAGCGCCAATTTCTTCTCCATGCACAGCCTGTAGCGCGCCGCACAGCAGCAGGATGGGTAACAGAGGTTTGGCAAAAGCGGACTGGGTCATGATGGGTGTCTTGAGGTGTGCGGGTGATATGCAGGGAGCCAACAGGCGGGCCGGATTGAACGACTGAGCTGGAGATGGGGCTGCAGGGGCGATACTACAAGCCCACCATGGGCCATCTCAAGCATGCCA
>JBEEJZ010000049.1:0-24701 GCA_041168905.1 Pseudomonadota bacterium | reverse complement strand
CATGCACGCTCGGGTGGGTGAGTTCATCCGCCTGCGCCGCGATATCCACCGCCATCCCGAGTTGGCTTTTGAAGAGCACCGCACGGCAGCCCTGGTGGCAGAGAAGCTGTCTGATTGGGGCTATGAGGTGGAACGCGCGATCGGGGGCACTGGAGTGGTGGGGCGACTGGTGCGGGGCACCGGACAGCGCCGTCTGGGTCTGCGTGCCGACATGGACGCCTTGCCCATCCAGGAGGCCACCGGTGCTGATTGGGCCAGTGCCACGCCAGGTCTGATGCACGCCTGTGGCCACGACGGACACACGGCCATGTTGCTGGCAGCTGCCCGTCACCTGGCCGAAAGCGGCAACTTCAGCGGCACCCTGAACCTGATTTTTCAGCCGGCCGAGGAGGGTGGTGGTGGTGCGCTGCGCATGATGCAGGATGGCCTGTTCGAGCGTTATCCCTGTGATGCCGTTTTTGCGATGCACAACATGCCGGGTTATCCGCAGGGGCATCTGGCCTTGCGGGAGGGCGCGGCCATGGCCTCCAGCGACTACGCCACCATCACCCTGACGGGGGTCGGCGGTCACGGTGCCATGCCTCACAGGGCGACTGATCCGATCGTGGCCGCTGCCAGCGTGGTGATGGCTCTGCAAACTGTGGTGTCGCGCAACATTGACCCGCTGCACATGGCGGTCATCACCGTGGGTGCCTTGCACTCCGGCAAGGCCAACAATGTGATTCCTGCCACCGCCACGCTGGAAATCAGTGTGCGTGCCCTGGACCGCAATGTACGCGCCACCCTAGAGCGCCGCATCAAGGCACTGATCACGGCTCAGGCCGAGAGCTTTGGTGTGCAGGCGCACATCAATTGGAAAGCGGGTTACACCGTGCTGGTGAACACCCCAGCTGAAACGGCCTTCGCCCGCGAGGTGGCGGTGGATCTGGTGGGGGCCAGCAATGTGACCCTGCAGGCGCCCGCGCTGCCCGGCAGTGAAGATTTCGCCTTCATGCTGGAGCAGGTGCCCGGCAGTTATTTGTTGATCGGCAATGGCGACGGCGACAGCCCGGGGGCATGCATGGTGCACAACCCGGCTTTCGACTTCAATGACGATAACGTGGCCATTGGATCGGCTTATTGGGTTCGGTTGACCGAACGATTTCTGACACAATGACTGCCTGCCGGCTTGCGCCGGCGTGATATCGGGAGAGACTGCCCCGCGTCCTGCACAGAAGCAGACGCCGCCGGCAGCGCCGAAGGAGCAACCGCCCCGGAAACTCTCAGGCAAAAGGACCGGTATCACATGTGTATTGAACTCTGAAGAGCATCGGGACTTTTCGTCACCTGATGCACCGAAGGAGCAAGCGCTGATCGGCCCGCAGGCTGGTCAGTGTGAATCTCTCAGGTCCAAAAACAGAGGGGGCGCCGTGGGCACATCCCGTGCAGGCGGCTCCACCCATCGACGTTTTTTGGAGTCTGACATCATGAGCAAATCAATCGCAGTTATTGGCGGCGGCATCACCGGCGTGACCACCGCCTACGCGCTGGTCAAGCGCGGCTTCAAGGTCACCCTGTTTGAAAAGCACCGCTACGCCGCCATGGAAACCTCGTTTGCCAACGGCGGCCAACTGTCGGCGTCGAACGCAGAGGTCTGGAATCACAGCTCCACCATCCTCAAAGGCCTGAAGTGGATGCTCAAGGGCGATGCCCCGCTGCTGGTCAATCCCAAGCCCAGCTGGCACAAACTGTCGTGGTTTGCGGAGTTCATCGCCAACATTCCCAATTACGAGCGCAATACGGTGGCCACCGCACGTATGGCCGTAGCGGCCCGCAAACACCTGTTTGACTGGGCTCAGGCTGAGGGCATAGCCTTTGACCTCAAGAAAGAGGGCATCCTGCACATCTACCGTAACAAGGCGGGCTTCGACCACGCAGGCAAGGTGTCCAGGATGCTGGCTGAAGGTGGCCTGCCACGTCGCGCTGTGACACCCGACGAAATGCGCGCCATCGAGCCTGCCTTGGCGGGCCAGTACTACGGCGGTTATTTCACCGAGAGCGATTCCACTGGCGATATCCACAAGTTCACCAACGGCCTGGCTGCCGCCATCGAGCGGCTGGGCGTGACCTGCCTGTACGAGCAGGATGTGCAGTCGGTCACCACCGATGGCAAACAGGCTTTTGTGATTTCCCGCCAGGGTGAAGAGGCCACCCGCTACACCTTTGATGGCCTGGTGGTCTGTGCCGGTACGGCCAGCCGCGATCTGGCGGCTCAGCTGGGCGATCGCGTGAATGTCTATCCGGTCAAGGGTTATTCGATCACCGTGAACCTGCCCGATGCGCGCAGCCAGGCGTCAGCACCGACCGTGAGCCTGCTGGACGATGAAACCAAGCTGGTCACCAGCCGTCTCGGTCTGGATCGCTTCCGGGTGGCGGGAACAGCCGAGTTCAATGGCTACAACCGTGACATCCGCGCCGACCGCATCAAGCCGCTGGTGGATTGGGTGGCGCAGTGCTTCCCCGGCGTCAGCACCAAGAGCGTGGTGCCCTGGGCCGGCTTGCGCCCCATGCTGCCCAACATGATGCCGCGCGTGGGCCGGGGCAAATCTGCCTGCGTGTTCTACAACACCGGTCACGGGCACCTGGGATGGACCCTGTCTGCGGTGACGGCTGACATGATCGGCCAAGTGGTGGATGAAGCCATGAGCCCGCCCACGGGCAAGCTGGTTTTCAACCCGGCTCACATCTGAGGTGAGCCGGTGCAGGCGGCGGGAGCGGCGCTTATTGCGCCATCCAGCCGCCGTCCATGTTCCAGGCCACGCCGCGAACGTTGTTGCCGGCAGGTGAACAGAAGAACACGGCCAGGGCGCCCAGCTCCTCGGGGGTGGTGAACTGCATGGACGGTTCTTTTTCACCTAGCAGCTGGCGGGTGGCTTGCTCGTTGCTGATGCTCAGGGCAGCCGCCTTGGCATCGACCTGCTTTTGCACCAGGGGCGTGAGCACCCAGCCCGGGCAGATGGCGTTGCAGGTGACACCGGTGGTGGCGTTTTCGAGTGCCGTGACCTTGGTCAGGCCCACCACGCCGTGCTTGGCCGCCACGTAGGCGGATTTTTCTGCCGATGCCACCAGGCCATGCACCGAGGCCACATTGATGATGCGGCCCCAGTTGGCGGCTTTCATGGCCGGCAGCGCCAGGCGGGTGGCGTGAAAGGCGCTCGACATATTGATGGCGATGATGGCGTCCCAGCGGTCCACCGGAAAATCTTCAATCTTGGCAACATGCTGGATGCCGGCGTTATTGACCAGAATATCAACACGGCCAAACTCGGCGGCGGCATAAGCCATCATGCTGGCGATCTCGTCGGCCTTGCTCATGTCGGCACTGTGGTAGCGCACCTGCACGCCCAGTGCGGCAATCTCGGCCTTGGGGCCATCCACATCGCCAAAGCCGTTGAGCACGATGTTGGCACCCTGGGCGGCCAGCGCCTTGGCAATACCAAGACCAATGCCGCTGGTGGAGCCGGTGACGAGAGCTGTTTTTCCTTTGAGCATGAAGCGTATCTCCGAAGTGCGAGGTTGGATGATGCAAGCGAAATAAGGGCGGGCAGGGTTTGTTAGCATGCCTGTCTCTCAGATTATCCAGCCCACGCTTGCGCCATCATGACTGACCCTGTACTGAATTTTGTGACCTGTCCCGATGCCAGTGGCGGCCACCGCATGGCTTACTGGCAGTGGGGCCGTCCCGATGCGTCCCACGTGGTTTTGTGCGTGCATGGCCTTACCCGCCAGGGCAGAGACTTTGATGTTCTGGCGCAGGAGCTGGTTCGCCAGGCGGGCGACGCCTTGCGCGTGGTTTGCGTGGACGTGGTTGGACGTGGTCAGAGCGAATGGCTGAAGGACAGTGCGCAGTACCAGGTGCCGCAATACGCTGCAGACATGCTGGCGCTGCTGGCACAACTTCAGCCCAAGACCCTGGACTGGGTAGGCACCAGCATGGGGGGGCTGATTGGCATGGCGATTTGTGGCCAGCCCGGTTTGCCCTTGCCGGTGCCGGTGCGCCGTCTGGTGCTGAACGATGTGGGGCCCGCCTTGCAATGGCAGGCGCTGCAGCGCATCGGCACCTATGTGGGCAAGGCCGGTCATTTTGAGTCGGTGCAGCAGGCAGCAGATGCCATGTGGGCTATTTCCAGCAGCTTTGGCCCTCACACGCCCGAGCAGTGGCTGGCCTTGTCACGCCACATGGTCCGCCCGGTGGCAGATGCGCCTGGCCATGTGCAGCTGCATTACGACCCCGCTATTGGCGATGCCTTTCGCACCCTCACGGCCGAAGGCGCTGCCCAGGGTGAAGCGGCCCTGTGGGGCCTGTACGACCAGATTACTGCACCCACCTTGCTGCTACGTGGTGCTCAGTCGGACCTGCTGTCGGTTCAAACAGCGCAGGCCATGACCGAGCGCGGCCCACAAGCCCGGCTGGTGACCTTTGAGGGGGTGGGCCATGCGCCCACGCTGATCGCGCCGGACCAACTGGCGGCTGTGACCTCCTTTTTGCTGGCCTAAGTTCGCGGAATCTGGATGAAAAGTCTCACTCCCGAGCCAGTGGGCTCGGCGCAACATGCCCAGTTACTGGCCGCCACAGCCATTCATCAGGCTCATCAACCGGACCCTGCCCAGGCCTTGGCGCGCGCCCGCGCATTTGCCGAACCGCTGATTGCTCAGGAGTTTCTGGACACTGGTGAAAACACCTTGGCACATGCAGATGCCACCGCGCAGATATTGGCGAGCATAGGCGGCTCGGTCGATATGCAGACCGCCTGTTACCTCATCTATGCGTGCGAGCATCTGAACAAACCGCAAGAGGTGATCGCCAAGGCCTTTGGCGACAACTTCTCTGCATTGGCCCTGGAAGCCAACAAGCTGGTGCGGGTGCAGCGCCAGGCGCGCGCGGCGCAGCAGGCCGAGGGGCGCAGCAGCGCGCCCATTCCCATGGCGCAAACGGCAGCGACCCAAACCGAGAACGTCCGCAAGATGCTGCTGGCGTTTTCCAAGGACCTGCGGGTGGTCTTGCTGCGGCTGGCGTCCCGCCTGCAAACGCTGCGCCACTTTGCAGCGACCAAGTTGCCGGTGCCGCCTGCGCTGGCGCAAGAGTCCTTGCATGTCTTCGCGCCCCTGGCCAACCGGCTGGGTATCTGGGAAATCAAGTGGGAGATGGAGGACCTGTCTTTCCGCTTCCTGGAGCCCGACACCTACCGCCAGGTGGCCCGCCTGCTGGACGAAAAACGCGTAGAGCGCGAGGCCAGCGTCCAGAGGCTGCGCACCGACCTGGCCGATCAGCTGCAGCGCGAAGGCATCCGCTGCACGGTGCAGGGCCGGCCCAAGCACATTTACAGCATCGTCAAAAAGATGCGCGGCAAGTCTCTGGGCTTTGATCAGGTCTACGACATTCGTGCGCTGCGCATACTCGTGGCCAATATTCCCGAGTGCTATGGCGCGCTGAGCTGGGTGCACAGCCACTTTTCGCCGGTGCCAGATGAGTTTGATGACTACATCGCCCGGCCCAAAAACAACGGCTATCAGTCGCTGCACACCATCGTGCGCGACGCTGCCGGCCAGCCCATCGAAATTCAGATTCGCACCCAGAGCATGCACGACCATGCCGAGCACGGGGTGGCGGCGCATTGGGCCTACAAGGAAGCCGGCGTCAAAGGCTATGCCGGGGTGTCGGCCAGCGGCGAATATGACGCCAAGATTGCCGTGTTGCGCCAGTTGCTGGCCTGGGAACGGGATTTGTCGGGCGGGCAGGGGCAGGGCTTTTTTGAAGACCGCATCTATGTTCTGACGCCGGATGCCGCCATTGTTGAACTGCCACAGGGCGCCACGGCGGTCGACTTTGCCTACAGCGTGCACACCAATTTGGGTCACCGGTGCCGGGGCGCGCGTATCGATGGCGCCATGGTGCCGCTGAACACGCCCCTCAAAAACGGGCAAACCGTAGAAATCACCGCAGCCAAAGAGGGCGGCCCCTCGCGGGACTGGCTCAATGCCGACCTGGGCTACCTGACCAGCCACCGGGCTAAATCCAAGGTGCGGGCCTGGTTCAATGCCCAGGCTCAGACCGAGACCATCGCCAAGGGCCGCGAAGCGGTTGAAAAGCTGCTGCAGCGCGAGGGCAAAACGGCTGTCAAGCTGGACGACCTGGCCACTACCCTGGGTTTCAAGTCGGCTGAGGGTTTGTTTGAATCGGTCGGAAAAGACGAGTTTTCCCTGCGCAACATCGAGCTGGTGCTGCGCCCGCCCGAGCCCGTGGTCTCGCAAGACGACTACGTGCCCCTCAAAAAGCCGCGTGCGCCCGATACCTCTGGCGGCGGGGGCGTGCTGGTGGTGGGGGTGGATTCGCTTATGACCCAGCTGGCACGTTGCTGCAAGCCCGCGCCGCCCGATGCCATTTGTGGTTTCGTGACGCGCGGCAAGGGTGTGAGCGTGCATCGCACCGATTGCTCCAACCTGCGCGAGATGGTGGCCAAAAATGGCAACCGCCTGATCGATGTGGACTGGGGTCTGAGCACCGGCGGTGGCGCGGTTTACCCGGTAGATGTGGCTGTGGAGGCGGCGGATCGCCAGGGCCTGCTGCGCGATATCTCCGAGGTGTTCACCAAGGAAAAAATGAATGTCATCGGGGTGCAAACCCAGACCATACGCGGCACTGCGTGGATGACTTTCACCGTGGAGGTCACCGATGCCGCGCGCTTGCAAAAGGTGCTCGGCGTGGTGGCCGACCTGAGCGGTGTGCGCTCGGCCCGCCGACGCTAGCCTTTTCAGTCATCCGAATGTTGATTTATTGACGGCCTTGTGCCCGCACCATGACCTTGTCCTCCACCTCTGGCCACACCTTTCTCTGGCACGACTATGAAACCTTTGGCGCCCGGGTGCGCCGGGATCGGCCGGCCCAGTTCGCGGCCATTCGTACCGATGCCGATCTGAACGAAATTGGTGAGCCGCTGATGTTGTACTGCCGGCCGGCCACCGATTTTTTGCCCGAGCCCGAGGCCTGTCTGATCACCGGCATCACGCCGCAAGTGTGTCTGGAGCGGGGCATTCCCGAGCACCAGTTTGCGGCTCAGATCGAGGCCGTGTTGTCGGAGCCAGGCACCATCGGCGTGGGGTACAACACCATCCGTTTTGACGACGAGATCACGCGCTTCATGTTCTGGCGCAACCTGATCGATCCTTATGCCCGCGAGTGGCAAAACCAGTGCGGTCGATGGGATTTGCTGGATGTGGTGCGCACTGCGTATGCCCTGCGACCGGACGGCATCCAATGGCCGACCAAGCCCGAGGGCGGCGCCAGCTTCAAGTTGACCGACCTGACGGCTGCCAACGGACTGCTGCACGAGGCCGCGCACGATGCCCTGTCCGACGTGCGGGCCACCATTGCCCTGGCCCGGCTGATCAAGACCCATCAGCCGCGGCTGTTTGATTTTTGTCTGGCACTGCACAAAAAAGACCGGGTGGCCGCCGAGCTGGGCTTGCCCACCACCCAATCACACGCCCGGCCTTTCTTTCATGTGTCCGGCATGTTCGGGGCCGAGCGGGGTTGCCTGGCCCTGATGTGGCCGTTGGCCACGCATCCCACCAACAAGAATGAATTGATTGCCTGGGATCTGGCTCACGACCCTCGCGAACTGATCCCGCTCAAGTCGGCTGACATTCGTCTGCGACTGTTCAGCAAGTCTGCCGACTTGCCCGAAGGGGTGAGCCGATTGCCCATCAAGACCATCCATTTGAACAAGTCGCCGATGGTGATGGGCAATCTGAAAGTGCTGTCGCCCGACATGGCAGCGCGTTGGGCCATCGATGTGCCCGCCCAATTGGCCCACGCAGCTGCGGCGCGGGAACTGCCTGACATGAGTGCCTTGTGGCCCGAGGTGTTTGCCCGAGCGCCAGAGGGCGAGGTGGACGTGGATGAGGACCTGTATGGCAACTTTGTCGGCAACAGCGACCGTCGCCGTCTTGACGATGTGCGCGCCATGAGCCCGCAACAGCTGGCCCATGCCCGCCTGGGCTTTGACGATGCGCGCCTGCAAGAGCTGGTGTTTCGTTACCGTGCCCGCAACTTTCCCGAAACCTTGAGCCCCGAAGAGGCCGCGCAATGGGAGGCCCATCGGGCCGAGCGTCTGTTTGATGGCGCTGGCGGCGCGCTGACCCTGGAACAGCTGTTTGAACGCATCGATCAGTTGTCCGAGAGCGCCGACGAACGGGGCGAGGAGATTCTGGGCGCGCTGTATGACTACGCCGAGGCCATCGCGCCGGAGCGCTGAACTGATTGCTAAGCAGGTCGTCAAGCCCAATCCTGACCTTCACTGCGGCGAGAATCGGGCCGCTTTTATTATTTGGACAGACACATGAACATCGACAAAGACACCGTGGTCACCCTCAGCTACAAAGTGATGGACCTTGCCGGCAAGGTGCTGGAGCAAAGTGACGAGCCTATGGCCTACCTGCATGGTGGCTACGACAACACCTTCCCCAAGATCGAAGCCGCCTTGCAGGGGCAGGCTGCGGGTTACCAAACCATCCTCACACTGGCGCCTGAAGATGCTTTTGGCCAGCGCAATCCGGCGTTGGAGCGCGCCATCCCGAAAAAAGACTTTCCTCCGGGCGTGAAAGTGGGTGGCCAGCTCAAGGGCTATTCAGATGACGGTCATGAGCAGGTGTTCAACGTCGTCAAGATCAAGGGCGACACCGTGCTGCTGGATGGCAACCACCCGCAAGCCGGCAAGACCCTGAAGTTTGCCCTGAAGGTGCTGGAGGTCCGCATGGCCTCTGGTGAGGAAATTGCACATCGCCATGTGCATGGTGCCCATGGACACCACCACTGATATGAAGCATTTTTTTCGCAAGAAGGGAGCGGTTTCAAGCACCAGTATCAAGGCGGGGCTGGCTGCTGTCCTGGTGGGGGCCACTGCTTGGATCGGGCCCGGCACGGTTGCCGCGCAGGAGGTTCAACCTGGACTGGATGGCCTGGCTGTTCCGGTGTTCACCGAAGAAACCTTGCCCTCCGGTTTTGACAGCAGTTTCCTGGGGAACGACGACGAATACATGGTGGGTGGTGGAGTGGCCACCTTTGACTGCAACGGTGACGGCATGCCCGAGGTCTTTGCCGCTGGTGGGGAGGGCCAGAGCACGTTTTTTATGAATAGGTCCACCCGGGGCGGCGCACTCAAGCTGGTGGCTACGCCTGTGGGGTTGGAGGTGAGCGCCGCCACCGGTGCCTACCCGCTGGACATTGATGGCGATGGTCAGTTGGATCTTGTGGTGCTGCGCGTGGGCAAGGTTCAGGTCTTCCGGGGCTTGGGTCAGTGCCGTTTTGAACCCGCCAATGACCGGTGGAACATCCACACCGAGGACCACTGGTATACGGCGTTCAGCGCGACCTGGGAACGCGGGGCGCAAGCTGGCTCAGGCCTGCCCACGCTGGCGTTCGGTAGCTACTTCGACCGTAAACGCATGAACTACCCCTGGGGAACCTGCACGCCAAATCTGGTTTTTCGCGCGCCGTCCGACGGGAATCGGTACGGCGAGCCCGAGCGCCTTAAACCCTCTCACTGTGCCTTGTCGATGCTGTTCAGCGATTGGAGTCGATCGGGGCATGCTGACCTTCGTATCAGCAATGACCGTGAGTACTACAAGAATGGACAAGAACAGCTGTGGCAGTTGCCAATTGGATCGCCGGCGCGGCTCTACAAGCCAGAGGATGGCTTCAAACCCATCCAGATCTGGGGTATGGGAATTAGCAGTCACGACATTGATGGCGACGGATACCCAGAGGTTTTTCTGACCAGCATGGCCGACAACAAGCTACAAAAACTTGAGGTCCCAGCGGGCACGGCGCCTGCACGACCTGCCTACACAGACGTGGCCTTTAGGCGTGGTGCGACCGCACACCGTCCCTACGTGGGGGGTGATTTGCGGCCATCGACGGCCTGGCACGCACAATTCGAGGACGTCAACCAGGATGGGTGGGCCGATCTGTGGATCGTGAAGGGCAATGTCACGACCATGCCCGATTTTGCCCACAAGGATCCCAACAACCTGATGCTGCTGCGCGCCGATGGTCAGTTTGTCAACGCCGGCGAGCAGGCTGGCGTCAACAGCTATCGCCGCGGTCGTGGAGGCATGATGGTGGATCTGAATGCCGATGGTCTGCTGGACATGATCGCGGTCAACCGGCTTGACAAAAGTCAGGTGTGGCGCAACACCAGTTCGGGCTTGGGTGGCTGGCTGCAATTGGCCCTGGTTCAGCCTGGTGGCAATCACGATGCCGTGGGTGCTTGGGTGGAAGTGGATCTGGGTGATCGCGTCATCAGACGTGAATTCACCGTGGGCGGTGGCCATGCCAGCGGTCATGCCGGCTGGCGCCATCTCGGTCTGGGCACCAGTACCCAGCCCAAATTACGCGTTTGGTGGCCGAGGGGTGAGCAGGGTCAGTGGAGCGAATGGACCGCTTTTCAGCCCAACGGTTACTACGTGATGGACTTCGAAAAGGGTCTGCGCAGCTGGTCAACGCCTTGACACCGCCTGCGCCTTGGCGGCCATCCCTTGGCGGGGAGCGCCCAGGTAACGCAAAAAATCAATCAAGGTGCGTTTGTCGGTGTTGGGCATTGCGTCAAATGCATCGGCCGAAGCTGCAGCTTCCCCCCCATGAGCCTGAATGGCCTCTGTGAGGGTGTTGCAGTCGCCGCGGTGGCAATAGGGGGCGGAGGTATTTAGGTCCCATAGTCGAGCCGTCAAAAACATATTGAGCGGCACCTTGTCCTGTTTTTTGACCTCGTTGCAGAGTTGTTTACGCTGGTTGTCACACATGACGTGGCGCTTGAGGTCGGTAAACGCGTTGACCAAATAGCCGCCAGCCCTTTTTTCAAGTGGCAGAGACATTTTGATGACGTGCGATTTACCGTCATTGGCTAGCACGCCGATCCGGTTGAAGGGCCCTGGTTCTGAAAAGACATTGCTTCCGAGCTTGAGCTCGGGGATGTGGCATGCGGTGCATTGGGCCTGCTTGAACAGGGCAAAGCCGGCGTGTTGGGCGTAGCGGCGGTTGTCGGGCGCAGGCAAGGCGGCCTGGAACAAGGTGATGGCGCTCACCTGTCCGAGGGAGAATTCATCCTCCACCCCATCTTGGTCAAAGTCCTTGGTGCCCGTTCGTGCTTGGCCAAAAAATTCGACGGGCTCAATGCCGTGGTGTTGATTGAGTGCCAAGATGGAAAATTCACGTAACGAAGTCACTGTTCCCTTGCTACCGAAGGGTTTAATCATCAGGTCCGGGCTCACACCCTCTATGCCCGAGTCGTCCACCTCGCCATCTGGCTGAGCAATTATTCGTCCGAAGGGCACCCCCTTACTACTGAGGGGCTGGGTCACCTCACGTCCCGACGTTTTTGCGGCCTGGGTGGCTTGCTCCCGTTGTTTGAGAAGATCACGGGACATTTCGCGCGCCAGGAGTTCGACTGCCCCCAATCCAAACAGGCTTTTGGTGTTGCGCTCGTTGGAGAAAACATCACTGATCGAGTCCATTGAGGGCCTGGCGTATTGCGGCGCTGCCACGAAAACATTGGTTACGAAGTCACCGCTACCTCCCACTGTGGGCTGGTTGTGGCAACCCATACAGGAGTTGGCGTCCGGTCCAGCGACCCGGTGCATCGCAGGGCCAGCCTCTGTGCGCTGCGTAGGAAAGCCATGCGCAGTGGCGTGGGGGCGCCCCGCGCCATCCAGGGCGTTGAACTTGGCTTCAAAGAGACGTTGCCCATCCTGCACTGCCTTACGGATCGGGTAGGACTTGCCGATGCGATCATGATCTGGCGAGACATCAATGGCAGGCGGGTCAAATAAGGGGCCTGCTGCAAATGCTAGCCCGCTTAAAAGTAAAGCCGGAAAGCAGGTTGGTACAAGAAATTTGAGCGCGCGAGCCAAGGTCATGTTGCAGGGATGCTGTTCTGTGGTGGGGCGTGATTGTCGGCCAGAGCGACTCGTGGGCTACTAAATTACTGGGTGCCAAAAATCCGATCGCCTGCGTCGCCCAGACCCGGCAGGATGTAGCCGTGGTCGTTCAACTCTCGGTCAACCGCGGCGGTGTAGATGGGCACATCGGGATGCGCTGCCTGCAGCGTGGCCAGGCCTTCAGGCGCGGCCAGCAGGCACAAGAATTTGATGGAGCGGGGCTGGGTTTGCTTGAGTCGCGCCACCGCAGCGGCGGCTGAGTTGCCCGTGGCCAGCATCGGGTCGACCACGATCACGTCCCGCTCGGGCATGTTGCTCGGCATCTTGAAGTAATACTCCACCGCCTGCAGTGTGTGGGGGTCGCGGTACAGGCCGATGTGTCCCACCCGGGCGCCGGGCACCACGCTGAGCACGCCGTCCAGGATGCCCGTGCCGGCCCGCAGAATGGATGCAAACACCAGTTTTTTGCCATCGATCACCCGCCCCGTGGTTGTTTCGAGCGGGGTTTCTATCTCGATCTCTTGCGTGGGCATGTCCCGCGTCACCTCGTAAGCCATGAGCATGCTCAACTCATTGAGCAATTGGCGAAAGCTGGTGGTGCTGGCGTCTTTGCGCCGCATCAGGCTGAGTTTGTGCTGGACCAGCGGGTGCTGAATGACGTGGATGTTGTTCATGGCGGTCAGATGAAAAAACGGGATAAGCACAAAAGATGCCGACTCAGCGGCGTTTGCTGCCGAGCATGCTGCCCAAGACGCCGCGGATGATTTCCCGCCCCACCGTGGAGCCCATGGTGCGCACGGCAGACTTGACCATGGCCTGTGCCAGCCCCTCGCGTTGACCTCCGCGTGGCCCCGTGGAGCCAAACAGCAGATCGCCCAGCCCACCGAGCAAGCCGTTGCCACCATCTGCGGAGGCTGTGCCTGCGGCCGCCGAGTCGCCAGGGGCGGCTGCCGTGCCGGCACTGTTTGAGGTGGCGCGACCCTTGATGAGCTCAAAGGCGGATTCGCGGTCGACCGCCTGCTCGTAGACGCCTGCCACCAGCGAATCACGCAGCAGCGCCTGACGCTGCTCGGGGTTGATGGGGCCAATCTGGCTGCCCGGTGGCAGCACGTAGACAGGCTCGGTCACGCCCGGACGACCTTTGTCGTCGAGCAGGCTGACCAAGGCTTCTCCGACACCCAACTCGGTGATGGCGGCCTCGATGTCCAGCCCTGGTTTTTGCCGCATGGTCTGAGCCGTGGCCTTGACGGCTTTCTGGTCGCGTGGGGTGAACGCGCGCAGGGCATGCTGAACACGGTTGCCCAGCTGGGCCAGCACGGTGTCGGGGATGTCGAGCGGGTTTTGGGTCACGAAATACACCCCCACACCCTTGGACCGCACCAGCCGCACCACCAGTTCGATACGCTCCAGCAAGACCTTGGGTGCATCGGCAAACAGCAGGTGGGCTTCATCAAAAAAGAACACCAGTTTGGGCTTGTCCAGATCGCCCACTTCAGGCAGCTGCTCAAACAGCTCCGCCAGCATCCACAGCAAAAAGGTGGCGTAGAGGCGGGGTGAGTTCATCAGCTGGTCGGCGGCCAGAATGTTGACCACGCCATGGCCGCGGGTGTCGGTCTGCATCAGGTCGCTGATGTTGAGCATGGGCTCGCCAAAAAACTGGTCGCCGCCCTGGGATTCGACCTGCATCAGCCCGCGCTGGATGGCGCCGATGCTGGCTGCGCTGATGTTGCCGTATTGCGTGGTGAAGTCGCGGGCGTTGTCGCCCACGTATTGCAGCATGGCGCGCAGGTCTTTGAGGTCCAGCAAGAGCATGCCGTTGTCGTCGGCAATCTTGAAAACCAGGTTCAGCACGCCAGCCTGAGTCTCGTTGAGATTGAGCATGCGAGCCAGCAGCAGGGGACCGAGGTCACTCACGGTGGCTCGTACAGGGTGGCCCTGCCTGCCATATACGTCCCATAAGGTGGTGGGGCAGGATGTGGCTTCGGGTGGATTCAGCCCCCGCTCGGCCAGGATGCCCGCAAGTTTGCTGCTGACGCTGCCCGCCTGCGAGATACCGCTGAGATCACCCTTGACATCGGCCATGAACACCGGAACCCCCGCCCTGGAGAATCCCTCGGCCAGGGTTTGCAGCGTGATGGTTTTGCCGGTACCCGTAGCCCCGGTGATCAGGCCGTGGCGGTTGGCTTTGTCCAGTAATAAATGGCACTGGGTGCCACCATGCTGGGCCAGCAAGATGGAGGGGGTGGCGGAGGTGTCTGCAGAGGAGGCCATGAAAATCCCAAAAGTACAATCCAAGGCGTAGCGTAACGACTTTTAGTGAAGGAATCTTTGTGGCAGGACACAGCAAATGGGCCAATATTCAGCACCGCAAAGGTCGTCAGGACGAGAAGCGGGGCAAGATCTGGACTCGCATCATCCGCGAGATCACCGTGGCGGCCCGTGCAGGTGGCGGCGACTTGAGCGCCAACCCCCGTCTGCGCCTGGCCGTGGACAAGGCCAAAGCCGCCAACATGCCTGCGGACCGCATCAAGTACAACATCGACAAGGCCACGGGCAACCAGGAAGGTGTGAGCTACGAGGAAATTCGTTACGAGGGTTATGGCATCGGCGGGGCTGCCATCATCGTGGACACCATGACGGACAACCGGGTTCGTACAGTGGCTGAAGTGCGTCATGCGTTTAGCAAGCACGGCGGCAACATGGGCACCGAGGGTTCAGTGGCTTTTCAATTCAAGCATTGCGGCCAGCTGGTGTTTGCGCCCGGCACCGATGAGTCCAAACTGATGGAAGCGGCGCTGGATGCGGGTGCCGACGATGTGATCACCGATGACGAGGGCGCGATCGAGGTCCTGACCTCGGCACCTGAGTTTGAGTCCGTGCGCAATGCCCTGGAAGCGGCTGGCTTCAAGCCTGATGTGGCCGAAGTCACCATGCGCGCTGAAAACACGATAGAGCTGACCGGCGACGACGCGGCCCGCATGCAAAAGCTGCTGGACGTGCTGGAAGACCTGGATGATGTCCAGGCGGTTTATCACAACGCAGAAATAGACGGAGCCGCAGTATGAAGGTGCTGGTTGTAGGAAGCGGCGGGCGCGAACATGCGCTGGCCTGGAAACTGGCGCAGTCGCCCAAGATTCAATCGGTTTTTGTAGCCCCCGGCAACGGTGGCACGGCCCGCGACAACCGCCTGCAGAACATTCCCATCACCGATGTGGATACCCTGCGTGAATGGGCGCAGGCCGAAAAAATTGCCCTTACGGTGGTTGGCCCTGAAGGCCCGCTGGCGGCCGGCATCGTGGATGAGTTTCGCCTGCATGGCTTGCGGGTTTTCGGCCCCACGCGCGCTGCCGCTCAGCTGGAGAGCTCCAAAGCTTTTTCCAAGGCTTTCATGAAGCGCCACGGCATCCCTACCGCTGCCTATGAAACTTTTTCCGATCCGGTGGCTGCCCATGCCTATGTGGACCGCATGGGTGCGCCGATCGTGGTCAAGGCAGACGGCCTGGCCGCCGGTAAGGGTGTGGTGGTGGCCATGACAACTGCCGAGGCACACGAGGCCGTCGACTTCATGCTGCTGGACAACACCCTGGGTGTCAGCCACAACGAGGGTGGTGCGCGGGTGGTGATTGAAGAATTCCTGCAAGGCGAAGAAGCCAGCTTCATCGTCATGGTGGACGGCAAAAACGTGCTGGCACTGGCCACTAGTCAGGACCACAAGCGCTTGCTCAACGCCGACGAAGGCCCCAACACGGGTGGCATGGGCGCGTACTCGCCCGCACCGGTGGTCACACCCGATGTGCACGCCCGAGCCATGCGCGAAATCATCCTGCCCACGGTGCGGGGCATGGAAAAAGACGGCATCCCCTTCACGGGCTTTTTGTATGCGGGCCTGATGATTGATGCCCAGGGGCACCCCAAGACGCTGGAGTTCAATTGCCGCATGGGCGACCCTGAAACCCAGCCCATCATGATGCGTCTCAAGACCGACCTGGTCGATGTGCTGTGGGCGGCCACAGAGCCCGGCCCGCATGGCGCCCTGGACAAGGTAGAACTGCAGTGGGACCGCCGCAGCGCCCTGGGCGTTGTGATGGCCGCACATGGTTACCCCTTGCAGCCTCGCAAAGGGGATGCGATTGCCGGTTTGCCCGTTGATACTGAAGACGCCGTGGTGTTTCATGCCGGCACCAGCATGCAGGACGGCCAGGTTATTACCAGCGGTGGACGTGTGTTGTGCGTAACCGCACTGGGCGACAGCGTCAAGCTGGCTCAGCACCGGGCCTACGAAGTGGCACAGGGAATCTCGTTTGACGGCATGCAGTACCGCACCGACATTGGTCACCGGGCGATACGGTCATGAGCACCGACATCAAGACCTCTCGCACTGCCGAGGTGGCTGCCTACCTGACCGATTTGCAGCAAAGCATCACTGGTGCGATTGCGGCCATTGACGGCAGCCACTTTTTGACCGATGCCTGGGAAAAGGCACCTGGCGAGCCGCTGCAAGGCAAGGGCATCACGCAGATTCTGGAAGGCGGCGCCGTGTTTGAGCGCGCTGGCTGCGGCTTTTCGCAGGTTAGCGGCCCCCGGTTGCCCCCGTCGGCCACCCAGCACCGCCCGGAGTTGGCGGGCGCGCCTTTCGAGGCCATGGGGGTGTCGCTGGTGTTCCATCCCCGCAACCCCTATGTGCCCATCGTGCACATGAACGTGCGCATGCTGGCTGCCTCGGGCAGCGATGGCCGCGAGGTGTGCTGGTTTGGCGGCGGCATGGACCTGACGCCCTGCTACGGCTTCGAAGACGATGCCATCCACTTTCACGCCACCTGCAAGCAGGCCCTGGCAGCTTCGGGCGAGGACAAATACCCGCGCTTCAAAGCATGGTGTGACGACTACTTCTACCTCAAGCATCGCCAGGAGCCTCGCGGCGTGGGCGGCATCTTTTTTGATGACTTCTCCGAGCTGGGCTTTGACGGCAGCTTTGCCATGATGCAGTCGGTGGGCAACGCGTTCTTGTCGGCCTACCTGCCCATCGTGCAACGGCGCCAGCATATGGCCTATGGTGAGCGTGAACGTGCGTTTCAGTTGTATCGCCGAGGCCGATACGTTGAGTTCAACCTGGTTTGGGACCGTGGCACCCACTTCGGTCTGCAGTCAGGCGGACGTACCGAGTCCATTCTCTTGTCGATGCCACCTCTGGTGAGCTGGTCTTACCAGCACACTGCGCCCGAGGATTCGGTGGAGGCCGCCCTGACGCGGGACTTTCTCGTTCGGCGCGAGTGGGTTTGAGCCGACGTATCGGTTTGTACGGCGGCGCGTTTGATCCGCCCCATGTCGCCCACGTGCGGCTGGCACGTGCTGCCCTGGAGCAATTGGCGCTGGATGAATTGAGGGTGTTGCCGACCGGGCAGGCCTGGCACAAGGCACGGCAGCTCACTTCTGCTGACCATCGCCTGGCCATGACCCGCCTGGCCTTTGGCAAGCTGGACCGGACGCAGGTGGATGAGCGCGAAATACGCAGGTCTGGCCCCACTTACACCATCGATACCGTGCGTGAAATTTTGGCCGAGCAACCCGACAGCGAACTCGTGGTGGTGATGGGGGAGGACCAGGCCATTCGGCTGCCGACTTGGCGAAATTGGGAGGATCTGTTGGGGCTGGCTAAAATCGCCGTCGTGCCGCGGGTTGAAGACCCGACAGACCCACCGCTCCCAGAGCCGACCTTTGTTCCCCCCCCGGGTGCTCAAGACCGCTTTATTCGGCTGGCCATGCCACTGACTCCTCTCAGCGCTACTGCGATTCGCCAGCGCCTATCGGCGGGTGACGCTGTGTCGCCGCTGGTGGGCGAAGCCGTTGCACGCTATATTGACCAACACCACCTCTATCAAGGCTCCTGATGACGACCTCCACACCTGCCAAGGGCAACGTACAAAAACTCCAGCGCGCCATTGTGGACGGCCTCGAAGATGTGAAGGCGCAAGACATCCAGGTGTTCGATACCGAAAAGCTGTCCGCCTTGTTCGAGCGGGTCATCATTGCCTCGGGTACCTCGAACCGCCAGACCAAGGCGCTGGCTTCCAGCGTGATGGATGCTGTTCGCGAAGCTGGCTTTCCAAAGCCTCGCATGGAGGGCCAGGCCAATGGTGAGTGGATCATCGTGGACTGCGGGCAAGCGGTGGTCCACGTCATGCAACCCAGCTTTCGTCAGTACTACAACCTCGAAGAGTTGTGGGGTGAAAAGCCTGTGCGCCTGAAGCTGGGTGCGGCCAAGCCTGCGGTCAAGGAAGTGGCTGCGCCCGCTGCGGCGAAGACCACCAAGGCCAAAGCTGGCGAGCAGCCCGCCAGCCTGCGCCGCTCCAGTGCCGCCAAAAAAGGCCTGACCGAAGCCTTCCCCTCCAAGGCGCAGGAAAAAGCGGCTGCCGCCAAGGCGGCAGGTGCCAAGACCGCCGCCAAGAAGGCCCCCGCCAAAAAGGCAGCTGCCAAGAAAGTGACGTCCAGCGCGGCACCTGCCACTGGAGAGAAGACTCCGGCCAAGGCCACCAATGCGGCTAAGGCGGCGGTTGCCAAGGTGGTGGTACCTGCCGCTAAAAAGGTCGCCGCCAAGAAGGCAGTTGCTCGCAAGGCACCGGCAAAAAAGGCCGCATCCAAGGCCTGAGACTGAATCCCGTTTTCGACCCCCGTCGCAGTGAAGCTATTGATCGTGGCCGTGGGCCAGAGGGTGCCGGACTGGGCCCAGACAGCCTGGGATGATTACGCCAAGCGCTTTCCACACGAACTGAAAGTCGAACTCAAGGCCGTCAAAACCGAGCCTCGGGGTTCCAAGACCCTGGAGACGCTGTATGCCGCTGAGCGGGCTCGCATTGAGGCCGCCATCCCCAAAGGCAGCCGGATTGTGGTGCTGGATGAGCGTGGCAGCAACGTCACGACGCTGGCCCTGGCCGACAAGCTCAAGGCCTGGCAAGTGGGGGGCGATGACGTGGCCTTGGTGATCGGCGGGCCTGATGGGCTGGAGCCTGCATTCAGGCAAGCGGCGCACGAGCGCATCCGCCTGTCTGACCTGACCCTGCCGCATGCTTTTGCGCGGGTGCTCCTGATCGAACAGTTGTACCGTGCCTGGTCGGTCAATGCCAATCACCCCTATCACCGCGAGTGAAGCCATGAGTGACTTTGTTTATCTCGCCTCCCAAAGCCCCCGACGTAGGCAGCTGCTGGAGCAGATGGGCGTGCGTCACGAGCTACTCTTGCCCGATGCGCATGAGGATGCCGAGGCCCTCGAAGTGGTGTTGCCGGGTGAAAGCCCCAAGGCCTATGTTCAGCGCGTCACCCAGCTTAAGCTGGGTGCTGCCCTGGCCCGCTTGCACCGCCGTGGCTGGTCGCCAGCCCCTGTGGTGTGTTCGGATACCACGGTCGCAGTGGGGCGCTTGATTCTGGGTAAACCTGTAGATGCAGATGACGCCCGGCGCATGCTGGCGCTGCTTTCCGGTAAGACCCATCGGGTGTTGACGGCGGTGGCTATCGGCAGCCCGGCAGTGGCTGGCACGTCTGCCCAAGAACGCCGCCTGCAGACACTCAGCGTCTCGCGCGTCACCTTCGAGACTCTCACGCCGGCGCAGTTGGATGCCTACGTCGGCAGCGGCGAGCCCATGGGCAAGGCCGGCGCTTACGCTGTGCAAGGCCTGGCTGCCCGGCACATTGCCCGGATCAGCGGCAGCTACAGCGCCATCATGGGCCTACCCGTGTTCGAGACGGCACAATTGCTGTGCGCCCTGGGTTGGGGCGGCTGATAAAAGCGTCGACTCACTCACGGGCCACACATATGCAAGACGATATTTTGATCAACTGGTCGCCTCAGGAAACCCGGGTGGCTCTGGTGGAAAACGGTGCCTTGCAGGAACTGCACGTCGAGCGCACCCTGGAGCGGGGCCTGGTTGGCAATATTTACCTCGGCAAGGTGGTGCGTGTCTTGCCGGGCATGCAGTCGGCATTTATCGACATCGGGCTGGAGCGTGCGGCGTTTTTGCATGTGGCTGATGTCTGGCATCCGCCTGCCGAAGGCGAAAACCTGACGATGGCGCGCAACACGCAGCCGCTTGTTCCCATCGAAAAGCAGGTGTTCGAGGGACAGGCCCTGATGGTGCAGGTGATCAAGGATCCTATAGGCACCAAGGGCGCAAGGCTGTCCACCCAGGTCAGCATTGCCGGGCGCATGCTGGTCTTTTTGCCACAGGACGACCATGTGGGTGTGTCTCAAAAAATCCCGCTTGCGCAGCGCGATGAGTTGCGCACCCGACTGCAGACGCTGACTGGCCCCAAAAGTGGTGGTTTCATTTTGCGCACCAACGGCGAGGATGCCTCGGACCAAGAGCTCGCCGACGATATTGCCTACTTGCGTAAAGCCTGGGCGCGCATCAAGGACGCATCGCTGCGTTTGCCCGCCACCTCCCTGCTGCACCAGGATTTGAGCCTGCTGCAGCGTGTGCTGCGTGATCTGGTTGGCGAGAACACACAAACCATCCGCGTGGATTCTCGCGAACAGTTCGAGGCGCTGAAGGCGTTTGGCCGCGAATTCATGCCAGCTGCGGCGGAGAAGTTGCAGCATTACAAGGGCGAACGCCCCATTTTTGACCTGTACGCCATCGACGAGGAAATTGCCAAGGCCCTGGGCCGGCGGGTCGACCTGAAGTCTGGCGGCTACCTGATCGTGGATCAGACGGAGGCGCTGACCACGATCGATGTCAACACGGGCGGTTTTGTGGGGGCCCGCAACTTTGACGACACCATCTTCAAGACCAACCTGGAGGCGGCGCAGTCGATTGCCCGGCAACTGCGCTTGCGCAACCTGGGCGGCATCATCATCGTGGACTTCATCGACATGACCCGTGAAGACCACCGTGAGGAGGTGCTCGCCGAGTTCAAGAAACAGTTGCGCAGAGACCGGGTCAAGACCATGGCGGGTGGATTTTCGCAACTGGGTCTGGTCGAGATGACCCGCAAGCGCACCCGAGAGTCGCTGGCGCATATGCTGTGTGAACCCTGTCCGACCTGCGCCGGCAAGGGCAACGTCAAGACGGCTCGCAGCGTGGCTTACGACATCATGCGCGAAATCCTGCGTGAGGCTCGCCAGTTCAACCCTCGGGAGTTTCGCGTGGTGGCCGCACCCAAGGTGATTGAATTGTTTCTGGATGAGGAAAGCCAGCACCTGGCCGGCCTGAGCGAGTTCATCGGCAAGCCGGTGTCCCTGCAGAGTGAAACTGCCATGGGGCAGGAGCAATACGACATCGTCCTGATTTAGAAAGTGCCACGATGAAATTGCCCCGTTTGGCAGATCGGGTGCGGCGTCTGGGGCCGTACTTCGGCCGACCCAGGTTTGCCTGGGCGCTGGCCTTTGGTGCCATGGCGGTCATGTCGCTTACAGAGCCTTTGATTCCCGCCATGTTGCAGCCCCTATTGGACAAAGGGTTTCAGCAGGGGAGTTTGCAAATTTGGGTTGTGTCGGTCGCCTTGATTTCCGTCTTTGGCCTGCGTGGGCTCGCCGGATTTGTGGCGCAGCTGGCGCTGGCCAAAATCACCAACCAGGGCTTGTTCAACTTGCGACAGCGCATGTTTGAGCGTCTTCTTGACGCGCGCATGAGCCTGTTTGGCGAACAATCCTCCAGCGCTATCGCCAATACCGTGGTCTACGAAGTGCAGACTGGCGCGGCACTGCTGGTGGGTGCCGTCATGACTCTGACGCGGGACGGTCTGACGCTGGTGGCCTTGCTGGGCTATCTGATGTTTCTGAACTGGAAGCTCACCCTGATCGTGGCCTGTCTCTTTCCTGCCGTGGCTTGGGTGATGCGGACCCTGTCCAGACGCCTGTATCGCCTGACCAAGGACAGTCAAAACTCCACCGATCGTCTGGCCTACGTGGTTGAGGAGAACGTCCTTGCGCACCGGGATGTGCGTTTGTACGCTGCTCAGGCTGATCAGGCGCAACGGTTCAATGCGCTGGGACTGTCGTTGCGGCGCTTGTCCATGAAATCCACCGCTGCTGCGGCAGCCATGACACCCCTCACGCAGGTGCTGGCGGCAGTGGCTTTGTCGGCTGTCATCTCGGTGGCCTTGGCCCAAAGCGCCGGGCAAGCAGCAACGGTTGGTAGTTTTGCTGCCTTTGTGACGGGCATGCTCATGCTCATTGCCCCCATCAAGCATTTGTCTGAGGTGGCCAGTCCCTTGACCCGCGGACTGGCAGCCCTGGAGCGCGGCTTGGACCTGATAGCGCTTACGCCCAGGGAAAGCAGTGGTAGTTTTACCAAGGTGCGGGCCTTGGGGCACTTGCGCTTCAGAGATGTTGGCGTGACCTATGCCGCCGGTGGTGTACCTGCTCTGGCAGGTTTTTCGCTGGACGTGCAACCGGGTGAAACGGTCGCGCTGGTAGGTGCTTCGGGTTCTGGCAAGACGACTCTGGTGAATTTGCTGCCGCGATTCGTTGAGTTGACCGATGGCTCCATCGAGCTGGATGATTGCCCGCTGGCAGATTGGGAACTGCAATCTCTGCGCGCTCAGTTTGCAGTGGTGAGCCAGCATGTCCTGATGCTCAATGACACCATTGCAGCCAACGTGGCTTTGGGACAAAAAGTGGACCGTGCGCGAGTGGCTGAATGTTTGCAAGCTGCCAACCTGGGTAACCTGGTCACCGAGCTTGCACAAGGCATGGAGACCGTGGTGGGGCACAACGCCATGCAACTGTCGGGTGGTCAGCGTCAGCGCCTCGCCATCGCCAGGGCTTTGTACAAGGACGCACCGATCCTGATTCTGGACGAAGCCACCTCGGCGCTGGATGCAGAGTCAGAACGTGCAGTGCAAGAGGCCTTGCTTCGCCTGATGCAGCACCGAACCACACTGGTGATTGCGCATCGGCTGTCGACCATACAACACGCTCACCGTATCGTGGTGATGGACGCCGGGCGCATCGTGGAGCAGGGCACGCATGAGGTCCTGCTCGCGGCTCGGGGCGCCTACTCTCAGCTCTACAACATGGGGATGTTCCCAGTCAGTCCGGCCGGCGTTGGTCCGACTTGAGGTCGCAAACCCTCCTGAGTTACCCATTTTAAATTTTTGGCATCAGGCTCTGCATGGATGTTCCCCCCGGGTGTGTACCATTGCGGTCTGCCGCCAGCCGGTGGCCCGATGTCACCTGTTTTTTGCCGCTTACACCCACACCATGATGCTTCGCCGTACTTCTTTTTTTCATGGCTTGATTGCTGTCATCTGTTGCTGCCTGAGCTGGGGTGCGCAAGCCCAATTCCGCGTGGAGGTCTCCGGCGTGGGCATGACCCAGCAACCCGTTGGTCTGCCTGCGTTCAAGGGTGAAGACTCGGCTCCCCAGAGGATCGCTGCCATTGTTCAGGCGGACCTGGAGCGCAGCGGCCAGTTTCGCGGCATCAATGCATCGGGTTCGGTGCTGGACGAAACATCCCGGCCCGATATGTCGCCCTGGCGTCAAAAAGGCGCCGATTCATTGTTGACCGGCAGTGTCACGCGTTTGGCGGATGGCCGTTTCGATGTGCGCTACCGTTTGTGGGATGTGGTGCGAGGCCAGGATTTGGGTGCGCAAAGTTTTGCGGTGGTGGCCAACGACCTGCGTCTGGTTGCCCACCGAATTGCCGATCAGGTTTATGAAAAATTGACTGGCGAGAAAGGGGTGTTTTCGACCCGGATCTCCTACGTGACCAAGTCTGCGCAGAAATTCAATCTCTGGGTGGCGGACTCTGACGGCGAAAACGCGCAATCAGCTTTGGCCAGTGGTGAACCCATCATTTCGCCCGCCTGGTCCCCCAGTGGCAGCCAGTTGGCTTATGTGTCTTTTGAGTCGCGCAAGCCTGTGGTTTATGTGCATGACATCGCCAGCGGCAAGCGCCGCCTGGTGGCCAACTTCCGTGGCTCCAACAGCGCGCCGGCCTGGTCGCCTGACGGCAAGTTGTTGGCGCTGACGCTTAGTAAAGACCAGGGCTCGCAGTTGTACGTGATGGATGCAGCCGGTGGTGAGCCCCGGCGGCTGACCCAATCGGGGTCGATCGACACCGAGCCCGTGTTTTCTCCCGATGGCAAGACGATTTACTTCGTGAGCGATCGTGGTGGTGCGCCGCATATCTACAGGACACCTGTCGCGGGCGGCAGTGCCGAGCGGGTCACCTTTACGGGCAGTTACAACATTTCCCCTGCCATCAGCCCGGATGGTCGTTGGCTGGCTTACATTTCGCGGGTTTCCGGCGCCTTCAAGCTCCATGTCATGGACCTGTCCAACAACAGTGTGCTGACTTTGACCGACACACAAGCGGATGAGAGCCCTAGTTTTTCCCCCAACAGTCGCTTGCTGATGTACGCCACTCAAGTCCAGGGCCGTGAGGCCCTGATGACCACGACCTTGGACGGCAGGCTCAAAGCCCGTTTGGCGGGGCAGGGTGGTGATCTTAGGGAGCCGGATTGGGGCCCTTTTCAGCAGTAATGAATTTTTAACCAGGAGATAGAGATGAGTCGATTGATCGCAGCGTTGGGTTTTGTGGCAGTTCTGGCGGGTTGCAGTTCTGCAGTCAAGCTCGACGAGGTGCCGGTGGAAGACAAGTCCGGTGCGTCTGTTGCTGCCAAAGACCTGGCTGGTACAGCGGATGCCGGGAATGCCTCTGGCGTGAGCAAAAGCGCTGTTACTTCGGTCGACCTGAGCAAGGCCCGTGACGAGGCCGCTGCCATGTCGCAGC
>JBEEJZ010000048.1:0-14597 GCA_041168905.1 Pseudomonadota bacterium | reverse complement strand
CGTTGTTCAAAAGGAAGCTCCAGCTCCTGCCCCCGCTCCAGCACCCGTTGCTGCTGCTCCCGCGCCTGCTGCCGCCCCGGCACCAGCTCCTGCACCGGCACCCGCCGCCGCCAGCAAGGTCACCTACGCAGCTGATGCTTTCTTCGATTTCAACAAAGCCGTTCTGAAGGCTGATGGCAAGGCCAAGCTAGATGACTTGGTCGCCAAGGTTAAGAGCATCAATCTTGAAGTGATCATCGCCGTGGGTCATACCGACTCCGTTGGCAGCGACGCTTACAACCAGAAGCTGTCTGTCAAGCGTTCCGAGGCTGTAAAGGCCTACTTGGTGTCCAAGGGCATCGAAAAGAACCGTGTCTACACCGAAGGCAAGGGCGAGAAGCAACCTGTGGCAGACAACAAGACTGCTGAAGGCCGCGCCAAGAACCGTCGCGTTGAGATCGAAGTTGTGGGTACACGCCCCAACAAGTAAGCGTCCGCGCTTCCAACAAAAAACCCGCTGCGGCGGGTTTTTTGTTGCCTGAATGTTTTTAACTTTTTGCCAAGTCCGCGTGCAGCGCGGGCTACGTCAAATTTCCGATAATCGACCAATGACCTTAGCCACATCCAAGCCCTCACGTTCCCTCAATAGTTCAAGTGTCAATGCCGATCCTGCGGAATTGGCGAAATTCTCCGACCTGGCCCACCGCTGGTGGGATAAGGAAAGCGAATTCAGGCCCTTGCACCAAATCAACCCCTTGCGCCTCGACTGGATTAACGCCATAGCGCCACTGGCGGGTAAAGCGGTCGTTGACGTTGGTTGTGGAGGAGGGATCTTGTCTGACGCGATGGCCCGAGCAGGTGCGGCTGTGACTGGCATTGATCTCGCGGCAAAAGCGCTGCGGGTGGCTCAGCTGCATGCGCTGGAAGCTGATACGCCTCGCGTGCAATATCGCGAAATCAGTGCGGAGGCGCTGGCAGTCGAGCAGCCAGGTCAATTTGACCTGGTCACGTGCATGGAAATGCTGGAGCATGTGCCCGACCCCGCATCTGTGGTCCGAGCTTGCGCGTCATTGGTCAAGCCAGGAGGATGGGTATTCTTTTCCACCATCAACCGCAACCCAAAATCTTTCCTGTTTGCCATTGTTGGTGCCGAATATGTGTTGAACATGCTGCCGAAGGGCACGCACGAGTACGCAAAATTTATCCGTCCCAGTGAGCTGGCGTCGTTTTGCCGGGATGCTGGCTTGGATTTGCAACGCACACGGGGTATGGAATACAACCCTTTGACGAAGCGTTATTGGTTGAGTGGCGACACCAGCGTGAATTACATGTGTGCGACCCAACGTCCGTTGGCATGAAGGTAGTCGCATGTTTTCCGATATTGAAGGCGTACTTTTCGATTTGGATGGCACCCTGCTCGACAGTGCCCCCGATCTCGCAGCGGCAGTAGACAAGCTCCGTACCGATCGTGGGCTGCCGTCCCTGCCTATGGAGCGCTACCGTCCTATGGTAGGTGCGGGGGCCCGTGGCATGCTCGGCGTTGCTTTCGGCATGCAAGCCGATCATCCGGAGTTTGATGCGCACAGAGACGAGTTTTTCATCAATTACGAGGCCTGCCTGGTCCACCGTACGGCGCCATTTGACGGTATCAGCGAATTGATTCAGGCCTTGGTGGGACGTGGCGTGCCTTGGGGGGTTGTTACCAACAAGGCAACCCGGTTCACCCAGCCGCTGACATCTGCAATGCCCCTTTTTTCTACGGCGGGTGCGATCATCAGCGGAGACACTACCCCGCACGCCAAACCGCATCCGGAGCCGTTGTTTGAGGCGGCTCGTCGCATGGGCGTGAATCCGGGGCGCTGTGTCTATGTAGGCGACGACAGGCGAGACATTGTTGCGGGTCTGGCCGCCGGCATGCGGACCGTAGCTGCACTTTATGGTTATTTGGGAGAGCATAACGACGCGGCCTCGTGGGGAGCGCATGCAGAAGTTCAGGACGCAAGAGAATTGTTGCCCCTGTTGTTGGGTTGTTAGCTCATCTTTCTTTGCGCTCTTTCACTTGAAAACCGGCGCGCCGCCTTAAAATCTCAAGCTTGGGGCTGCACTGGTTTCGACGTGGGTTCGGACGCGGCGCAGGGCATGTCGAGGTTCAGTTACCTCGTAAAACAGCTGAAAAAACCTAACTGCAAACGACGAACGTTTCGCACTCGCTGCTTAATTGCACGTGAGCCTCGCAACAGCAAGCCAATAGGCTGGGCAAGGGTTGTTGCACCGCAAGGTGCCTCAGTCCAGGCTGCGGGGTAACTTCATTTGGCTGGACTCACCTTGGGTAACTTAAGGTGGGTCAAGAAAATAGGTTGCTGGCGTTTTGCATAGCGTGCCGCTGCGCGATGCAAAAGGCGAGACTCAAATCAGATGGCTACACATGTAGAACTGCTCGAAAAAGGCTTGCGGACGCGGGTTCAAATCCCGCCAGCTCCACCATACACGGGGGACAGATTTTCTCTGTTCCCCTTTTTCTTTCCCGGAAGGCCCTGTTTCTGCGGGCTTTCGCGTTTTGCCTTGTGGACGCGACGGGTCAGATTGCCCTGGTTTTTGTCCGCAGAGACCACATTTCTCTCTTTTTTCTCTCCTGGCTTGTGGACGTGTCCATGAGCTGAGCCCAGTATTCATGCGGGTTTCAAGGATTGGGTTGGACCTTGCCGCTGCATGAGCAAAGGGGAAAGGAACTTGATTTTTCTACTCCATTTGTAGTCTTTGGCTGGCTCGGTACTAATTTTGCAAAAGTGACCGCCCGAGATTTTCCTGCGGCAAATGCAATCAGTTTCATCTGTGGTGGCCTTGCAGCGGGGCCCATCTTCGCCTCAGATCCCCCCATCTCTATCAATTGCACATAGTTATAGCCTCCCATAGATTTCAAGACAGGCCGAGGGTGCAAAGAGCAGCACATTGGCTCTAAAATAAAACACGCACTAATAGTGCGTGAATTCGATTGAATTGTGCGTATAATGCATATACGGCAGCGCGTAATCGCGCTGCTGCGGATCTTTAGAGAACTGTTAATCCTTACCGTCAAGACAAAGGCTCAGTGATCGGGATTTCACTTCGGTGAGATCAGCTGCACGGACAGAAGTGCAGCATGTAACGCGGCTCGTAATCGGCTAATCCCGGCAGCGAGCCAGCAGGACGCAATCCGCCCAACGGCAACCAGAGCATCGAAAGTGCTTTGTGCTCAGGGGGGGACGTAATCCAGCAGCGGAGCAACTGTGGTGGGCTTGGTTGGTGTCGAGTTGGCTCCTTTACGGCGCTGTCTTGAATGGGGACGCGAGCATGTGCTCGTAACAGGAGAAGTCTGATGGACTTGCAATTTCTCGAAGATCGCATCAACGGCTTGAAGAAAGCCCGCGATGTTTGCAGTAGCCAACTCGACATTGGTGCATTGAAGGAACTGGACGATGCAATCGCGTTGCTCGAAGAGCTTGGCGAACATCCACAGAACACGGCAGAAGCGGCAACGCGGAAGCTTCGTGTCCTCCAGGCCATGGCAGCATTCGTCAGCATTGTGACGAATCTGCGCGACTGGCTATGAGGCCGTCATGGGCACCCCAAGCCCATTCTTGGTTTTTTCGGGAGTATTCATGAACATCGGGCAAGCCATCCAACTCGCAAGAACCAAGCGTCAAATGACGCAGGTTCAACTAGCTAAACGGGCTGGTATCTCGGTTTCGTATTTGTCGATGCTTGAACGCGGAAGGCGTGATCCCCCGCTATCGACATTAAAGCAACTCGCCGCTGCTCTTGTCATGCCCCTGGAGATCTTATTTTTTCTGGGCGCTGAAGATGGTGAACTTGGAAATCTTAATCGTGAGCTTGCGGGTCAACTAGCAATAACCGCGTTGGAGCTTCTGAATGGCCCTGTCCCTGAGCAAGCCGACTTACCGTTGTAAGCCGATAAGAAGTATTCCTGCCTTAGCACGAGCCCTGCGGCTTGATGTGTCGGTACTGATAGCAGCTGCAGACGCGGCCAATGCGAACTATCGCACAGTTCCCCCTCCTCCGGGTTCCAACCGTCAGACGTTCGACGCACTGGGTTTGCTTAAAGAAATTCACCGCCGTATCAAGCACGCCTTCTTTGACAATTTGCTGTTCCCCACATATTTGCATGGGAGTCTCAAAGGCTGCGACTACGTGACCAACGCTTCGTTGCATACGAACAAGAAACTACTTATCTGTGAGGATGTAAAGAAATTCTTCCCCTCCGTGGGCGTAGTGTTTGTCGAAGATGTATGGTGCGGATTCTTCGGTTTCTCACCTGCTGTGGCAAAGTTGCTTGCGAAGCTGACCACGAAAGATGGCGCACTTCCGCAGGGCGCAATTACAAGCTCATACTTGGCTAATCTTGTGTTGTGGCGAGATGAGCCATTGCTGCATGCGAAGCTCGCTTCGCGAGGCATTACTTATTCACGGTATGTAGATGACATGGCTATGTCGTCAGTCACTTATCTTTCAAAAGAGACGCAGACTTGGGCCATTGCTCAGTTGTACGGAATGTTGCGCAGGAACGGCCTGAAAGCGGGTCGTGCAAAGCATGAAATCTTCTCTGCTAGTGAGCCGATGATCGCGACCAAACTCATCGTCAATCGAAAGCCAGCACTTGCACAAAAAAAGAGATCGCAAGTCCGTGCCCAGGTAAAGCAATTGGAGATTGCCCACGCGGAAGGTGCAGACGCGGACACCGTGCGGGCGCTCGCAACAAGGGCTGCTCAAAGCGTCGGACAGCTCGGGCGCTTTCACAAAACGCAGGCAGGAAATCTTAAAGCTCGCATTGGGGTTGTGCGGGATGCGTTGCCTCAGTTGGCAGAGGAATCCATCACAACCTATCCGAAGGGGTACAAGACCAACACCACTTCAAACGTGTCAGACAACGAAAAAGCTCCGTGGGATTAATTCAAAGTGTTTTGCGTTAAACAGCTGATGTGCGTAGCGATCAATACTCGCGAATGATCGTGCACAACCTCTCTCCTCTGTGGATTGAGGTAACGCATCGAGGATGACGATCTTTTCAAAGAAAAGTGCCCCTTAAAAGAGGCACTTTCTGGAATTGGTGGGGGAGGGCTCTCTTTGGTCCTAAGACATCCAAGGTGATTGCTATGACCTCCCTGCAGTGTCCAGTGCGCATACCCCCAGAATCCCCGCGCCCTTTCGATTGCTTCGCAGCTTGAGTTTGACTTTCATTTCTTCCCCTTCTTTTGGCTTTCGATCTTCAAAGAGAGATCGAAAATCATGAAAAAGGAGGCTATGACCACCAGACATCCGCTGAGGAGGTCTCCGGAAATCACCGTGGTCGCCACGGCACCGAAGACTTTAATTAGCTGGATGCTACATCAAGTGGGGCGGCAAAGTACAACGAATCTTGGAAGGGGCCTCACACGGATGAAGAATCTTCGAGTGAGCGCGTGGTCTTCTTACGTGTTGGCATGACAGTTCTATTGGCGGGGGTCTTATGGCTCAGAGCGCCTTGACTTCTTTTTTTGCTCTGGCAGACCTGCAGCCAGCATCCTGCTCAGACCAGCAAAATCCAGCGTAATTTCAATTACATCTTGATCCGGAAAGAGGGTCACTCTGGCCACTAACTCCAGGACGATGAGGGACTTTACTGGCTCCCAATAGTCTCTCCAAATTTCCTCGGTCCTGGCGAGGTGCTTGATCACATGCGCTGGCTCAAATTGCGGCAAGTCTTTGAGTCCACCTGGTAGGTTGTCCAGCAAGCCTTGAGGGTTCTTGAATTGTTCAAGAAGGTACGTGATGACCACGTCGTGAATGTCTGCAGCGCGGATGGTGGGTGGACCTGAACCCGTCGCTTTTTCCTGTGGCGTTGCCGCACCTTGGTAGTAGCGATAGCGCAAACCGTTTCGATTGCTGGATTCGTGCATCTTGTACGGTCGACCGTCATGCCAGTAGAGCCGATCGCCTAGCGGGAAGAAGATCCAGCGGTCTTCAGTTGTTGGAACACCCTTGCGTCTTGCGCGTCGGTCCAAGATTGCGTGGACCTGATCCCATAGGCTTTGATCGATGATTGGTTGATGCTTGCTAGCGTGCCATTCCTGACGGTAGAACAACTCGCCGAGGTACATGCGGTTGTTCAGGATCCGATACAGACCGTTGCGGTCAATTGGCTTGCCGCCAGCCCTGTTGCCTTGCCGGCTGACGCGGACTTTGGATCGGTACCCTTGATCTGCTAGCTCGATGATTAGGGCATCGACGGACGCAGCTTCTGAGAAACGCTGAAAAATGTCTTTCACGATCGCCGCTTCAGTTGCATCGACTTGCAATTCCTGGCGCTGATCTTGGTTGTAACCGAGGGGAACGCCGTTGTGCTGCCATTTGCCATTGGCGCGAGCTGCTGAAATTTTCTCCCGTGTCCGATCACCTGACTGCTCTCGTTCGAACTGGCCAAACGAGGTGAGCATATTGATCATCAGTCGCCCCTGTGGGGACTCCGTGTCCAGCGACTGATTGACACTGACCAATGCAATGCTAGGAATCGTGAACAGAGGGATCAGATCGCTGATATCTCTGACGCTGCGGCAAATCCGGTCAAGGCGCTGTATGACCACAGCGTCAATCTTTCCGTCCTCCATGTCCTGAAATAGCTGTTGTAGGGCAGGGCGTTCCATGGTCCCACCGGAGTACCCATCATCAGCGTAGACGGGCTCTATCAGCTCCCACCCCATGCCGTTTTGAGCGTGAATGTAAGCCTTGCAGGTCTCGATTTGAGCTTCTATTGAACTCAGGGGTGTATCGTCACGACTGCTGGACGACACACGTGCATAGATAGCACAACGTCGAGTTTCAATCGAGGTGCTTTCGTCGGAGTGTACCGTCGGGTCAAGCTCACCGGGTGGCTGGTTCATGCCCTCCATCATCTCAAACTCGGAGACCAGTCCAGGTTCAGAGGATGTCAAAGCGAGCCCTCTCGCTTTGGATGGGGGTTATGGACCGCTTATCTCAATGAGTATGTTTGTTGTCCAGTTGATACTCCCGACGGCGTTCGAACTCCCGATATTCCTTTGTGATCGCAGGGTCGGAGTAGCCTGCCGAGACATCTGATTGAGCGTCGATGCCGTCCAGGCCAGGCAGGCTTGAGACAGACTGCAACCAGTTTTCGCGCGGAATCTGAGGTCCAATAAACGGTTTCAGGTACGTATCCAGATGACCATCGTTGGGGGCCTGGATTTCTTTGGTGAGTGCATCCAGATAGGGTTGCTTGCTGGTGCGCATCCAATTCACCGACATGTTGGCTCGAAAGCAAAGTTCGGCATGAACGAGCAACATGGTTCGACCATTGCCATCAAGAAATGGATGGCCGTATGCAAACATGCCCATGATGAAGCCGGGGCGTTTGTCCATCTGCTTTTTATCTTGAGCCACTGACAAACCCTCTGAGACTGCCAGCCGGCAGTCGCTTGGATGGCAGAAATAAAGCGCTCCCTTTTTGACGGCGCTGTCAGGCAAAACTTCTGCGCGGTCTTTTCCAGCCCAAGGGTAAAGACCTTCGAACAAGATGCGATGCACCTCTAAAAAATCAGAGTACTCAATCCGCTTTCTCTTGGCAAGAAAATCCAATGCGACGGGAAGCTGTGCACGAAACAGTTCATGCTCAGCGATCTTGACGATCTCCAGATCTTTTTCTTTGTCGAAGTTGTGCAGGTACCCTTCGGTCGCAAAGTCACCAAACGGGTCAAACACGGGCCAGATTCCGATGATGCGCGATGACCAGTCGGGTCATGTCGCGCGGGGAGAGCTTGCCTGCGCGTGTCAGTGCAACCAAGAGGTCATCTGTTTTGTCGCTTTTGACCTCGTCGCCAGCCAGTTTTGTCACGGCTTTGGCCCAAAGGTCCGCAAAAGTTGGGGCAAACACAATGCCCTCGCGCTTGGCCAGTTGACGCACATAAATGGCAGTGGGGTCGCTGCGACGTCGCCGGACTCGCTTGAGGTCTTGAGTTCGCTGATGCTCCATTTTGACCATGGCCTGTTCAAGCAACGCCTTTCGACCCATCTGCTCGACCTTGTCAGGCTTTGCATAGACGCCGCGATCAAGTCGAGTGATGAGACGCTTTTCGACCAAAGCTTTGAGTGCGGCAGAAACCTGGGTTGGGCTCCCGAAGTCATTGACGTCTGAGCGCAGCAGAACGCCATCCCGCCGAGGGCGGAGTGATTGCAAGATGCGTCCTTCGATGTCCATATGGTTCATTGTATATAACAAAAAAAGTCTATGAAAATCAATTATTTATGAGAGTATTAATGCCGGTCTTCTAAGCCCTTGTGGACGCTTCTTCATATTCGGAGTGCCCACCATATACGGGGGACAGATTTTCTCTGTCCCCCTTTTTCTTTCCCGGAAGGCCCTGTTTCTGCGGGCTTTCGCGTTTTTTGTTGTGGACGCGATGGGTCAGATTTCCTGGTTTTTGTCCCCAAGGAGTGAATTTCTCTCTTTTTTCTCTCTTTTTTCTCTCCCAGCTTGTGGACGTGTCCATGAGCTGAACCCAGTATTCATAAGGGTTTCAGGGATTGGGTTGGACCATATCAATGGTCGTGCATGAGGGATTTGAACTGATTAAAAGACTGCTTCAGGCTGGAAGTAGCCGACCAGCTTAGGCTGGTGTAAAAAGGCCTAAATCCGAAACCAGTCACTCAAGGCGACCAAAGATTCATGATCGCTATTCACTTATGCTCTGATTGGACGACTCGCCGCGTGGCGGGGAAAGCATTTATAGATGAGCACGAAGAAAGACACCAACCGCGAACCACTCCAAGGCACCCAATTGATGAGTACCGTCGCTACGGGGGGCGGTGGTGGCGTCTTCCAAGCGCGTGTTGGTGCTCTCTATCTGACCAACATGCTCACAGGCCTGCCAACGGCCTTCTGCCTACATGGTGCCCGAGTAGAGGAACTTCGCTTCGAAGCGCGCTACACCGGCGCGCACACTGACGATATCTACTGTCGGCTGAGCGATGCGAAAGGCTCCCATCTACAGCTCATCCAGTGCAAACGAGGCCTCAATGCTACTGCAGGTGACAAGGATTTCATTGACGGGCTGCAAGGCGCTTGGCGCGACTTTCTTCGCATTGAGAAGAGTCCGTTTGACCGCGCCTGCGACGTCTTGGTTCTAGCAACCATATCCCCTGCAAAGACCGCAAACCAAGCGGCGAAACGCCTATGCGAGCTAGCACGTGCCTCGGTCGACTTGGATGACTTCTTGCAGAAGCTTGAGTCCAAGCTCTTCGACAAGAAACACAAGGACACATGGAACGCCTTTAAGACGGTCTCGAAGGAAACACTGACAGATAAGTACACGGAGGAGCTTGTCTTCAAGCTTCTTCGGCGCCTACGTGTCGACATTCACGACCTTGGCACGGACTCCTCGCAGGAACTCAGCCTTGTCCAAGCACTTCTGGCTTCAAGGCAGCCTAGCGACTCAGGCGAACTGGTGTGGGATGGCCTTGTTTCCTATGTGCAGGAGCAAGGCATCACCGCAGGCACCATAACTCGGTCGACTTGGCCTGATACTGCCAAGGAGGGACTGCGAGCGGCCATAAGCCGTCTGACGTCAACACGCGGGCTAGGCAGCATCGCTGAGCGCTTGAGCGATCAGGCCAAGCTTCAGCTATCTCTCCTGTCGACAAGCTTACCCAACGGGATACATGTCACCCGCAGCGAGTGTGTGGGGCGTGTGCTGGCAGGGTTTGACGAACGTCAGCTCGTGATCATCACTGGCGGCCCGGGCACCGGCAAATCGGCTGTTGTGTCAGAGCTCGCCCCGCTGCTGCTGGAGTCTGGTCCATTGTTCTTCTTCAAGGCGGAGGACCTCGGGGAGCCCAGCTTGGCTGCGATGCAGTCCTTAAGCGGTCTTTCCGACCCGGTGCTGGGAATCGACACTCTTCTTAGCACAGCGCAACCGACAGTCATCATTGACTCGCTTGAGAAGGCACTTGAAGCCCAGAATCCGGGTGCACTTGAAGAGCTGTTGGCACTCGTTCACAAGAACAAGGGGACACGACTGTGTATCACGACGCGCTCTTATGCCCTAAATGGCCTGTACACCAACTTCCTGTCCAGCTTCTCCAGTCAGATCGTTGATGTCCCGCTACTCACCGACTCGGAGATCTCTGCTGCGGTAGCAGGTAGTCCCCTTGAGGAACCTATTGCCAAAGACTCTGGTGTGAAGGAGGTCCTGCGCGCTCCGTATTACTTGCAGCTTGCCTTCAAGTCCATCGCCGCGGGCGCTGTACTACCCAGCGCTTCAGGCAACGACCTCAAGCGGATGCTTTGGATAGAGAGGGTTGCGCCCAGTAAGGGCCTGCCGCGGGGGCTAGGCCTGAGACGTCGAACGGCGTTCGACGCGGTGTGCTACTTGCGCACGGAGCGGTTTGCGCAGTTCGTGGAGGCACCGACAGACGCTGAGGCAGTCACCTCCCTCTTGCAGGACGCAGTGTTAGTACAAGATGCGGCAGACAGGGTTGCCCCAGCGCACGATGTCTTGGAGGACTGGTCGCTCTTCTTTCAAGTTGAACGTGAGGTTCGCTCTGCCGAGCAAGACTGGACTGTTTTGTTTACAAAGCTCGGAGCACATGCAGGCATGCGGCGAGCTCTGCGCTCATGGACTGCGCAAAAGTCAGCCGAAAACGACGAAGACGCCTACGCGCTAATGCAGGCTGCATTCCGGCCCGAGCCGACTATCCCGCAGTTGTGGCGTGACGAAGTGGCTATAGGACTCTTAAGATCGGAGCGGGTCGAGGATTTAGTCGCAAAGCTTGGGGGCAATGGCGCCTTCAACAACGTGGCTCTGCTCCAGCGTCTGAGCCATCTGCTGCGGGTCGCTTGCAAAGGCCCAACGTCTATCGACTACTCGCACCTGGCAGACGACCCTGCGAACAAGGAATTCATTGCCCGCATTGGGATGGCTGCGCCGGTGGGCAAGGCGTGGGACGTGATGATTGAGTTGGTCGCAATGGCATTTCCGACGTTGCCACCCGAAGCCCACTCGTGGGTCGCCCAGCTCGCCGAGGACGCTGTCGCACACGATGACAACTGGTATCAGCCTAGCCAACGGGTAGTTGATGTCTTCAACATCGCAGAACAATATTGCAGGCGAGACAGCGGAAGCTGGTATAGGGGGCAATCCGTTGGCAAGCGGTTCTACGCGCTACTGTGCCGATGCTCTGGGGCAGACCCCTCTAGATTCAATGTTTTTGTTGACACGCTCCTAGAGCGGATCTCTGGAGACACCAAAGGCCGAGACCTGTACGCCGAGGAGCGCCTCGAGTTTCTAACGAACGTCAAACACTGTAGAGAACCTTCTTACTTTAGCCCAGACGCGGTGCACAAGGCGTTCCGCGCTCTCTACGTCGAGGACAAACCTCGGGAAGCGCGTCGCCATTACTCTACCGGTTGGGAGGCGTCACTAGGCCTTAGTGAGCGGGCGGATCACAAGTTCTTTCCACCCTCCACGCTGCAAGGCCCATTTCGGTCTCTATTGCTCTACTCGTTTGCGAAGAGCGTGCGCTTTGTCGTTGAGCTTTGCAATCATGCCGCAGCATCGTTTGCGAAGTGCCATTCGGAAGAAATTTCGATCGTTCCGCCTGAAAAAAGTCCAAACGGCCGGCCACACATCCACGGCGGTCGACTCTGGGTAGCTTACCGTGGACACTCCGTCTCAAGCTATGTCTTGAAGTGCGCGTTGATGGCGTTAGAGGAACGGTTGCTCATTGGGGCAAAGGTGCAGCCGGACTTCATCTCGAAGGTTCTTGAGCTCATCCTGGAGATCGGCGACTCGAGCTTCACGACCGGGCTCGTAGCTGGCGTGCTCATTGCGCATCCGGCCCTCGTCACAGAGAAGCTTCTGTCGGTCTTCAAGTGTCCTGAGTTCTTCGGCAGCGACATTGCGCGCACCGTGGGTGAGGCTACCGCTCTGGCTATTCACGGCGGCCACGACGGGTTGGACGAAGAGAGGCAAAAAGAACGTTTCGCTAGCAACCATTTGCCGCACAGGCAGCAACACCTAGAAATACTTGTGCTCCAGTTGCAGTTCAACCGACCGGATCTACGTGAAGGCATCTTCACCATCCTGGATAAGCATATTGAAGACCTCAAAAAGGCGTCAGATGTGCCAGATGGCTGGCGAATGAGCCTCAAGCGCATGGACGCTCGAGGATTGAAGCTTGGTGAGCCGGTCGGCGGAGAGGGACTCGTACCCCTCGAAATTGCAGAGCTTGAGCCCGACTTGAAGGAAATAAGTGACAGAGCTGAGTTGAGCACCCGACTCATGAGCCGGTTGGCGACTGTGCGGCTTTGGGCGGCGGCGATAACACAACCGACGCTATCCTCAGCACAAGGGGCGGCCGACCGTTTCTCGTCTCCTAGCGAGGTTTACGAGGAGTTCACTCGTCTACGCGTTGAGTTCAAAGGGCACGAGGAAGCAATGCTCATTGGCTTGGACGATGAAGTACCGTGTGCACTGATTCAGCAGTGGCCGAACGATACCTCTGATGCGCTGCAGTGGGCTAAAGGGTATCTCCTTGATGTCACTGCGCAGCGTCTGGACAACGACGCCTGGGTCCGATCCGGCCTCATGACTGGAGAGTTGCGTGCCAAGACGCTCATCCTGCTCGCTAGCATCGACCCGACCCTCCCGAAGTTGGACGCTGCTCTCGCCAACATCATCACGGAGCCAGTCTGGAAGGTTCGTCGATCCGCGGCGCTCGCCATCTCTGGGATCTTGCGTCCTAAGCAACCCATCGTCGCCGAGATACTTACCACGGCACTGGCGCAGTACGCTGAAGCGCTAAACACCACGACTGAAGCAGGTCACCGGCGGCGTCAGCTCGACTTCCTTGGTGAAGCACGGGAGGCCACTTGTAAGGCGGTGGTGTTAGCCCTTGCGAATGGGAAGTCAGGACATCGACCGATGCCCAGAGGCCTGGCCGCGATAAAGGAATGGACGATAGCGCTCGATGCTGCCCGCAGCGAGATGCCGGAGACCTGGCGAGTACAAGCACTCACCACCCTTGCGCGCTTGATGGCCGATCACGAAGACAAGCCGACGGTAGACCGATATGACGCCGACGATGTCGACTTCGAAGCACGTTGGGAGGTGGGAGACCTCTTGGCGACTGAGCTGTTGGCGCAGTCAACGGAACAGACCATCATTTATGAAGTTCTCGACTATTGCATCGAGAACGCCCCAGAGCTCAGTGAGAGGATTCTGGAGTCAACTCTCAGCGGCTGCTTGAAGCAAGAGTACGCCAACGCCGACGCATTCTGGCGTGTCTGGGACCGCGCTGCTACAAAGATACTGCCTGATGAGTCTCTCCGCACGTCATCTCGACGTTTGTACACCAAATATGAGAAACCATTGGCTGTGCTTCTTCTGCGGACCATGCGATGGCCAACGATTTGGCATGACTTGCCGCTCTTGCATCGTAGGCCCAACTTCCTGGCTGACTGTCTTGCGTCAGCCGGCGACAGTCGGCACGCGCTGGAGCATCTGTTGGCTCTCATGACAGGTGTTGGCCGGACTACTGCAATCCCCTCGGCCTTGGTTCAGCTAAGGGACGCGCTATGCCTAGCTCCAGTTGATATTTTCGACAACGGGGATGCTCTTTGGAATGCAGAGACTGTGTGTCATGTGGCAGTTCATGACCACCGTCAAGCGCTTATCCGAGATGTCAATCTTCGTAGGGCAACCTTGGACATACTCGACTTACTGGTCAACGCTGGGTCATCGCTGGCGTTCCAGTTGCGAGATTATTTGGCGGCAAGTCCGACCGCACCCCTCAAACTCGAATGTAGTTCCTGACGGCGACAGTGAATCGCCTCTCATGTCGAAATTGCAAGTGTGCTGGTATCGGTTTTCGAAGCTGATCGACATGGGTGGTCTGGTTCCTATCGAGTTGCAAGAAGTGCCGTCTGAATGAATAAACCTATTTCAAAGAAATGCTCCATAGAGCTGGATGAGTCTTGCTTTGATAGGGAGGTTTGGCGTCAGCCCCTTTTTATAGATCCAGAGGAAACTGCTCGTGCCACAAGTCGGGCAGCGCATTGCGCGTAAACCACACCATGCTGACCTCCTGAGGCTGCCTTCCTTGCAGAATGTCCATTACCAACGATGGGTCCAGCAACGTCAGCCTCAGCAGTTCATTGACTGTGCTCGGGTCAAGCCCTTCCAGTTGGGCAATTTCTGAGCCGCTGCGGACTTCGCCTGCATCTAAGAGCCGTTGCCAGTAGTGGGCCCGAGCGAGTCCCTGGAACAGGGCAATTTGGTTGCTCTTGTCCGTACACTCGCCACTCAAGTGACCTTCTGCAGTTTCTGGAGCCATCACCACTGTTTTGATACCTGGGCGGCGCTTGAGCTTGAAGGGGGTGCGTGTAGTGATCCGAAATGTATCGCCGCTCATGTCGTCGCTGGTGGTCATCTCGCTCATGCTGGCATCTCCATTTCCAGTAACTCTGCGCCCACCGTTTTGGGCTTCATGGTCTCTAGCAGTGGGATCCAGTTATCTGTGCGCCAACTGACCTCAACCGTATCGTCCTCATGGAGCGTGATCCGTTCCACCAG
>JBEEJZ010000047.1:0-4933 GCA_041168905.1 Pseudomonadota bacterium | reverse complement strand
ATACTGGGGATGTTGTTTAAATCGTTGAACAAGCTCTTCGTGTTGCAACCGAAATTTCGTTGGGTTTTTTGATTTCAGATTGCTCAAATTCTGTAGCTTCCATTTGATAGCTGGCATATCTTCCAAATGGATGAACGGCAGAAGTGACCAGTCCGGTTTGGCTTGCACCAGCGACAGCAGGAAATTTCTGTGGTTTGGAGTCAACGCCTGTGGAAGTTCGGTCATCAGTCGTTTCTGGGTATTGAGCAGGTCATCCAGGTTGATGGGCTGTGATGTCATTCCTACAAACTCGTTTTTGAAAGTCTCTTCCATCGATTGAGGATTGGAAAACAAGACCTCATGCACGGGCCTGTTGTGACCAGCCAGATAGACCACAAAGCAGTCCAAAATTTCTTGAGTTAACCCATGGCTCTCGTACATTTTTAGAACGTCGAAAAAATCGCGTGGATGCTGTCTGTCCATCGCAGCAACCAGTTTGCTGCCATAAAGTTCAGAGGGTGAGAGCACTGGTACCTGGATATTTTTGGAGAATAGCGCTTGTGTTTTTTCTGATAGTGAGCGTGTCTGTACCGGAAGGACCGTACCCCTAAAAACGAAATTCACTTCAACCTTGACTTCAGCTTCTGCGCTGAAGATGTCAAGCTTCACTTCATCGCCACCATGCACTTTCCTGGTTCGAGTTTCATAGCCCATTTCGGCGGTTGCTGCCTCAATGCGCTGGATCTCTTGGGCGATTTCTTCCAAGGCTGTATCTCTGTCAGCCAGGTGATTAATGAAGACGACGTCAATGTCGACTGACAGCCGTGGCAGGTCCTGAACGAATAGGTTCAGTGCTGTTCCCCCCTTCATTGCAAATCGAGGGGTTTGAAATACTGTGGGTGCGATGTCCAACAGCAGGTTGACCGTTTGTACGTAGGTGGGGTTCATTTTTTGAGATGAAGAATTTTTTTGTCCCTGGTCACAGCAATCCAACGACTTGAACTTCCGAGCCGCTCGCTGTGTTTCTTTGCAATCTCAAGCCAGGGGAGCTCAAGGCTCTCGGCCAACGATTTGGCCAATCGCACTACCTTTACACGTGTCGTGTGGGCCAACAATGTTTCAAGAACATCAGGGCGTAGGTGCCGAACGCTTTCAGCGACGTTCAACGTCTCTTCCAGTGACTGAAGCTTGCCCGTGTCGCTGAAGAGTTCCAGCAACGCTCTCTCCGGGACGGAAACCATTACTTTTGGGTTCCCTGCCGGAAGTGGTGCAAGACCGAACCCTTGGGGCAGTGTGTTGTCAAAAATTCTGGTTGACTGGTAGGTGACATTGAACAGGTCGGTGAACCATGCTGGGAGTCGTCCCGCCTTGAGGCCCCATAAGTTCAACCGTTCTTGATGTGCAAGGTTGTGGCGTGTCCCTCGCCAAGCCAGGGCGGTTTTCCCTCCAACGTGCAATTCCGGAACTTCGAGCGACAGGTACGCCAATGCTTTGTGCATGTCCAGTTTGGCGTTTGGCACTTGGTACACGCCACGTCCCAATCTCTTGAGCCAGCCTGACTGGGCCAAGCGGGCTGCAGCAGTTGAAGGTAAGCCCAGAGCCTGCAGGTCGCTGGAACCGTATGGCGTGTCCCAGTCCAGCTTGCTCAGCAGCTCTTTGATTGAAATATTTTCAGAAACGCGCATTTGAGGTCAACTATCGCAAATATTTCAAACAATGGCAAGAGGTCGTTGGTGTAGATGTTTGAAATATTTCACGAAAAAGCCTTTTGGAGTGAATTTCTAGAAATATTTCAAACATCGGAAGTACCGGATGGTGACTCTGGGGATAAGGAACTGGAGATATCGCCAAAGTTCCTTGATCAGTTCCTTATCAGTTCCCCATTGATTTTTTGAAATAGCAGCGTTGTCCCTCAACTCTCTGAAAGGAGTGACCCATGCTGCTAGCAACACCAGCGCTTTCAACGCTCAAACCCTTGAGCGTCGTGGCCCCAGAGCCACACATGCCTCCACGGCAAGTCCTGAGCGAAGCCGATTTGGCCTCGCGATGGGGCATGAGCCCCAAGACCCTTCAACGTTGGCGAATGGAAGGGCGCGGTCCCCACTACTTGAAGCTGGGCAAGCGGGTGAACTACCCCCTCAATGCGGTGATCGCCTTCGAGAACTGCGTCCAGCACGTCTCCACATCACAACGAGCAACAGCCTAAGGAGTCACCCCATGAATCACCTTCAATTGCAGCAGGCGGCCTTGCCTGACCTCTCCGAGAGCCAGATCAGCCGTCTGCCCAAAGACCAACTGGCTCATTTCAGCAACGCGGTGCAGCAGCTCCATGACTGGACGCTGCAAATGCGTGGCCGAATCAATCGGGGCATGGAAACCCGCTATGCCGACCAGATCCGTCATGCCGCAACCCTGGGTCAGGACGAAGCGGCCAGGTTCCGGATCGACGACGGTGACCTGCAGATTGATGTCTCTCAGCCCAAAGAAATCGTCTGGGACCAAAAGCACCTGTCTGAAATCGCTGAACGGATGGTCGTTGCAGGTGACCGCGTACAGGACTTCATGCAGGTTCAGTTCTCGGTGGCTGAGCAGGACTACGCCCGCTGGCACCCACTGCTGCGCGCGGCATTTCAGCCCGCCCGCAAGGAACTCATCACCGAGCCCACCTTCCAGATCCGCTGGGTAGGTGATATCCAGCTCTGAGCGCCCAAAGCCTTCATCTTCACCCAAACACCACCAATCAAAGGAGATTTCTCAATGAACAACGACAACCACCACCAGGCTGCATGGTCTGATTTCAATGACGCCGATGCCCAGCAAGGCGAGTTCAACCTGATCCCCAAAGGCACCCAGGCCCTGGTGCGCATGGCCATCAAACCCGGCGGCCATGACGACGCCAGCAAGGGCTGGACGGGTGGCTATGCCACGGCATCGGATGAAACGGGGGCAGTGTTCCTGTCTTGCGAATTCGTGCTCATCACGGGACCATTTGCCAAGCGCAAGATCTGGAGCAATGTGGGCCTGCACTCCAACAAGGGGCCAACCTGGGCGCAGATGGGCCGCAGCTTCATCAAGGCGGTACTCAACAGCTCGCGCAACATCCACCCCGATGACAACTCACCCGAAGCACAGCGCGCTCGCCAGATCCGCAGCTTTGGTGATCTCGATGGTGCTGAATTTGCCGCGCGCATCGGTATTGAAAAAGATGGCCAAGGCGAGTACCGCAACATCATCCGGTTGGTGATCGAGCCCGATCACAAAGAGTATGCCGACCTGATGCAGGCCAAGCTGCAACGTGATGGAGGTATGGGCGGGGGCACTGGCGGAGCCCCAGCGACTGCCGTACCCACATCAGCGGCGCAAGCTTCTCAGCCGGGGGCCAGCTACACCCCCCGTCCCGGCAACGTGCAGGGTCGGCCTGCGTGGGCGCAGTGATGGCGAGGCTGCATGAAGTGCTGGGTGTGCTCCCGTCAGGCCAGAGGATTTGGCCATGTGGATCTGCGCTTCAAGGTGGGGCATCCCAGGCGGTACCCCATCGACTGGATCTTCTGCTCAAGGCGTTGCCAAGATTGTTTCCATCGGCTTTACGCAGCCGGTGTGCGATCTCTCGAACGCGAGGGCGCATTGCCGACGGGAGTGGGCGTGATAGATCCGACTGAAGCAGAACTCGCCGCCATGCAGCAATGCCTCAAGTCTTTGGGCGAAGCCGCCAGCGAGATCGGAATGGATCGCCCGCTGTCGAGCTACACCCAGCAAGAGGCTCTGCAGCTGATCAATGCCGTGGTCACGACCTATGTTGAGGCCATGGTTCAAGAACACGAACGCAGCAATTACCCAAGCGTTCGTATGCACCTGGATGCCCAGCCAATCAACTGAGCTGAGCGTCCATCCAACCTTTACCAACCAACTGATGCAGACGGCGAAAGCCGTCTGCAGGGACGACTGTTTTCATGAAAAAAACCAAACCAATGATTTCTCCGAAAAGGCAAGCAGGTCATATGGCTTCTGACTTCGCGGAGGACCATCTTGTCACGGCTGACCAAGCCTCGGCTGCACTGAACCTGCCGCTTTATTACTTCATCGATGCACGCAAGCGCGCTGAGCTGGGAATCCCGTACTACTCCATCAATCGCATGGTGCGCTATCGAATCCGGGAACTTCACAAATGGCAAGTGAGGTACGCAGCCGAGCAGGTCAAGCACTCAGATGCATCTCCAGCGGGAGGTGCGCATGCTTGATTTCAACGATGTCTCCAGCGGCCACACGCGCAAGGCAGCTGAGGGCAGCACGGACACGGCGCGCGAGAAAGATGAAATCCGCTCAGCCCTCAACGAACAACTGGGTCTGCTGGTACTGGATATCTGGCCTTCGGGTAAACGTCGCCAGAACAAGTACCTGGTCGGCGATGTGATGGGTGGCCCCGGCGATAGCCTGGAACTCCTGCTTTCTGGCCCTAAGGCTGGCCTGTGGACCGACCGTGCCACGGGTGAAGGCGGTGACATTCTCGACCTCATCGCCCGTTACTACAGCCTCGATGTGCAGGCCCAATTTCCCCAGGTGCTCGAGCGGGCCAAGGGCTGGCTTGGCCGTGTCTCAGCCATGCCCGCAAGCAGCGTGGCAGCCAGTAAAGCCAAAGCACCTGCCGTGGATGAGCTCGGCCCTGCAACGGCCAAGTGGGATTACCAGGACGCCAGCGGAAAACTCATCGCTGTGGTTTACCGCTATGACCCCGAGCCCGGGCGCAAGGAGTTCAGGCCCTGGGATGTGCGCCGCCGCAAGATGGCTCCTCCAGAGCCGCGTCCTCTGTACAACCAGCCGGGCATGCTCAAGGCCGAGCAGGTCGTGGTGGTGGAAGGCGAGAAGTGCGCCCAGGCATTGATTGATCTGGGGGTGTGTGCCACCACGGCTATGCATGGAGCCAACGCTCCCGTCGAAAAAACCGACTGGTCGCCCT
>JBEEJZ010000046.1:0-3842 GCA_041168905.1 Pseudomonadota bacterium | reverse complement strand
GGCCGGAATTGCAGCTGGATGCCCAGCTTTTCGAGGTTGCGCGCCCAAGGCGTCACCACCCGCGCGCCAGACTCGTTGCTGTCCAGATATTCGATGACCAGCGCCTGGCCTTTGGAATTTTTGAGAACGCCATCGCGCACCTCCCAGCCGGCCTCCTTCAACAAGGCCTGTGCCTGACGCAAATTAGCCCGCAGCGACGAACTGCCGTCTGTGCGGGGCGCCAGAGCCATCGGGCCAAAGACCGCGTCATTGATCTTGCCGCGCCAGGGTGCCAGCAAGGCCAGTTCTTGCGCGCTCGGCTCACCCGTTGCCTGGCAGTCGGTATTGCCAAAGAGCCCTTGCACCCGCTGGTACGCGCTGTAAAACAGCTGGCGGTTCATCCACTCGTAATCGAGCGCCAAGCCCAAGGCCTGCCGCACGCGCACATCCTGAAACTGAGGTCGGCGGGTATTGATCACATAACTCTGAAAACCGGTCGGCAACCGATGTTTGAACTCGCCCTTGACCAATTCCCCAGAGTCAAAACGCTTGCCCGAGACGCGCCGGGCCCAGTCGCCCGCAGAAAAAAAGCGCATCAGGTCAAACTCACCCGCCTTCAGGGCTTCCAGCTTGGCCGTGTTGTCACGGTAGATCTTGACTGTGATGCGCTCGAAGTTGCTGGTACCCCGACGCACATTCAAGTTCTTGGCCCAATAGCTCTTATCCAGCACATAGGTGATGTCCCGCCCAAACTTGACCGGCCCAATCTTGTAGGGCCCGCTACCGACGGGAATGTCCATCACCACCTGATCAAAAGACTTGGCCCTGCCACCTTCCATACCCCAGACTCGGCTGAACACTGGCAGGCCGCCCACCGTTAGCGGTAGCTCGCGGTTAGGTTTCTTGAAACGGTAACGCACCGTGCGCTCGTCCAGTACATCGAGGCCGGCAACATCTTCCAGCATGCTTTTGTAGGCCGGCGAGGTATGCGGCCCCACCAGGGTGTCATAACTGTGCTTCACATCAGCAGCCAATACGGGCGCACCATCATGAAACCGGGCCTCTGAGCGCAATTTGAAAGTGGCACTCAAGCCATCTGAAGCCACGCTGACATCCTGAGCCAGCAAACCATAAGCAGAACCGGTTTCATCCAAGGAGCCGGTCAATAGCGTGTCAAACATCAAGCCCGACAGATAAGCAGGTGCGGAGCCTTTGATGGTGAAGGGGTTGTACTTGTCAAAGGTGGAGGTACGAAGGTTGCTGACCAGGCGTAACTCGCCGCCCTTGGGGGCCTGAGGGTTGACGTAATCGAAATAGGCAAAACCCGGCGGGTACTTCAAATCACCCCACAAGGCATAACCATGAGCGGCCCAGGCATTGGCGGCCGCTGTGCACAGCACGATCACGATAGAAGCCAAATTTCGCATGCGACAATTCTCAGGCAATTTTTATGGAGACTAGTAAATGGGCTTTCTAACGGGCAAAAAACTCTTGATCACCGGCGTGTTGAGCAACCGCTCCATCGCTTACGGCATCGCCAAGGCATGCCACGCACAGGGTGCAGAGTTGGCCTTCAGCTACGTGGGTGAGCGTTTCAAGGACCGCATTACCGACTTTGCTGCCGACTTCGATTCCAAACTGGTATTCGACTGCGATGTGGGAGATGATGCCCAGATCGAACGGCTCTTTCAGGACTTGTCGCAAACCTGGCCCACTTTTGATGGTTTTGTGCACGCCATTGGTTATGCGCCACGCGAGGCCATTGCAGGCGATTTTCTGGAGGGCCTGAGCCGGGAGGGTTTCAAGATTGCCCACGATATCAGCGCTTACAGCTTTCCGGCCATGGCCAAGGCGGCCCTGCCCTACCTCAACCCCAAGTCAGCACTGCTGACCCTCACCTATCTGGGTGCCATTCGCAATGTGCCCAGCTACAACACCATGGGTTTGGCCAAGGCCTCGCTAGAAGCCTCTGTGCGCTACCTGGCGGAATCTCTGGGCCCCAAGGGCATGCGTGTCAACGGCATCAGTGCCGGCCCCATCAAAACCCTTGCGGCCAGCGGCATCAAGGGCTTTGGCAAGATCCTGAGCGTGGTGGCCGAGGCTTCGCCCATACGCCGCAACGTCACCATTGAAGATGTCGGCAACGTGGCGGCCTTCTTGCTCAGCGACCTGGCCGCTGGCGTCAGTGCCGAAATCACCTATGTCGATGGCGGCTTCAGCCAGGTCGTGGGCGGCATTGCCGACCCCGAAGCTGCTGCCTGAAACGCCCAGTGCTGCACTTCATGAATTCGGGGCCTTACGGCCCCGTTTTTTATGGAGGCCGCGCAACACGGCCGGGTCAAATGCCTCAGCCCTTGACGCAGTCTGCGTAATAACGAACCACGCCGTCGGTACCTGTCTCTTCCACCAGTCCGTGGATGTCAGTTTCGAAGCCAGGGCACTGCGCGTTGAACTCGCGCGAGAACTTGAGGTAATCGACGATTTTCTTGTTGAAGACTTCACCCGGAATCAACAAGGGGATGCCAGGCGGGTAAGGCGTGACCAGACCGACGGTGATGCGACCTTCGAGGTGATCGATCTCCACGCGCTCGGTCTTGCGCAGGGCAATATGGGCATAGGCGTCACTGGGCTTCATGGCAGGAGTCAGGTCGCTCAGGTACATGTCCGTGGTCAGACGGGCAATGTCGTACTTGGCATAGAGCTGATGCACATGCTGGCAAAGGTCGGCCAGGCCCATCTTTTCGTAGCGCGGATGGGCGCGGCAGAACTCGGGAAGGATGCGCCACATGGGCTGGTTCTTCTCGTAATCGTCCTTGAACTGCTGCAAGGCCGTCAGCATGCTGTTCCAGCGGCCCTTGGTAATGCCGATGGTGAACATGATGAAGAAGCTGTAGAGGCCGGTTTTCTCGACCACCACACCATGCTCGGCCAAAAATTTGGTCACGATGCTGGCGGGGATACCGGTCTTGGCAAACTTTCCGTTCAGGTCCATGCCAGGCGTCACGATGGTCGCCTTGATCGGATCAAGCATGTTGAAACCTGCGGCCATCTTGCCAAAGCCATGCCAATTGGCGGTGGCGTTGGCCTTGGCGCTCTTGCTTTCGCCCTTGATGACCCAGTCGGTGGCACGGCCGATGCCTTCGTCCGCCAGCTTCTCCGGGCCCCAGACCTTGAACCACCAATCGGCGCCGTATTCCTCGTCCACCTTGCGCATGGCACGGCGGAAGTCCAGAGCTTCGGCAATGCTTTCTTCCACCAGGGCGGTGCCGCCCGGAGGCTCCATCATGGCGGCTGCCACATCGCAGCTGGCAATGATGCTGTACTGCGGCGAGGTGCTGGTGTGCATCAGGTAGGCCTCGTTGAACAGCGGACGGTCGAGCTTGACCGTTTGCGAGTCCTGCACCAGCACATGACTGGCCTGGCTGATACCGGCCAGCAACTTGTGAATGGACTGGGTGGCATACACCACTGCATTTTTGGGGCGAGGCCGCTTCTTGCCCATCGCATGGTAGGTGCCGTAGAACGGGTGAAATGCAGCATGAGGCAACCAGGCCTCGTCAAAGTGCAGGTTGTCCACATAGCCGTCCAGCATGTTCTTGATGGTTTCGGTGTTGTAGAGCACGCCGTCGTAGGTGCTTTGGGTCAGGGTCAGCACACGTGGTTTGACCTTCTTGGCGTCTACCCCCTTGAGCAGCGGGTTGGCCTTGATCTTGGCCTGTATGGAGGAGATCTCGAACTCTTCCTTCGGGATAGGGCCGATGATGCCAAAGTGATTGCGGGTGGGCTTCAGAAAAACCGGGATCGCTCCGGTCATGATGATGGAGTGCAGGATGGACTTGTGGCAGTTGCGGTCTACGACCACC
>JBEEJZ010000045.1:0-10093 GCA_041168905.1 Pseudomonadota bacterium | reverse complement strand
CTTTCCACTGCGCCTGCCAGTGTCGATGCTGATTTACGACTTGACGCGCTCGCTGTCTAAGGATGAGGTCGACAGCCTGCGCAAACGCTGGGCTTTCATTGAGCTGACAGCGTACCGCCTTGTTGCCTTCACTCCTCCCCCTGATAGGGCCATTCCCGCAGTGCAGGTCCATCGTACCCCTGAGTTTCTCTGGACCGATATACCCGAACGTGATGGCAAGAAGACAGAGGATCTCGCCAAGGAACTTGCCAGGCGCAGTCTGGAGGTTGTCGCAGTGCAGCGGGGGCTGCAGTACTGTGAAGACCGGGAGGTCTTCTACTTCCCTGAGCGCGAAGGCCGTGATTGGAACCAGGCGTTCGAGCACATTGATGGTCGCCAGACCCATGTGCGTTTGACTGGCATGCGGACCAAAGGCTGGGGCGACAGGGCTTCGAAGTTCAAGTACCAGCTTTCGCCTCGGTTTCGGCCACAACGCGACGTCGACGGGACCTGGAATGTCGTCTTGTCCATCTATGTCCGGTGCACTGACGAGAGTGGCAAAGGCTACGAAGGCAAGGAAATTGGACGTCGACGCAAGGTCGTGACTAAGACTTGGTGGAACAAGGACTGGCTGGCCCGCATGCTTGGGATAGTGCAGGCGCTCCAGACTGAGTCAGGGCGCATCCAGGTCGGAGAGGGCAATCGTGCTCTGGTCATGGAGGCCTTGCCACTCTCGTGGGAGTGCCCTGTGGGCCTGGATGTACAGGCGCTATCTGGAATTGCAGACTTGGGCGAGGAACTTGCAGGCTACAGAACCCGAGATGACGGAGACGATGAGCTTGCGGAGCATGTCGTCGAGGAGGCACCAGCGCAATGACCAGCACCTTTCACTTTTTGGGCGAGCCGCTACTCGAGTTTGGCCATGGCCAGACGGCCGAGGACCCGCACGACGGCCTATCCCTGTTTGGTCCTGCTGAGCCGCGCAGCCAGTTGCCTGACAACATCGTCATTGGCACTGAGCGCGGAATTGAGGCGTGGAAGGGGTGGTGTGCTGCACTGAACGCTCCAGCGGCGTGTGTCGATCCCAGCCGCCATCGCGCTTGGCCGCCGTTTCCGGGTTTCGATGTGGCTTTCGGAGCGAGGTGGCCCACTCCGGTTCGTAGCTACGCCGTCGACGGAGACAAGCTGTCTGAGGCGTCCCGCAAGGCAGACAAGCATGACCGGGCATTTGCCGTGGCTAAGCTCTACTTGGACCAGGTAGAGCGGCTCGGTAGGCTTGATGCAAGGCCAGCGCTGGCCATCTGCATCGTGCCTGACGAGGTATACGAAAACTGCCGCCCGAACTCCTCAGTCTCGACTGGCGAGCGAAGCGATGCAGGATGGACCAAGAACGAGGCCGCGTTCATGAAACAGGCCATGACGAACCGTGCAGCAGGGCAAGGCTCTCTTCTTGATGAGGATGAGGACCCACAGGTCGCTGCAATATTGGAAGGGTTGGACAGCTTCGCAGAAGCTCGAAGCTACTCTCCGGACTTTCGGCGGCAACTCAAAGGGCGGATGATGGGCCATGAGTTGCCAGTTCAAATCATCAAGGAATCCACCCTGCATATCACGTCCCAGGTGCGCAACGGGGAGAAGGGAACGAACCCCCTATCCGATAGACTTTGGAACTTTGGGACCGCCATCTTCTACAAGTGCGGAGCCAAGCCGTGGAAGACGCCTTGGGCTCGTGAAGGCGTCTGCTATGTTGGGCTGGCATACAAGTTGGCCGAGGACAAGCGAAATGCTTGCTGCGCTGCGCAGATGTTTCTGGACAGCGGTGATGGAGTCGTGTTTGTCGGGGAGTTCGGGCCTTGGTATTCGTCGAAGGCAGGTGAGTTTCATCTTCCACCTGCGAAGGCCGAAGCGCTGCTGCGAGGCACCATTGAAACCTACAAGCAGCAGGATGGCCGGCCACTCAAGGAAATCTTCCTGCACACCCACTCCGGCATCAACTTTCAAGAGTACGAAGGGTTCCTTCGTGCGGTTCCTGAGGGGGTCAAGTTAGTTGCCGTCCGTGTCCGTCAAGACCGGGCTGGACAGCGGCTTTATCGCTATGACGAGCACCCTGACGTAGCCAAGCGCGGCCAGCACCCTGTCCAGCGAGGCGTCTTTTGGCAGAGGACATCAAGGCACGGCTTGCTGTATACGAACGGATTCAAACCCCGGATTGCCACTTACGACGGCTTCGAAGTTCCGGTACCACTATCAATCACGATTCAGCACGGCGACGGTGACGTACTCCAGGTGGCCAAGGACATTCTCGGCTTGACCAAGTTGAATTACAACTCGTGCCAGCTTGGGGAGGGCCGTCCCATCACTGTGAAGTACTCAGACCGCGTCGGCGAAATCTTGCTGGCCAACCCTGGGCTGCCGACTGAGGTCTGGAAGCACAACTTCAAGTACTACGCGTAGGAGTGGCTCCCTCTTGGGGCAGAGCAAAATGCCTACGCAGTGCAAAGTGGCCTGCAGAGGACCGTGCGGTGATGACGCAGTGAAGCAGGTAGCGAAAGCGCCAACGTAGTGCTTCCAAGTCAAAAGTACATGTCTCAAAATGGGAGAGAACACTCAATGTGGTCCGACAACGAAACAACAGTTGACTACCTGAATTTCGGCGTCGTTGCAGACGCCTGTGCCAAGCTGGTGCAGCGGGCCCAAGGAACGCCGCTTTCCATCGGGATATCGGGAGGCTGGGGGGTCGGGAAGACGTCCCTGGTGCGGATGATTGAGCATCGGCTGAAGGACGCTCAGGCTCCCGGGGTGAACACCTACGTCGTCGTCACGTTCAACCCGTGGCTTTACCAGGACTTCGAAGGCGCCCGCAGCGCGCTCTTGCAGCTCGTTGGTGATGAGGTGCTGCGCCTTGCCGCGTCGGATGAAAAGCTGCTCAAGAAGGCCAAGAGGCTCCTGAAGCGCATCAACCTACTTCGACTGGCCCAGCTTGGCGGTGAGGCCGCCGTCACCCTTTACACCGGCGTGCCTGTCGGGAGCATCGGCACGGCCATCATGAAGGTTGGTGGGTTCCTCGGCATCGGGGGAAAGGACGATGCTGGCGAGTCGGACGACGACGGCGGAGAAGCGAAAGACAAACACAAAGGTAACGATGAGGGCTTACTCAAGGCGGCCGAGCCGGTGTCTTTACCCAGCGAGATTCAGGCGTTTCGCGATGCCCTCGAACAACTGCTTGCCGAGCTGAAGGTCACCTTGGTCGTCTTCGTCGATGACCTTGACAGGTGCCTTCCGAAGACCGCAATCTCCACGCTCGAGTCGATTCGACTGCTCCTCTTCCTGCAGCGAAGCGCCTTTGTTGTCGCGGCCGACAACGAGTTCATTCGGGGAGCGGTGCGTGTGCACTTTGAAGGCACGGGCATCTCGGGTGAGGTTGCGACGAACTACTTCGACAAGCTCATCCAGGTGCCGTTGCATGTGCCTCGGCTTGGTACCAATGAAGCCAAGGCCTACCTGGCGCTTCTGCTCATGGAACGGGCGCACGCCGACGGCTTGTTTGACAAAGCGAAGTTCGAAGTAGCCAAGCAGCAAATCCCCGACCAGTTGAAGACGAGTTGGAAGGGTGACGCCATCTCCACTGATTTCCTTAGGGCCCAAGCTGGCTTGGACAACCCGCGAATGCTCGCTCTGATGGAGCTGGCAGAAGGTTTGGCGCCGCTGCTTACGACCTCGAGTGTCAAGGCCAATCCCCGCTTGATGAAGCGGTTCCTGAACACTGTCTACCTCCGCTCGGCTCTGGCTGAGCCTCAGGGAATTCAACTAGACATTCCAGCCCTCGCTAAGTGGCATCTGGTCGAGCGGTGTAACGAGCCACTGGCTACCGCCCTGGCTGCCCTCGTCACATCCGCGTCCGATGGTCGAGTGCCGCTGCTCCAGACCGCAGAGGAACTCGCAAAGGACCCTTCCAGCTCTCTCCCGGACCCCTTTAAGTCAAGCGATGAGTCGTTCGCGCGCGAGTGGCTTCAGCTGAAACCCGCCCTGGGGGACGTAGACCTGCGTCCCTTGCTGCACCTAAGTCGAGATACAGCAACTCGAGAGTTCGGCGCAGACAACATGACCCCCGATGCTCGAAAGCTGCGAGATGCGTTGGTGGTGGCAACGAACTCGAACGCCCCGCTGACGGAGGCCATCAAGGCAGTCACTGCTATCCAATCAGGGATGGCGATGGGCAGGGCCTGGCAAATTCGGTCAAGTAAGCGAACATGGCGCTCGGCGGAAGATGTCGTCCCGCTCATTGAGCCCTGCAAGGTGTACCCAGAGCTGGGTGCGCAGGCTGCAGCACTGCTTGCTGAGGCGCCCATCCCCAAAATCGGACCAGGAATCATCCCGCAGTTGTATGAGCAAAGTTGGGCTCGGCCCATCTTGGATGAGTGGGAAGCAAACTCGCTTATCGACAAGACGGTCAAGAACGCCATTCAAGCCAAGAAGAAGCCAAAGTGATGGGAACCTCCACCTCAAGTTCCGGCGGCAAGGCCGGATCGCCCTTTGACCCTGAGTGGCTGACTTCTGAAGGCGCAGGCGCAGGCGATGGCCAAGCTGCTGGCTCCGGTGCTTCCGATGCCGGTGGCCAAGAAGGTGATGGCTCAGACAGCACCCAGACCGATGCAGGGAGCGGAGATGAGGGGGAGGCTGACGCTGACTTCGCTCCCAGCCGACGGTTCGCAGACGCACGGACCAAGATGTCCTCTTTCCTCGGCGGTGGTGGGCGAGAGTCTTTGCGTGCTGCAACGAAGAGCATGGTCACCAAAGGTATGGGTGGCCCACGTCGTGCGGCATCAACCATGCGGGGCACGGCAAACGGTGCTGGCGCCCTTGGCCAGTTCTTGGCCTCTGCCCGTGATGGGTCTGACCCTCGGGTCGCTGACTGGGTCAATCGGGCTCGGCTGTCGAACATGGCCGCAGACGACCTCATCCTGGAGTTGGTCAAGGAGGTCATGCCGGACTCTGGTAGCGTAGACGACGAGTCCCTGCGCAACGCAGCAGCTGAGGCCCTGGGCCAGCTGTACGAGAAGAACCCAGAAATCGACATCTTGAACCTCACGGATGCGCAGATTCACGACGTCATGGCCATCACTATTGCCAACGACGTCTGCAATCGCATGGACCAGCAACTGGGCCAGACCTACGAGAAGCTGAAGTACGAGCCCCAGCAGATTCAGCTATATCGACAGGACATCAAGGAGTACGTCCAGTCGGAAGTGCGGGTGGTGATGGGCCGACTCGGCGCTACAGGGCTTGACCCGAAGAGCCTTGCGCGCGATGTGCTGCAGGCTGCCATGGAGGTGTTCGCATCATGATGAAGGTGCTTTGCACTTCCGCCGACAACTTGCCTGCAACTCTGGTCGAGGGCGAGCGCGCCTTCACTTTTTTTAAGAGTGCCAAGCGTGCCGGTGTCGGAACAATCGCAAAGGGCTGGCGTGGCTCGTTGAAGCGCAAGGGCTTTGCCCCGAGCGCCCAGACCTGGGACTTCGTTCAGTTCTGCCTGGCCGCTTGCGCAGCAGACCTGTGCTGCCCACGTAATACAAGCGCAGACGGTTGGACTCGGACGATTGAGCTGACCGTGGCTCTGCACGAGCCGCTTCGTTGGGCGCCTTGGAAGGCTCATGCCGAGTCGCTGCTAAAGGTGCTGACCGGGGACTATTGGACGCTGAACTTCGTGGACGGCGGCGTCGCCCCGCCAAACGGCAAGCCCCAGCCTCTGGCACACGACTGCGTCAGCCTCTTGTCTGGGGGGCTCGACAGTCTCATCGGCGGTATCAATCTCGTATCAGAGGGACGGCGGCCAGTTTTCGTGTCCCAGCTGGCACACGAGGATTCAGACCGGCAGCGCCGCTATGCGGCCATGCTTGGAGGCGGCGCAACCCACATGCAGTGGAGCCACGGCATCAGCTTCTCTGGTCGTCGCGAACCATCCACGCGAGGGAGGTCGCTTGCGTTCTACGCGTTCGCGGTGTTGGCAGCATCAAGGATTGCCAGCTCACCCGTGCAGGTTTTTATCCCGGAGAATGGCTTCATTTGCATCAACCCGCCCCTGGTTCCAGGCCGGGTCGCCAGCCTGAGCACCCGCACAACGCACCCGATGTTCATTGCTGCGGTGCAGAAGCTTCTTGATGGTCTCTGCGTCAACGTGCGGCTGGAACTGCCCTATCGGTTCAAGACCAAGGGTGAGATGCTTCGCGAGTGCGCGGACCAAGCTTTGCTCAGTTCCTTCGCCTCCGACTCGACGAGTTGCGGGAGGTTTCGGACCTACAACCGGATGCACTGCGGGCGCTGCGTTCCTTGCATGATTCGTCGGGCGGCGTTTCTCGCCTGGGGACCTGGGCGAGACACGACCGAGTATGTGCACCGGTCCGTGGTTGGTTCCGACAAGTCGAGTGGTCCGGATGACCCGATGGCCGCGGCCTTGGCTGTACTGTCGGCGCAGACAAAGGGTTTAGACCGCTTCCTTGGCGGAACCTTGGCCTTTTCATCGCTGACCGAGCGACCCGACTATCGTCGGGTGCTCCACGCCGGTCTTGGTGAACTTGAGGCGCTGCTTCGTGGGGATGGCCTGCTTTGATGGACTTTCACTGTCACCTTGACCTTTATCCCGGCGCGAGGGAGGTCTACCGCGAAGCAGCCGAACGGAACGAGTTCACTTGGCTGGTGACCACGAGCCCGAAGGCCTTCGTCGCAACGTCGCGTGCGCTGCCGGCCGTGTCGTCGGTGCTGATTTCGCCGGGGCTACATCCTGAAATCGCCCATGAGCGTGCGGCCGAGCTTGACTTGCTGCTGGAGCAGATGGCTACCGTGAAGGCGGTTGGGGAAGTGGGGCTCGACGGGTCTCCTCGTTTCCGGCTGCACTACGAAGTCCAGCGTCGCATCTTCCGTGCTGTTATCGCGCGGTGTGAAGAGCTGGGCGGGCGTACCTTGAGCATCCACTCTCGTCGGGCTGTGAGAGATATCCTCACCGAACTTAAGGGGCACCCGAACTACGGGACAGCAGTCCTCCATTGGTTCTCGGGAAGCTCGGCCGAACTGAAGGCAGCCGTACACATGGGGTGCTGGTTCAGCATTGGCCCAGCGATGTTCGACTCTCTCAACGGCCGGAAGCTGGTGGCAGCGTTGCCACAAGACCGTGTCGTCCCTGAGAGCGATGGCCCGTTTGCAACGGTCGGCGGAAAGCCGGTGATGCCCTGGAGCGCGCCAGAGACTGCGCAATCCTTGAGCGAAGTCTGGAATCTTCCTGTGGGCGTGGCTGCCGACATGCTTGCCAGGAACGGTGCGAACCTGCGAAAGACGACGGGGATTTGACTCGGGGCCACTGCCAAGCTTTTGGTGGGGTGTGCGCTGAGCACGGTTGCAAGTAGAGCTTCGGTCGACCGAGCTTAGCCAAGTCGAGCTTGAGTGCTGCTCCGGCCTCAGCCCTGGTCGTCCATCGTGCTATGCGAACGACGGTGGAAGTGCGGGCTGTATCCGTGCCACTCGAATGTCCGCACTGGGTTGGGTGCTCTAGTACTCGGGGCTGCAAACCTATGGTTCAGGCTCGTCCAACCCGCTCAGGAGTCGGGATGGTCCGCTGTCCTCTGAAAATCGCAACTCTGCCGGAGTTGCTGCCCGTGCCTATTGGACGGCTTTGGGAACGTAACCGGGTGTTCGTGACGGTGTCGTGAACAACAGCGACTCATCCAGAACGGCTGTCTCCCGGCCTTGCTCGAGCCGTGCTACCTGGACTGCGATGTACCACAGGCCAGTCTCAGGCTCCGCCATGGCAGTACCGTTCAGCCTGGCTTGGCGGATGCAGTCGTTCATCACGCCCTCGTAGGTCACCTCTTCCACAAGGAGCTCGGTTCGCCTGACGTTGGGCGCACCCCGGAAGTTATCAGCACCGTCGTTCCGATAGAAGTCGGCAAGCGCCTGCAGTTGGGTTACCTGACGCTGGGGCCGCTCACGCTTCGTGCGAGAAGACTTAACCTCGATGAGCACTGGGTCAGGGCCGCCCATGGCACACACGTCGCCGTGCCGAATGATGTTGGTGATATCGGCGAGCAGAACCGGCACGCCGGCCCTGATACCACTGCAGAGCATGCGGTACTCGCGGGCGAAGCCCTTCTTTCCCGTCATGAAGCCGGGTTGCTGCTTGGCCTCGTACTTCTCGTCAAACATGAGGTGCTTCAGCGCGTATTTCGACTGGTACGTGAAGGCAATGCCATCGCCGAAGCAGCGGAGCAAAAATATGACCTGATGGAGGTCATCGACTCGGACATCGATGGCGGCCGTCAGTGCCTTGACCGCAGTGGCGCGGTCCTTAGGCATCCTCGACTTGGCCTTCATCCGGGTCAGTCGATGACGCGCACGCTTCAGCCTCAGAACGCGACGCTCGACGCTCAGGACTGCTCGTATCAGCTGTCGCTGCAGTTCGTGCAGCGGGCCCAGCTCCTGCGAGTCCCGCTGGAGGTTCTTCAGCTGCAGTGACAGGCCGCGGAACAGCTCCTGATACCTCGGGAAGCGCATGGTTCAGTATTTCTTGGCTCTTGCCACCACCTCCAGGTAGTACCAGCTTCGGACCATCTTTTCGAACTCGGCCATCTCATCGCCCCCATGCTTCGCGCGAGCTGCCTCACCTGCCTCCAGCGCGGCTAGGAGCGTGGGCTGCTGAAGCTTCTTGAGACCGTTGATGAAACGGGTCCTCGCCCGAAACATCGTTCGCACGACATCCGGCGGCGACGGGTCTCGGCGCCCAACATCGTCTTCGTCCTCCTGGTCTTCTTTGCCCTTCTTGCCGCTCTTCGGTTCTTTGTCCTCCAAGTACTCCAACTTTCCCCAGTCAACCTTCTCCTCCTTCGGCTCCTCGGCTGGTGACTTTCGAGGTTGCGCGGCGGGCTTCGACTCCTTCGGCACGGCCGGAGGCTTTGACGCCTCATCCATGACACGGTCGAACAGCTCCGGGTACTCATACGGTCGGCCCACCTCTCCGACCGTCTCCAGAACCCGCCAGACATCCGTGGGGATGGCATCCAGTCCCTCCTTCGTCACCTCCAATGCAACTAGCTTGGTCAGCATCTCTGGCGTCAGGTGAGGAAGGGCCAGCTCGACGTCGACGTAGCCAGACAAGCCACGGCTCTCAAGGATGCGTTTCACAGCCTTCTGGAAATCGTTGCTTGACAAGGCGTACTTCTGGCGAAATTCCTGCTCGACGGTATCAAAGGCTGACGACTTCGCCCAGGTGCTTCTTGGAGGCAGCGCCTTTGCGAGCTCAACAAGCTTCTCCCGCGAAAACTTCGACGTGAACGAGCCCTGCTGGTACTCATAGACGAGCGCGTCCACGTAGTTGTCGAAGTCCTCGGTGACAGCAAACAGTCGTTTTAGGCCTGCCTCCAATGTGCCGAGGTTGATATGGGAGACCTCCTGAAGGTGGAGCTCCTTCTCGTTCGACCGTCGATATCTGAACGTCTGCCCTTGGCTGTCGAAGGCATCCAGTTCCCTGATGGCCCCCTCAATGGGCTCCAGGCGCTCTCGTAGCGTCGAATCGGTCTTATCGCAAACTCTGAACAGCTCACCGAGCAACGGGACCAGCTTGTGGTCCCTCAGCACTGTTCTGTTCACGTCAATGTCGCGAACTTCGGCCAAACGCGCGATTTGGCGCTTCAGGAAGAGCTCAACGTGGTGCCGAGCGCTGAAGCAAATGGGATAGACCAGCGCATCCATGTCGGCGCCGACCTCACCATCATCCACGAGGTCCTCGAAGGAGCCTACCGATTCCTTTGGACGTGGGGGCTCGATGGCTGTGCGAAGCAGCGCCATCGCGGCCTGGGCGAAGCCAAGCACATATGCGTAGTCACCCAACTGGCCCCCATTCGTACCGACGCATGCGTTCAAGAACGGATCGGGCCCGTCGGTGAAGAGACGCTCGTGAGCTGTCGGCGAAGTCTCGGGTTCTGTCATCGGTTTCGAGCAAAGCTATTGAGGCAAAAGGCGGCAGCAGGGAGCTTATCTGAAGCCAGCCAACGCGGAGGCAAGCTGCATGGCGTTCATTCCGGCGTACAGGAACTGTCGGATGAGGTCGTTCTCCGGCATGCGCAGACGA
>JBEEJZ010000044.1:0-5935 GCA_041168905.1 Pseudomonadota bacterium | reverse complement strand
GTAATCCGACATAGGCCCATAAAAGGCCAGGTGGTGCAACACAATAAATTGCGCCCCGATGGCTTTGAGCGCGTCGATGAGGGCCAGGCGCAAGGGGGCCCTGGAAATACTGAATACTGCTGACATGAGGACGGGTATTGTCCCATCCTGCGTTGGCGCCCGCGTCGGGCCACTGAATCAGTGGTCGCTGCGGCGATCGTGCCGATCAAAACTGCGCTCGTCACGGTCCCAACCGCGGTGTTTGCCATGGCCGTGGCCGTGCTTCCATCCCCGGTACTCCACATGTGGAGGAGGCAGCATCAGCGGCGCCGACTGCACATAAATCACCGGCTGACTCTGCACCACCACGGGCCGGGGCGCCACGACCATCGGGCGCTGCACGACCACCGGCTGCGGATACACCACCACCGGCGGCGCGTTGCTGACACCCACCTGCACGCCGGGCGAGGACATGCCGATCGACCAAAAAATATCTTGGGCACTGGCAGCACCGGCACATGCCAGCGCCAGGGCTGCAGCAGACAGCAATCGGGTGGTGTTCGTGGAAATCGATGGATGATTCATGGCATCTTCCTGGGTTTAAACGTGCGATCAGAGCTCGGTACAAGGCTGGCGTGAATTAGACGAGGGCTATGTCAAACTGACTACACCGAAGCTGTGACAGTCGTTGCATAAGGTAACGGCGCCGCCACCTAAAATCTGGGCATGAGCCTTCCCGTGCCCCCCTCCCCCAAAGACGAACAGTCTGGTGAACCCACCGCCAAAACCAGCAACTTTTTGCGTCAGATCATCGAGTCTGACCTGGACAAGCAGACCTTCGTCCAGCGCCGCTGGGCCGGCAGCCCCGGTGATGCAGCGCACCACGCCCAGGGCGAGCCCGACCCCGCCAAAATCCGCACCCGTTTTCCGCCCGAGCCCAACGGCTACCTGCATGTGGGACACGCCAAGAGCATTTGTCTGAACTTTGGCCTGGCGCGCGACTATGGCGGCGTGTGCCACATGCGCTTTGACGACACCAACCCGGAAAAAGAAGACACCGAGTACGTCAACAGCATCCTGGACGCGGTGCAATGGCTGGGCTTTGGCTGGCAAGCCAACGGCACCAGCCACCTCTACCAGGCTAGCGATTACTTCGACTTCATGTACCGCGCCGCCGAGCACCTGATCGAGACCGGCATGGCTTATGTGGACGAACAAACGCCCGAGCAAATGCGCCTCAACCGGGGCGACTTTGGCAAGCCCGGTGTCGACAGCCCCTACCGCAGCCGCACCCCGGCCGACAACCTGACCCGCTTTCGCGCGATGCGCGATGGCAAGCTGGCAGACGGCGCCGCCGTGCTGCGCGCCAAAATCGACATGGCCAGCCCCAACATCAATTTGCGCGACCCGGCCATCTACCGCATTCGCCGCGCCACGCACCACAACACGGGCGATGCCTGGTGCATCTACCCCATGTACACCTTTGCGCACCCCATCGAGGACGCGCTGGAAAACATCACCCACAGCATCTGCACGCTGGAATTTGAAGACCAGCGCCCGTTTTACGACTGGCTGATGGACCGCCTGATTGCCGGTGGCCTGCTGCAATCACCGCCACCCCGGCAATATGAATTTGCCCGTCTCAACCTCACTTACGTCATCACCAGCAAGCGCAAGCTGGCCCAGCTGGTCAATGAAAAAAAGGTCAACGGCTGGGACGACCCCCGCATGCCCACCATTGTGGGCCTGCGCCGGCGCGGCTACACGCCAGAAAGCATTCAACTCTTTGCCGAACGTATCGGCGTGACCAAGAGCGACAGCTGGATCGACTACAGCACCCTGGAAGGCTGCCTGCGCGAAGACCTGGAGAACACCGCCCACCGCGGCATGGCCGTGCTGAACCCGGTGAAACTGGTGCTGACCAACTGGGACGAGGTGATGGGCGCCGACCACCTGGAGCCCTGCACCCTGCCCGCCCTGCCACATGTGGCCGAAGGCGCTACCCCACCCCCGGCACGCCAGTTCACCATCGGCAAAGAAGTGTGGATTGAGCGCGAAGACTTTGAAGAAGTTCCGCCCAAAGGCTACAAACGCCTGTTCCCCGGCAACAAGGTGCGCCTCAAAGGCGGCTATGTGATCGAATGCACGGGCTGCACCAAAGATGCCACCGGCACCATCACCGAAGTGCTGGCCACCGTGGTGCCCGACACCAAGAGTGGCACACCCGGCAGCGACGCCGTCAAGGTCAAAGCCGCCATCACCTGGGTGGGCGTGGCCGATGGCGTTCCAGCGGAGGTGCGCATGTATGACCGCCTCTTTACCGATGCCCAGCCCGATGCCGGTGGCAAAGACTTTCTGGCAGCCCTCAACCCCAATAGCCTGAAGGTCGTCACTGCCATCGTCGAGCCCTCGTTGGCCCAGGCCCGGCCCGACGACAAGTTCCAGTTCGAGCGCCACGGCTACTTTGTCGCCGACCGCCTGGACCATGCCCCCGGCAAGCCGGTGTTTAACTATGCGGTAGGGTTGAAGGATTCGTGGGGGAAATAGTCGCCTGCACGCATCGTCTATCTCTTTGATTTGGGTCTCCTTATGAAACTGAAGCGCTCGTTGGCAGCGGCTACCGCCGCCGGGCTTGCATGCTCTCTGTGCCTGCCGCACGCCCAGGCTCAGGGCCTCAAGCAGGTGGGTGACCTGCTTGCCTTGGGGCTGCCGCTGGCGGCAGCTGGCACCAGTGCTTACGAGGGTGATACCGACGGTTTGGCTCAGCTGGCCAAGGCCGAGGCCCTCACGCTCGGAGCAACGCTCGCCCTCAAGTCCGCAACCCATCAAACGCGCCCCAATGGCCGCGACGACCAAAGTTTTCCATCCGGCCACAGCTCGGTGGCGTTCGCCGCTGCGCAGTACTTGCAGAGCCGCAAGGGCTGGGCGTATGGAGCACCGGCCTATGCGGCGGCGGGACTGGTGGCCTACAGTAGGGTCGACGCCAAAGAACACTACTGGCGCGACGTGGCGGCAGGTGCGGCTTTAGGTGCAGGCGTCAGCTACTGGTTGACTGACGCGCAGCCCAAATCCGGGGCTGTTTCTGTATCCATCCTGCCCAATGCGGCCTGGCTACATCTCAGGCGAGACTGGTGAAAACCTACCTTTCCCAGCGCTGGCAAAGTGTCATCTGGGCCTGGCAGGGCCTGCATGTCTTGGTCGCACAAGAGCCTAACGCCCGTATTCACGCAGCAGCAACGGTTGCGGTCATCTGCATTGGCTGGTGGCTGGATTTGGGTCGTCTGGACTGGGCCTTGCTGACGGTCGCTATCGCCCTCGTTTGGATAACCGAGGCCATCAACACCGCCATCGAGTCTGTGGTGGACCTCTGCAGCCCAGAAATTCATCCTCTGGCCAAACGCGCCAAAGATGTGGCCGCCGGCGCTGTGCTGCTGGCGAGTCTGTTTGCGGTCATTCTGGGGGCCATGGTGCTTGTTCCGGCCATTGACCGCCTGTTCACCTGATCAGAATTGGGATCTGACCCCAATTACTCAGAAAAACCCAACAAAGCACGCACCTGCAACCACTTTTGAGCAGTTTCGCTCCGATTCATGGATGTACGCAGGGCTTGGCGTATGAAGACAAACATCACCAGCAACATGCCAGATGCCACGGCGGCGAAGATGGCGATCAAGGTTTTTTTGGGGCTGACTGCATAGGTAGGCAAGGTGGGCGACTGCACCAGCTGGGCGTCACTCAAACCTGCCATTTCGGTTTCTAGCTGAATGATTTGCTGCTGCGTCTCTGCGGACACGCGCAGTATGTCTGCGTAGTTGCGAGCGGCCTCGGCGGGGTTGCCTGCCGCATCACCTACCGGCCGCCAAGCCACGGTGCGCTGTGCGCCCGGCTGAGCGGCTATGCCCTGCGCAAGCACCTGCTTTGCCTTGGCCTGCCGGTCTGCCGCTGCGAGCAAGGCGGCCTGAATGCGGTCCAGATGGCCACCTTTGGGTCGGCTTTGTTCATAGGTTTCTTGCAGCACCGCTTGGGCCAGTTGCTGCGCCAATGCTGGCGTATCAGCAGAAGCCGTCAGCGTCAGCAAACGATCTTGTTTGCCCACGGCGACTTTCACCCGCTTTTGCAGCGCGATCCTGGCGGCCTCAAGATCGCTATCCTTGGCCAACCCCAGTTCGCTTGCCACCGGGTTCAGCACTGCAGCCGTGGTCATCAGACTTGCAATGGCCGCGGGGCTGGAGCCCGCCACCCCATCGCGCCCGTTGAGCCAGGGCAAATCTGCGCGCAGTACCGCCACGCTCTCGTAGCTGCGAGGCAAGCCAAAACTTACCGCCAACGCCACCAGCCCAACCATCAGGGGGCCAATCACCAGCAATCTTACGTTTTCAAGCAGCGTGATCAGCAGATCCAGCAAACTGATCTCATCGCCCTCACTACCCATCGCCACACCGTCATGCATACCGTTACTGCTCCCCAAAAATCAGTAACGATTTTGTTAGGCTCGGCGGGGAGTCTGCTTGCGGGATGTCAAGCTGCGCGATAGCAAAAATGGGGTCTGCCCCCAATTTCTGACCCCAAATTTCCTTCGGACATATGCCAGCTGGTGTCGAATCCGGGTGACCACAATTTCACCGATTTCAGAACCCGGTATTTGTTTACTCTGCCCCGGGCAGCACCCGCTTGAGTTTTCGGATTTTTTGCCAAAGCAGGGCCTTGGGTATGTCCATGGCCATGACTTGCATGCAGCGCTCCAGTCGGCCCTGCCTATCTTGCAGCCGATCAATGGCCTTTGCCAGATCTCGGCTAATCGCCGCGCCGTAGGCCTCGGTGGCTTTCTCCAGCGCCATGCGCAACTGCGGCAGTGTCAAGTTCATCATGGCCAGATCAATCACATCGCGACTGAACACGCCGTCGTCGGCGTAGCGGTCAGAGTTGGCCAGCAATTTACTTGTTGCCAAGTCATGCACAGACAAGGTGCCCACGCCACAAAGTTGGTCCTGCTGCCCCGGCGCTTGGAGCGCGATACGGGCTTCTCGCACGATTTCGAACTTTATCGCGTAGCCGTCCATACGTACTTGGGTACGTATGCCGTACTGGTCCGCACGCACTTCCCGGACAAGTTCCAATGGCATAGCACCTTGGCGCGTGATGGGTGCAAGGCCGTCAAGACCAGTCAGTAGCTGCCTCAAGTCGCGGTAACCTGCCGCATCGGACACCAGAAAATCAATGTCTACCGACTCTCGATATTCGCCAAACCGCAGCGCGATACAAGTACCACCGCCAAACCAGCAACCGTGTTGCGCAAGTACACCACCATCGAGCGCCGTCAGAACATGGGCGATGCGTTGATGGTGTGCCCGCTCAAACATGGGTAGCCCGTCTACCAAAGGCTTGCTGCAGGGCTTGCCAAAGTGCTTGCTCATGCTCTGTCATGGTTGGCAAATCCAGGTGCCGGGCGTTACGCTCGTAAATGTCGAACGCTTCTACCGGGGTCAAGTCATCTGCACCCTGCAGTTGCCAGGCCAGTGCTTTGAGTTGTGGGTAGTCTGCAAGCGCGATTCGCACGGGCCACCAGCCAGGGCCGCCTGCTGGTGTTGACTTAATGGTTTCTTGATCTTGCAGCTGTAGCTGCATGCCTAGTGCGGCAATCGCGTTGTACCAAGCCCCCATGGTGACCGAGGGCTCGCCTTTTTCGATGCGATGCAGCGTGACCCGGGACATACCTGCAGCCTCCGCCGCCACGGTCGCGCTAACGCGTAAAGCCTTGCGTCTAGCTGCCAGGCGTGCGCCCAAGCTCCTGAGCTGGAGTTCGGCTGGTTCGGCAATGGGGGGCGATTTCTGAGGCATATCGTTTCTCATTATTTGCAAAATTTTTGCATTGTCAATAATGAGAATCAATTTTTAAGAAACCACCTCTAGGGACAAGGTCAGCTCTCAGGGCTGGTTGATGACCTTCGACCAGCTG
>JBEEJZ010000043.1:0-5416 GCA_041168905.1 Pseudomonadota bacterium | reverse complement strand
TTCCGTTACGACCAAATCATGCGCCTGGGGTGGAAGATCTTCATCCCTGTGACGCTTGTTTGGCTCGTCGTGGTGGGCATCTGGATGCAAACCTCGTGGAATATCTGGAACTGAGGCCAAGCTGATATGTCTGTTGCTGTTTCATCCTCCAATAACACCGCCCGTGCGGCGACTGGTTTTTCCTTGCGCGATTTCCTGTCCAGCTTCATGCTCTTGGAGCTGTTCAAAGGCATGGCCTTGACTGGGCGCTATTTGTTCAGTCGCAAGATCACAGTCCAATTCCCTGAAGAAAAAACCCCGCTCAGCCCACGTTTTCGGGGTCTGCACGCATTGCGCCGTTATGAAAATGGTGAAGAACGCTGCATCGCCTGCAAACTCTGTGAGGCCGTGTGTCCCGCCATGGCCATCACGATCGAATCAGAGGTCCGGGCCGATGGTTCGCGTCGAACCAACCGCTACGATATTGACCTCACTAAGTGCATTTTTTGCGGATTTTGTGAGGAAAGTTGCCCTGTCGACTCGATCGTCGAGACCCATATCCTTGAATACCACGGTGAAAAGCGGGGCGACCTCTACTTCACCAAAGATATGTTGCTGGCGGTAGGCGATCAGTACGAATCGCAAATCGCTGCCAACAAGGCTGCAGACGCCAAGTACCGTTGAAGCGCCTAGACGCTTCAAGCAAATCAACCAAGAGTTACCCATGGACGTCAAAACGGGCTTCTTCTACTTGTTCTCGATCGTGCTGCTATTTGCAGCCTTTCGAGTCGTCACGGCGCGCAACCCTGTGCATGCCGTGCTGTATCTCATGCTGGCTTTCTCGCAGGCGTCCGCAGTCTGGCTGCTGCTACAGGCAGAATTTTTAGCCATCGTGCTGGTATTGGTCTACTTGGGCGCTGTGATGGTTCTGTTCCTGTTCGTGGTGATGATGCTGGACATCAATATAGACGCCATGCGTCAAGGTTTTTGGCGAGCGTTTCCCTTAGCCGCCACGCTGGGGGGCTTGGTGGCCGCAGAAATGGTAGGCGTGGTGATGAGTGGCTTCCACCTGAGCGACGCACCCGCAGCCGCCGCTGGGGCTGTGTCGAACAGCAAGGCGCTGGGTATCTTGCTGTACACCGAATACCTGATGCCGATTCAAATTGCCGCCGCGATTCTGCTGGTTGCGATGGTGGCTGCCATCGCCTTGACATTGCGTCAGCGCAAAGACAGCAAGGCCATCAACCCTGCTATTCAGGTCCGCGTCCGCGCACAGGACCGCTTGAAGGTGGTTCAGCTCAACCCCACACGTGCCCCACAGCCCGCTGATGTGGCTGCGGCAGAGGAGATCAAATAATGGCATTGACTTTGGGTCATTACCTCACCTTGGGTGGTTTGCTGTTCGCGCTCGCCGTGATCGGCATCTTTCTCAATCGAAAAAACCTGATTGTGTTGTTGATGGCGATCGAACTGATGTTGTTGGCTGTCAATATGAATTTCGTGGCTTTTTCACATTTCCTGGGTGACATGCACGGACAAGTGTTTGTGTTTTTTATTCTGACTGTGGCCGCTGCTGAATCGGCGATCGGTCTTGCCATCCTGGTGCAACTGTTCCGTAACAAGTCCAGCATCAATGTGGACGAACTCAACACGCTGAAGGGTTGAATGATGAGTCAGACCCTTTCCTTGTCTCAGCTTGTAGCGGTGCCTCTGGCGCCCTTGGCGGGTTCCTTGCTCTCCGGTATTTTGGGTACGTCATTCGGGGGGAACCTCATTGGGCGTCGACTGAGCCACACCTTCACTATCCTGGGTGTCTTTGTTGCCTTTGTCCTGTCTGCCATGACGCTTCAAAGTGTCATGGTTGATGGCGCGCGTTTTAACGAAACGCTCTACACCTGGATGGTGGTGGGTGATTTGAAAATGGAGGTCGGCTTTTTGGTGGATGGTTTGACCGCCATGATGATGTGCGTGGTCACTTTCGTCTCGTTGATGGTTCACCTCTACACCATCGGTTACATGCATGAGGACGAGGGGTACAACAGGTTCTTTGCCTACATTTCACTGTTCACCTTCGCGATGTTGATGCTGGTGATGAGCAACAACATGCTGCAGCTGTTCTTTGGCTGGGAAGCGGTTGGCCTGGTGTCCTATTTGTTGATCGGCTTCTGGTTCAATAAGCCCACCGCCATATTTGCCAACATGAAGGCCTTTCTGGTCAACCGCGTGGGTGACTTTGGCTTCATTTTGGGCATTGGTTTGATTGCTGCATTTGCGGGCACCTTGAATTACACCGAGGCCTTTGCAAAGTCGGGTGAACTGGCCAAGCTGAATTTCCCAGGTACCGAGTGGATGCTCGTGACGGTGATTTGCATTTGCCTTTTCATCGGTGCCATGGGTAAGTCAGCCCAGTTCCCATTGCACGTGTGGCTGCCGGACTCCATGGAAGGTCCGACCCCGATTTCGGCCCTGATACACGCTGCCACCATGGTGACAGCAGGCATCTTCATGGTGGCACGTATGTCGCCGCTGTTTGAACTGTCAGACACGGCTTTGAACTTCATCATGGTGATTGGTGCCATTACCGCCTTGTTCATGGGTTTTCTGGGCATCATCCAGAACGACATCAAACGCGTGGTCGCGTACTCCACTTTGTCGCAGTTGGGTTATATGACTGTGGCCTTGGGCGCGTCGGCTTACTCGGTAGCTGTATTTCACCTGATGACGCATGCCTTCTTCAAGGCCCTGCTGTTCCTTGGGGCGGGCTCCGTCATCATGGGCATGCACCACAACCAGGATATCCGCTGGATGGGTGGGGTACGCAAGTACATGCCCATCACCTGGATCACCTCTTTGCTGGGATCTCTTGCGCTGATTGGAACGCCGTTTTTCTCAGGCTTCTACTCCAAGGACAGCATCATCGAAGCTGTGGCTGAAAGTCATTTGCCGGGTGCAGGTTTTGCTTACTTTGCCGTGATTGCGGGCGTTTTTGTCACTGCTTTCTATTCGTTCAGGATGTACTTTCTGGTCTTTCATGGCAAGGAACGCTTTGATCAGAATCCCGATGCGCATCACCACGATGACCATGGACACCATGGTGACGATCATGGCAGCCACGCGCCGCATGAATCCCCCTGGGTGGTGACGGCTCCCCTGGTCCTGCTCGCCATTCCATCGGTCTTTATCGGTTACCTGACGATCAAGGGCATGTTGTACGGCGACTTTTTCAAAGACGCGATCTTTGTCAACGCCGACAAGCATCCTGCGATGGTCGAGATGAGCGAGGCGTTCCATGGCCCCGTCGCCATGGCGCTGCATGGCTTGAGCACGCTCCCGTTCTGGTTGGCCTTGGCTGGGGTGGTCGTGGCCTACTACATGTACATGATCAATCCGGCAGTTCCTGCTGCGATCAAACGGGCCGTGGGACCGGTGTACCGCTTGCTCGAGAACAAGTATTACCTTGACTGGATCAACGAAAACATTCTGGCTCGTGGCGCGCGTGCGTTGGGTACCGGTTTGTGGAAGGGCGGCGATCAGGCTCTGATTGATGGCGCAGTGGTCAACGGTTCCTGGAAACTGGTGGGCTGGCTGTCAAGCGTGGTTCGTCGCGTGCAAAGTGGTTTCCTGTACCACTACGCCTTGACCATGATCCTCGGGATTTTTGTGCTGATGACGTATTTCGTCTGGCTCAAGTAGGAGAAGAAGAAGATGGGTTTGTTGAGCCTGGCGATTTGGACGCCAATTGTTTTCGGTGCGGTGTTGCTGGCCCTCGGCCGTGATGAGCAGTCCCGTGCTGTGCGCTGGGTTGCGCTGATCGGTGCGATTGTTAGCCTGCTGGTCACGGTGCCCTTGTATGACGGTTTCCAGTTAGGGACTGCAGCGATGCAGTTTGTGGAAAAGGCTGTCTGGATCGAACGCTTCAACGTCCACTACCACCTTGGGTTGGATGGCATCTCTTTCTGGTTTGTTCCACTCACCGCGTTCATGACGGTGATCGTCGTTATTGCCGGATGGGAAGTCATCACGGTCCGCGTTAACCAGTACATGGGTGCATTCCTGATCCTCAGCGGTTTGATGATTGGTGTATTCACGGCCCTCGATGGTCTGCTGTTCTATGTGTTCTTCGAGGCCACATTGATACCGATGTACCTGATCATTGGTATTTGGGGTGGTCCCAACAAGATTTACGCAGCATTCAAGTTTTTCCTGTACACGCTGCTGGGCTCCCTGCTCATGTTGGTTGCGTTGGTGTTCTTGTATCTCAAATCGGGTGGCAGTTTTGATCTGGCGACTTGGCACCAGCTTCCTCTGGGGATCTCGGCTCAGACGCTGTTGTTCTTCGCCTTCTTTGCGGCGTTTGCCGTGAAGGTGCCGATGTGGCCTGTGCACACCTGGCTGCCAGATGTGCACGTTGAGGCGCCTACCGGAGGCTCTGCCGTGTTGGCAGCCATCATGCTCAAGCTCGGCGCCTACGGGTTTCTGCGTTTTTCCTTGCCCATTGCGCCTGATGCCGCCCACGAGTGGGCGGGATTCATGATCACCTTGTCCTTGATTGCAGTGGTCTATGTTGGCCTGGTTGCCATGGTGCAGCAGGATATGAAGAAATTGGTGGCGTATTCGTCAGTCGCCCACATGGGCTTCGTGACACTGGGTTTCTTTATCTTCAATGACCTGGGTGTTTCGGGTGGTCTGGTGCAGATGATTGCACACGGTTTCGTATCGGCAGCCATGTTCTTGTCCATCGGCGTTTTGTATGACCGTGTTCATTCGCGCCAGATTGCCAGCTATGGGGGCGTGGTAAACACCATGCCCAAATTCGCCGCATTTGCACTGCTGTTTTCTATGGCCAACTGTGGATTGCCTGCAACCGCTGGCTTTGTAGGCGAGTGGATGGTCATTCTGGGTGCCATCAAGGCCAACTTCTGGGTGGGCATGATCGCTGCCAGCGCCTTGATTTTTGGTGCCGCCTACACGCTCTGGATGTTCAAACGTGTCTACCTTGGCCCCGTGACCAACGACCACGTCAAGGAGCTCACGGACATCAACTCCCGGGAATTTCTGATGCTGGCCTTGCTGGCGGCAGCAGTGCTTTACATGGGCATCTTCCCTCATCCGTTCACACAAATCATGGACAGTTCCGTGGCAGAGTTGTTGAAGCATGTCGCGCAGTCCAAGTTGAACTGATTCAACAGAATCGACAGAACCGAATCGAGAGAGAGTGGCAATGATAGATAAACTGAGTTGGATCACGGTGTACCCCGAAATCATTCTGCTGACCATGGCATGTGTGATTTCGCTGGTTGATTTGCGCGTGACCGATGCACGGCGTCAACTGACCTATGTGCTGACTTTGCTGACGCTGGCTGTGGTTGCTCTGGTCTTGGCCTCTGCCGCCAGCGCCGGCGGTGAAGCACATGGCTTTGGCAATATGATCGTCAGC
>JBEEJZ010000042.1:0-2527 GCA_041168905.1 Pseudomonadota bacterium | reverse complement strand
AAGGGCGCCCCACAGGGCCATGATGACGCCGCCGTGGCGATAGTCGGCATGCACACAACTGCGGCCCAACTCCACCATCGTCGGGCGCAAGGCGCGCAGGCGAACCAGATCAAATTCGGTGTCGCTATAAGTGCTGCCCACACGGCGCGCCTGTGCAGGTGGCAGCACACGGTAAGTGCCGACCACCTCGCGCGTCTCCTGATCACGCACGATCAGATGCTCACAGTAATCGTCAAACAGATCCACGTCGTGACCCGGCACGCTGGTGTCCAGGCGCGCGCCCATTTCGGTGGCAAAAACGTTGAACCTCAATCGTTGGGCAGCCCGAACTTCATCGTAATGCCTCGCCCACGAGACTTCGATGCCACCCGACAAACCCGCTTGACGTTCAGCTGAGCCCGATGCACCCACGCGATGAAGTGCCCCCCTGGGCAATGCGATCGACGATACGGGAAAGGTGGGGTTGGGTAGTTCTCTCATAACTTGCTCCTTTGACGACGTTTTCCGGACTCGCAGACCAGACCCTCCAGCCAGGGCCGTGAACCGGCCTTGAAACGTAAGCCACCCGGACTGCCTGCCATGGACAGCGCTGTGCAGCGCAAGATGCGCATGCGCTGGGCGACGACATCCACGCCGGGTTTGCCAGCCTCTTGAGTGACTGCATTCAAGGAATCCGCCTCGTGTGCCGACTGGATTTCGATGTTGCTCATTTGCCTCTCCATTTGTTTTTAATGGGATGAATTTTGGGGATGGCTGATGACAGAGACATGTCCTTCGCGTGTCACTTCCATGACATCTCATGACGACTTTTGTCATCAAACTGCCACACGCGCCCTCTAAGCTGGCAGCCAGCACATACAGGAGGGACAGATGAGCGCAAGTGACGATGAATTGATGCGACGCATCCACCGGGATCTGGTGGACAGTTATGACGAAGAGCTGGAACTCGAGCTTGAAGACCGCACCCTCGCGCAACTGACCGGCGATGAATCACCCGATCACACCCAGCAGGACCGACTCGCGCGCCAGAACTACTTCAGGGAACTGTTCCGCCTACAGGGCGAATTGGTAAAACTGCAGGACTGGGTGGTGGCCAGCGGGCAGAAAGTGGTGATCATTTTTGAAGGGCGAGATGCCGCCGGCAAGGGCGGTGTGATCAAGCGCATCACACAGCGCCTCAATCCTCGCGTGTGCCGGGTGGCAGCGCTGCCTGCGCCGAACGACCGAGAGCGGACACAGTGGTACTTTCAGCGCTATGTCTCGCACCTGCCCGCCGCCGGCGAAATGGTGCTGTTTGATCGATCCTGGTACAACCGTGCGGGCGTGGAACGGGTCATGGGCTTTTGCAGCGATGACCAATACGAGGAGTTTTTCAGAACCGTGCCCGAGTTCGAAAAAATGCTGGCGCGCTCGGGCATCAAGCTCATCAAATACTGGTTTTCAATCTCGGACGACGAGCAGAATCTGCGCTTTTTGGGCCGCATACATGATCCACTCAAGCAGTGGAAGCTGAGCCCCATGGACCTGGAATCACGCCGTCGCTGGGAGGACTACACCAAGGCCAAGGAAATCATGCTGGATCGCACCCACATTGAAGAGGCCCCGTGGTGGGTGGTGCCGGCCGACGACAAGAAGAAGGCGCGCCTCAATTGCATACACCACCTGTTGCAGCAATTGCCCTACCAGGAGGTTCCTCATGCCAGCATCTCCTTGCCCGAGCGGGTTCGGCACGACGACTACGTGCGCCAACCGGTGCCCAACGAAATATTGGTGCCGCTGGTTTACTGAAGCCACTTCTGCATGAACTGGGCGTGGCCCATGGCAGGGTCGAGCTGATAGGCCTCAAAGCCCAGGCGCTGATACAGCTGGGTAGCGGGTGCGTTGCCAGAGAGCACTTCGAGGGTGAGCTTGCAGGCGCCGCGCTCGCGGGCGAGCTGTTCGACGAGGGTCAGCATGTGCTCGCCCACTCTTTGGCCCCGGTAGGCGGGTAGCACAGCAACATCGTGCACGTTCACCAAAGGGCGGCAGGCAAAGGTCGAAAAACCCTCGATGCAGTTGATCAGACCCACGGCCTTGTCTCCCATGAAAGCCAGCACACTGAAGGCTTGGGGCCGTGCAGCCAAAGCTGCGATCAAATGGGTTTTGGCAAACTCGCTCAGCGGTTCACCGCCCCCGGCGGGATCGCTGGCATAGCTGTCCAGCAGGTCAACCAGGGCACGTGCATGGGTGGGGTCGTGGTAATCGGCCAATACCACGGTCAATGCCAGTTGTTTTGGGCCGGGGGAATTGAGTGGGGCAGTAGTTCGCATCGGGGGTGGCTGCCGATGATTCAGATTGACAGGGTGTTGGCAATGCGTTGGGCACACGCCCTCGCCTGCTCGGCGTCGCGGGCCTCCACCATCACGCGCACCAGCGGTTCAGTACCACTGGCACGTATCAGGACCCGACCGGTATCGCCTAGGTCGGCCTCGACGGCACGGGTTTCCTCGTCCAGTTTGGGCGCCGCGCGCCAATCCTGCCCGGCTTG
>JBEEJZ010000041.1:0-6540 GCA_041168905.1 Pseudomonadota bacterium | reverse complement strand
ACTGTTTGCGACCCCGAAGCCTGCAGCTTCGGGGCAGCCTGTGCTGCTCCCGAACCGGGGGAAGAACGCAAACTCGCTGCGCTCAGACATGCGTTCTTCTGATCCCCGTTTCGGTGCGCTGCTCGGCGCAAACAGCAAAGTGGTGGGGTTCAGGACTTCCGGGCTCCAGCCCCTTGTGTATGCGCCGAGGAGCACAGAGCCAGCCGGATCAGGGCCGCGCGCTGTTTGAGCGGCAGCGAGTTTGCGCGGACCCCGGCTGGATCGAGCAACACAGGTTGCCCCGCTGCAAAGCAGCGGGGACGCAGACGCTGGGGTCGCCTTTTCTTTGGCTACTTTCTTTTGCGATTAAAAGAAAGCAGCTCGCCCGCCGGGGCGACATCCCGGCCTCCACCCTGAGCAAGGTAAACCACCCCTGGCACACCCCTTGCTTAGACCCCTACGAGCCGTTTATCCCAAACTGCCCTTCCAACTCTTTCGTTTTTTTGGAGAAACATGATGAATCGTCGCGGACATCTCAAGACCATCGCTTTTGCAGCCGCAGTGGCAGCAGGCACTTTGTCTTTGGCCTCTCAGGCATTGGCAGCCGACACCATCAAGGTGGGTGTGTTGCACAGCCTGTCGGGCACCATGGCCATTTCTGAAACCGTCCTCAAGGACACCGTGCTGATGGCCATTGACGAGATCAATGCCAAGGGCGGCGTGCTGGGCAAGAAGCTGGAACCCGTCGTGGTTGACCCCGCTTCCAACTGGCCCCTGTTTGCCGACAAGACCAAGCAGCTGCTGACGCAAGACAAGGTGGCTGTCATCTTCGGTTGCTGGACGTCTGTGTCCCGCAAGTCTGTGCTGCCCGTCGTGGAAGAACTCAATGGTTTGCTGTTCTACCCCGTGCAGTACGAGGGTGAAGAGTTGTCCAAGAATGTGTTTTACACCGGTGCTGCTCCCAACCAGCAGGCCATTCCCGCTGTGGATTACCTGATGAGCAAGGACGGCGGTGCCGCCAAGCGCTGGGTACTGCTGGGCACCGACTATGTCTACCCCCGCACCACCAACAAAATTCTGCGCGCTTACCTGAAGAGCAAGGGCGTGAAAGAGTCGGACATCGACGAGAAGTACACCCCGTTCGGCCACTCCGACTATCAGACCATCGTGGCTGACATCAAGAAGTTCAGCGCCGGTGGCAAGACCGCGGTGGTCTCTACCATCAACGGTGACTCCAACGTGCCTTTCTACAAGGAACTGGGCAACGCTGGCCTGAAAGCCAAGGATGTGCCGGTGGTGGCTTTCTCGGTGGGTGAAGAAGAACTGCGCGGCGTGGACACCAAACCTCTGGTGGGCCACCTGGCTGCATGGAACTACTTCATGAGCATCAAGAACCCCGACAACACCGCTTTCATCAAGAAGTGGTCTGACTACGCCAAGGCCAAGAACATCGCCGGTCACAAAGACAAGCCTTTGACCAACGACCCGATGGAAGCCACCTACATCGGCATCAACATGTGGAAGCAAGCCGTCGAGAAGGCGAAGACCACTGACGTCGACGCCGTGATCAAGGCCATGGCTGGCCAGACCTTCAAGGCACCGAGCGGCATCGTGTCCAAGATGGATGAGAAAAACCACCACCTGCACAAGTCTGTGTTCATTGGTGAAGTCAAGGCGGACGGCCAGTTCAACGTGGTGTGGAAGACGCCGGGTCCCGTCAAGGCCAAGCCCTGGAGCCCCTTCGTGGAAGGCAACGAAGGCAAGCCTGACGAGCCCGCCAAGAAGTAAATTGGTCCTTCTGTGCTGACGGCTGCACTCAAGTGCGGCTGTCCAGGACGGCGGGGTCGAGTGCCCCGCCGTTTTTTCATGCAAGCGTGATCCATACATGAAACGAATATCTATAGGCCTGCTGGCTGTGCTGCTGGCGCTGCCCGGCTCACTGGCATCGGCTCTTACCGCCGATGAGGCGCGCGGCATGTCCGTGGGCGAGGTGGATGCCCGCATCGAGGCACTGAACAAGGCGTTGTCGGCTGCGGATGATAAGACTGCCGCCTTTATCCAGGCGCTGAGCGACGATGCGGTCAAGACCAGCGCCACCCAGGTTTTCTTGATGCAAGACGGCAAGGGCCTGAACCCAGTCACCGGCGCAGAAGCCGCCGTGCCTGACGACGCCGAAGACGTCATCAACAACAACCGCATGCGAGGGGCCCTCGACACGGCACTGGCGTCCCTCAAGCTGTTGTCCAAGGACGACAAAGTTCGCGCAGAGGCGGTCAAAACCCTGTTTGGCGATGCAGATGCCAGCCTGTTGCCATTGATTGACAAGGCCTATGCGGCCGAGCAAGTGCCTGCCATACGTGACCAGTTGGGTCTCATTCGCAGTTCCTTCCTGCTGGCCAGTCCGGACAAGGCCAAGCGCCTGGAGGCTGCGGCCCTGTTGGCCCAAAGCAGCCAGCCCAGCACCAAGACCGTCTTACTGGCCCGCATCGCAGAAGAAGCAGATGCCGATGTGAAGACGGCCCTGGAGGCTGCACTGAAAAAAGTTGAGGCCGAGCTGGCCTGGGGTGACAAGCTGGGTGCGATCTTTAGCGGTGTCAGCCTGGGTTCCATCCTCCTGCTGGTGGCGCTGGGCCTGGCCATTACCTACGGCCTGATGGGTGTGATCAACATGGCCCACGGCGAGCTGATGATGATTGGCGCCTATGCCACTTATGTGGTGCAGGGCCTGTTTCAAAAATACCTGCCCGGTGCTTTTGACTGGTATCTGCTGGCCGCCATACCGGTGGCATTTGGCGCGTCAGCTCTCATGGGTGCCGCCATGGAACGCAGCGTGCTGCGCTTCTTGTACGGCCGCCCTCTGGAGACCCTGCTGGCGACCTGGGGCATCAGCCTGGTGCTGATGCAGCTGGTGCGCACTGTGTTTGGTGCACAGAACGTGGGCGTGGAAAACCCCTCTTGGATGAGTGGCGGCGTGCAGGTGTTGGGTAACCTGTCCTTGCCCTACAACCGACTCGTCATCGTGGCGTTTGCCCTGGCGGTGCTTCTGGGGGTGTCGTGGCTGATCAGCCGCACACGCCTGGGCCTGTTTGTGCGCGCCGTGACGCAAAACCGTCCCACCGCCTCGTGCATGGGTGTGAACACGGCCCGGATTGATACCTACGCCTTTGCGCTGGGTTCGGGCATTGCCGGTCTGGCCGGTTGCGCGCTCAGCCAGGTGGGCAATGTGGGGCCGGACCTGGGGCAAAACTACATCGTGGACTCGTTCATGGTCGTGGTGCTGGGTGGCGTGGGCCAACTTGCTGGCACGGTGTACGCTGCCCTGGGGCTGGGTATTCTGAACAAGTTCCTGGAAGGCTGGACCGGCGCTGTGCTGGCCAAGATCGCCGTTCTGGTTCTCATCATCATCTTCATCCAGAAGCGTCCACAGGGCATTTTTGCGATGAAAGGCCGTTCTGCGGAGGCCTGACACCATGACCTCTCCAACTCCATTCAAACTTCCCGAGCCTGCGCCGCTCCTGACCCGCAGAGGCTGGAGCGCATTCCTGGTGGCCTTGCTGGTCGTCTGTGCGCTGGCACCCGTGCTGAACCTGCTGGTGCCTGAAGGCAGCGTGCTGCACATGAGCGATTACGCGGTTGCGCTGACGGCCAAGATCATGTGCTACGCCATTTGCGCCCTGGCCATGGACCTGATCTGGGGCTACACCGGCATTCTGAGCCTGGGCCACGGCTTGTTCTTCGCCCTGGGCGGCTACGTGATGGGCATGTACCTCATGCGCCAGATTGGCCTGGAAGGCAACTACAAGAGCGAGCTGCCCGACTTCATGGTGTTTCTGGACTGGAAAACCCTGCCCTGGCACTGGACCTTTTCCGACAGCTTTGTGGCGACCCTGCTGCTGATCGTGCTGGTGCCTGGCCTGGTGGCTTTTGTGTTTGGCTACTTTGCCTTTCGCTCGCGCATCAAGGGTGTGTACTTTTCCATCATCACCCAGGCCATGACTTTTGCGGCCATGCTGCTGTTCTTCCGCAACGAGACCGGCTTTGGGGGTAACAACGGCTTCACCGACTTCAAGCGCATTTTGGGCATGCCGATTGCCACACCCAGCATGCGCATGGTCTTGTTTGTGATGACCGGTCTGACCCTGCTGGGCTTCTACCTGTATGCCAAATGGCTGGTGGGCAGCAAGTTTGGTCGTGTGTTGCAGGCCGTGCGTGATGCCGAGAGCCGTGTCATGTTTTCGGGCTACTCCCCCATCGGCTACAAGCTGACCATCTGGGTGATCTCGGCGGTGATGTGTGGCGTGGCGGGTGCCTTGTATGTGCCGCAGATCGGCATCATCAATCCGAGTGAAATGAGTCCCGCCAACTCGATCGAGATTGCCATCTGGGCGGCGGTGGGTGGGCGTGCCACCCTGATCGGACCCATTGTGGGTGCCTTCATCGTCAACGGTGCCAAGAGCTGGCTCACCGTGACCGCCCCCGAATTCTGGCTCTACTTTTTGGGTGCCTTGTTCATTGCCGTGACCCTGTTTTTGCCCCAGGGCATCGTGGGCCTGGTGAAGAAGCTGAAGGGGGACAAGGCATGACGCCAGATCTGATGGAAGAGGGCGCGCGACGCGCCGAAGCTCAGGCCACCAAAGTCAAGGATGGCCAAACCGAGTCGGGTGGCCGCGCCGCAGGTTTTTCTCGGATCGCAACGCCCGGTGAGGTGGATGTGACCCATGGCCGCATCTTGTACCTGGAGGATGTGAGCGTGAGCTTTGACGGCTTCAAGGCCATCAACAAGCTCAGCCTGGACATTGCGCCGGGCGAGCTGCGCTGCATCATCGGACCTAATGGTGCCGGCAAGACCACCATGATGGACATCATCACTGGCAAAACCCGACCCGACGAAGGGCGTGTGTACTTTGGCAGCACCATCGATTTGCTGCGCTACAAGGAGCCGGAAATTGCGCAGTTGGGCATCGGCCGCAAGTTCCAGAAACCCACGGTGTTTGAGCAGCTCACGGTGTTTGAGAACCTGGAACTGGCGCTCAAAACCAACAAGGGTGTGAAAGCATCCATGGTGTTCAGGCTGGATTCGGCCCAGAGTGACCGGTTGGCGGAAATTTTGCACACCATCCACCTGGCTGATAGCGTGGCGCGCCTGGCCGGCACCCTGAGCCATGGTCAAAAGCAATGGCTGGAAATTGGCATGCTCTTGATGCAAGACCCCAAGCTCTTGTTGCTGGATGAGCCGGTGGCGGGCATGACCGATGAAGAAACGGCACGCACGGCAGAGCTGTTTCTCACGCTCAAGGGCAAGCACTCGCTGATGGTGGTGGAGCACGACATGAGCTTCATCAAAACCATTTCCGACATCGTGACCGTGTTGTGCGACGGCTCCGTGCTGGCCCAAGGCACGCTGGAGCAGGTGCAGTCAGATGAGCGCGTGATTGAGGTCTACCTGGGCCGCTAAGGATTTGCACATGCTGAACGTGAAGAATATCAACCAATACTACGGCGGCTCACACATCCTGCGCGATGTGAGCCTGACCACGCAGCTGGGCAAGGTGACTGTGCTGCTTGGCCGCAATGGCGTGGGCAAAACCACCTTGCTGAAGAGCTTGATGGGCCTGGTGCCCATCAAGACTGGCACCATCGAGTTCGACGGCAAAGCCATCCACAAGGCCACGCCCTACGAGCGCGCCCGCGCTGGCATGGGCTTTGTACCCCAGGGCCGTGAAATCTTTGCCCGCCTGACCGTCGAGGAAAACCTGCGCATGGGACTGGCCTACAAAAGTGCAAGCACCCCGATTCCCGCAGAGTTGTTCGACCTGTTCCCGGTCCTCAAGCAGATGCTGAACCGCCGTGGCGGTGATTTGTCTGGCGGACAGCAGCAACAGCTGGCCATCGCCCGCGCGCTTGCGGCAGGCCCCAAGCTGCTGATCCTGGACGAGCCCACCGAAGGCATTCAGCCCAGCATCATCAAGGACATCGGCCGCGTGATTCGCATGCTGGCCAACCGGGGCGACATGGCTATCTTGCTGTGCGAACAGTACTACGACTTCGCCCGCGAGCTGGCCGATGATTACATCGTGATGGAACGCGGATCTGTGTTGGCCCGCGGGCAGGGGGCGAATATGGAGGTGGATGGTGTGAGGGAGTTGGTGGCGATTTGATGAATTGGTGACGGGTGTGGTCTTGCCTAGACCTGAGGCCGGAAGGCGCCCGGCGGCGGTGGGTAGGCTTGATCTTCTGCGAAGGGCGGGAGCCGGGTCTCGCCCCGGCGGGCGAGCTGCTTTCTTTTGATCGCCAAAAGAAAGTAGCCCAAGAAAAGGCGACCCCAGCGTCTGCGTCCCCGCTGCGCAGCAGCGGGGCAACCTGCGGTGCTCGATCCAGCCGGGGTCCGCGCAAACTCGCTGCGCTCAAACAGCGCGCGGCCCTGATCCGGCTGGCTCTGTGCTCCTCGGCGCATACACAAGGGGCTGGAGCCCGGAAGTCCTGAATTCCTGACTCCCTGAGCCCCCACCCCTTTGCTGTTTGCGCCGAGCAGCGCACCGAAACGGGGATCAGAAGAACGCA
>JBEEJZ010000040.1:0-3025 GCA_041168905.1 Pseudomonadota bacterium | reverse complement strand
TGCGTTCTTCTGATCCCCGTTTCGGTGCGCTGCTCGGCGCAAACAGCAAAGGGGTGGGGGCTCAGGGAGTCAGGAATTCAGGACTTCCGGGCTCCAGCCCCTTGTGTATGCGCCGAGGAGCGCAGAGCTAGCCGGATCAGGGCCGCGCGCTGTTTGAGCGCAGCGAGTTTGCGCGGACCCCGGCTGGATCGAGCACCGCCGGTTGCCCCGCTGCTGCGCAGCGGGGACGCAGACGCTGGGGTCGCCTTTCTTTGGCTACTTTCTTTTGGGGATCAAAAGAAAGCAGCTCGCCCGCCGGGGCGACATCCCGGCTCCCGCCCTTGGCAAAAGGACAAAGCAACCGCCGCCGCCGGGCGCCTCCCGGCCTTTATCCCCTAAAACCCCACCTCACCCCGAAAACACAGCCCCTCTCCCGTCTGCGGATGGCGCAGCTTCAGCTCCTTGGCGTGCAGCAACAGCCTGGGGCTCAGCGCTTGCACGGGCGGGTCTGCGTACAGGGCATCCCCCCAAATGGGGTGGCCGATCGCTTGCAGGTGGACGCGTAGCTGGTGGGTGCGTCCGGTGACGGGTTCGAGCTCGACTCGACCGTTGCCCATCATAGGCCGCCAGCGGGTCTGGCTGGCTTGTCCGTCTGGCGCCACCACGCGTCGAGGGCGTAGCGGCCAGTCTACGGCGATGGGCAGGTCGATCAGTGCCCATCCATCTGCCAGTTTGGGCGCGTTTTGCCAGGTGGTTTGCACATCGCCCGCTACCACGGCCTCATAGCGTTTATCTACCTCGCGCTGTTCAAAGGCGCGGCTCAAGGCGCGTTGCCAGTGGGGCCCACGGCCCATCAGCATCAGGCCCGAGGTGGCCATGTCCAGACGGTGCACTACCAGCGCGTCGGGATAGTAGGCCTGTGCGCGGGCACTCAGGCAGTCCTGTTTGTCCTCGCCACGCCCGGGCACCGCCAGCAGGCCCGAGGGCTTGTTCAGGACCAGCAGGCAGGCGTCCGCAAAGACCACCTCCAGCTCAGGCAGCTCAGGGCCGGCTCTGTTGTCGGCACCCGTCACGATGGGGCGGGGCGCTGACTTTTTTGATCTGCGCTTTCCTGCACCAGGCGCTGCACCGTGGCGCACAGTTCGTCCACGTCGTTGGGTTTGTGGATCAGCGCGCGGGCACCTTCGGCGTAGGCGCTTTGCTCGATCTCCGGCGTGACGTAGCCCGAAGCCAGCGCCACCGGCAAGTCGGCCCGAATGAGCCGGGCGGCGCGCAGCAGGTCCACGCCACAGTAGCCGGGCATGTTGTAGTCGGTCACCAGCAGGTCAAACTCTGCGGCACGCTCGCGCAGGGCCTGCTCTGCCTCGTGCGGGTCGGTAAAGGTGCTGACCTTGAAACCACGCCGGCGCAAGACCCGCTCCACCAGAAACACCAGCGCCTGGTCGTCATCCACGTACATCACATGGCCGGCCGAGCCTGCTTCGACGGCTGCTTTGCTGCTCGGTGGCGCAGTGGCGGCTGCTGGCGCGGGGGAGGCCGGTTCAGCCGCTGCCGGAAAGTACAGGGTAAAGACACTGCCCTGGCCCGGCGCGCTTTGCACGTCGATGGCACCCTGGTGGGTGCGCATGATGCCGTGCACCACCGACAAGCCCAGTCCGGTGCCCTGGCCCACGGGTTTGGTGGTGAAAAAGGGCTCGAAGATCCGCTCCAGCGTCTCGGCGGGTATGCCCCCACCGGTGTCGCGCACGGCCAAAGACACATAGCTGCCCGGGGCCAGGTCCCGGCCCGATGACGGCAGTTGCTCGTGGGGCAATTGGGCCAGCTCGATGTGCACATGGCCACGCGCCGGTCCGATCGCCTGTATGGCGTTGGTGCACAGGTTCAGCACCGTTTGCTCCACCTGGGTGGCGTCGCCCAGCACCGGGGGCAGGCCTGCGTCGGCTTGCACCGTCAGCTCCACAGCGGGGGGGAGCGTGACTTTCAGCAGGCGAGTGGTTTCAAGCACCACGTCTTCCAGCGAGATGGCGCTGCGCCGGGCTTGCTCGTTACGGCTGAAGGTCAGAATCTGGCGCACCAGGTCACGCGCCCGTCGGCCTGCCTTGTAAATTTCAGCCAGGCTGGTCAGGGCCGGTGATTCAGGTCCGGCATCCTGTTTTGCCAGCTCCACGTTGCCCAGAATCGCGCTCAGGATGTTGTTGAAATCGTGCGCAATGCCGCCCGCCATGGTGCCTATGGCCTGCATCTTGTGGGATTCGCGCAATTGCGATTCCAGGGCGTTGCGCTGGGCCTCGATCTTTTTGCGGCCCGTCAGGTCACGGGCGAACACGGTGATGATGTCGCCGTCGCTGCGCCGGTCGCACGACACACTCACCTCTACCGACAGCACCTTGCCTCCGGTGGTCAGTCCCGCCATTTCGCCCAATTGGGCGTGGGTGCTCACTTGGGCATAGGCCAGTGAACGCGCCGCATCGGGCAAAAACTGCTCCAACGGCCGCCCCAGCGCCTGGTCACTGGGGCACTGGAACAGCGCCGCCGCAGCGGGGTTGAACACCGAAATCAGGTGCTGACCATCCACGCAAATGATGGCATCCAGCGCTGAATTGATGATCGCCGCCAGCCGATTCTGGCTTTGGTTCAGCTCTTCATTGCGGTGTTGCAATGCCTGGCGCTCGGCCAGCAAAGGTCCCTGGTCGATGAAGGCACAGATGAAATGCGCCAACTCGTCTTGCGAGTTTTCGATGCGCGCGATGTGCAGATCACCGGTGAATCGGCCACCCAAGCCGCGTGCGAACACCAGCTCGCTGGCCTCGCTGGTGCCTGCCGCCAATGCACGTTCAAAAAGCGCTTTGACCTGTTCACGGTGATCATGGTTGACCAGCGGCAGGACAAATGTCAGGGGCGGGTCTGTTTCCAGTGGTCGAAACAGGCGCAAGGCCATGGCATTGCTCTCTAGCACCAGGCCGTTCTCGTCCACCACCATCAGCGCCAGTGGCACATTGGAAAACAGCGTCAAAAACCGTTCGGACGCCCCCTCGGCTTCCTGCTG
>JBEEJZ010000039.1:0-7348 GCA_041168905.1 Pseudomonadota bacterium | reverse complement strand
CGGCCTACAACCTGGAGACCAAGACCAAACTATTTGAAGTCAAGACCGGTGGCGAACCTGAGGGCGTGTTGGTCACCCCGGATGGCAAGCGTGCTTACGTCACCTCCGAGACCGCCAATCTGGTCCACGTGATTGACCTGACCACAAAAAAAATCATCAAGAACATTCGTGTGGGCAACCGTCCCCGCCGGTTTGTACTGGTAAACGACGGCAAGGAAATCTGGGTCAGCAATGAGCTCGGTGCGAGTGTCAGCATCGTCAGCACCGAAAACCACGCCGTGCTGCAGACCATCGACCTGAAAGTCAAAGGTATGCGCGCCAATGACATCACGCCCGTGGGCATGGCCCTTTCACCCGATGGCAAAAGCATGTGGGTGGGCCTGGGACGGGCCAACCATGTGGCTGAACTGGATGTAGCCACGCGCAAAGTCAAAAACCTGGTGTTGGTCGGTAAGCGGGCGTGGGGTTTGACGGCACACCCCAATGGTCAGCTCTTGTATGTGGCTAATGGCATGTCCGATGACATGACCCTGGTTGACACCACTACGGCCAAGGCCGTGCGTACAGTGCCCGTCGGCCGCGTACCGCACACCGTGTTGGTTCAACCCTGAGGTGCTGGAGCATGACCTTGCCCGCTGCTTCAAGTCGTCAAGTTGCACTCGTCATGGGCGGGGTGTTATGGGCCGTGCTGGGCGACTCGGCATGGTCTGCGCCGCCACCGAGCACCCAGCGTGTGACCGTGGCGGTGGTCTCGCTCTCCGGCGACCCGCGCCACACCACCCGACGCATGGAACGCGGCTATCCCGGCCACCCCCAAGGCCATATCCTGGATGCCGCGCAAGTGGCGGCTGAAGGCTCTTCGGTCGAGCTGGACGCGGTCAATGCAGAGCTGCTGATCAAGAATGTGGTGCTGCCCGATCTGCAAGCGATCCCCAAGCTACTGGGTGACCTGAAGGCAGCGCGCGTGCAGCACATCGTGGCAGATCTCCCCGCCACGGAGCTGCAGCAACTGGTGAAGCTGGCACCTGCCGCACTGGGTGGTGCGATCGTGATCAATGCCGGACTGGATGATGATGACCTGCGGGCACAACAATGCGCCCCTCACCTGCTGCACACGGTACCCAGCCGCCAGATGTTGGCAGACGCCATGGCACAGTACCTGGCCTCCAAATCCTGGCGCAAGGTTCTTGTGTTGCAAGGCCCCCTGCCTCAAGATCAGGCGCGCACCGCGGCATTTGAGCGTGCGGCACGCCGTTTCGGTCTCAAAATCGTTCAGACCAAGCCTTTTAAATTGTCCGGAGACCCACGCGAGCGGGATCTGGCCAACACCAAACTACTCACCAACGACCGAGATCATGAGGTCGTGGCCGTGATGGACAGCCATGGTGAGTTTGCCCGCACCCTGCCCTACGCCACACAGTGGCCTCGACCGGTGGTGGGTGACAACGGCCTGGTCGCCATGGCCTGGCATCCCCAGTGGGAGCGAAATGGCGGTCCGCAGGTGTCACGCGCTTTCAAGCGCATTTCCAATCGCCCCATGCAAAGCCAGGACTGGGCAGCCTGGGTGGCCGTACGCTCAATTGCATCGGTGCTAAGCGACGATCCACGAGCACCCGTTGCGCAACAGCTCAAGCGCTTGCGTGCCGGCGAGGTTTTCGTGGACGGATCCAAGGGACCGCGCTTGTCTTTCCGGCCCTGGGACGGACAGTTGCGCCAACCCGTATTTCTAGGCCACAGCGATGGCGTTGTGGGGCTGGCCCCGCTGGATGGCGTTTTGCACCCCACTGAGGTGATGGACACATTGGGTTTTGACGAAAAGGAAAGTGCATGCAAAGCCCGCCCCTGATGCTGCACCTGGCGCGCGCCCTGCGAGCGGTGGTGGGGCGTGAGGTCATGAAGTTTCTGCGCCAGCCCTCCCGCCTGGGGTCGGCGCTGGTGCGCCCACTTTTGTGGTTTGTGGTGTTCTCGGCCGGCTTTCACAATGTGTTCGGTGTGTCCATCGTGCCGCCCTATGAAACCTACGTGGAATACCAAGAGTACATGGTGCCTGGGCTGCTGGCCATGGTGGCACTGTTCAACGGCATGCAAAGTTCTCTGTCGATGGTGTACGACCGGGAAATGGGCGTGATGCGCCTGTTGCTAACCGCTCCCCTGCCACGCATCTGGCTGCTGGCCTTCAAGTTGCTGGCAGGTACCAGCTTGTCAGTGCTACAAATGCTTGTGTTTTTGCTCATTGCCACCGCGTTTGGCATACGCTTCAGCTGGAGCGATGTGCCGCTGCTGGTGCTGGCCATGGTGTGTGGTGCCAGCCTGCTCGCGGCACTGGGCCTGATGCTGTCGGTCTATGTGCGTCAGCTTGAAAACTTCGCGGGCACGATGAATTTCGTGATTTTCCCGATGTTTTTTATCAGCCCGGCGCTGTACCCACTCTGGAAACTCGAAGAATCCGGCGCGTGGTGGTTGCTGGTATTGGCCCAGTGGAATCCCTTCACCCACGTTGTGGAAGCCATGCGTTTTGCGATGTATGGTCAGTTTCCAGTCCTCTCTTGGGCGGTTGTTTTGCTGGGCATGGCGACCTTTTTCGGCCTGGCCTTGTGGGGTTACGACCCGCAGCGGGGCTGGATGAAGCAACGCGGTGCGGCTTGAAGGAGACTTTGCATGACAACATTCTTGACACGACGCAGCGCCCTTGCCCGATGGGCAGTGTTGGGAACCAGCCTGAAGCTGAGCCAGGGCTGGGCGCAGGGCAAGCCTACGGCAACAGACGAACTCACAGGTGGTGACCCCTTGGGCTCCATGCAGTGGCCGGTGCTGCGCAAGCACTACCTGGGCAACAGCCCCATGAGCTTCAGCAACCAGGTGCTGGTGCGCGGACCGGCTTTTGCCGACGATGCCATGAACGTGCCGATGCTGATCGACGCCCGTGCGCTCAGCACCGTGGGTGGCGGCGTGGCACGCATCACCGTCGTGGCGGATCGCAACCCTGTCAAGGAAATCCTGAGTTTTGAGCCGATGCGCTCCCTGCCTATGCTGGCTTTCCGTTTTCGCATGGAACAAGGATCGCCCGTACGTGCCATGGTCCAAACCCGTGATGGGCATTGGCATGTCGGTAGCACCTGGGTGCAGGCAGCGGGGGGCGGGTGCACGGTGCCCGGGGCCACACGCAGTGATGGCTCGTGGAGCAAGACCCTCAACGAAGTGCAGTCCCGCTTTTTCGACAATGTGCTCGAAGGTAGCCGCCGCCTGCGTTTGCGCGTGATGCACCCGATGGATACCGGTCTGGTTGCTGGCATCCCCGCCTTTTACATCGAGGACCTGTACATGCAGGATGATGCGGGACGCATCTGGTGGCGCCTGGCCTTGCATGAACCCGTGTCGGAAAATCCCATCATCACCTTCGAACTTCCGGAGCGGCCCAACGGCATCCTGAGGGTGCTCGGGCATGACAACAACGGCAATCGCATCCAGGCCGAGGTACCCGCATGAGCCGCCTGGCCAAGGCCTGGGCATGCTGTCTGGCGGGATGGGTGGCCACTGCCACAGCCCAAACTCCGGCGCCCAACCCGCAAACACTGGACTACGGCCTCAAGCCCCGCCAGATAGCCACAGGCACCTGGGTGATTGAAGGCGCTGTTGACGACTTCAGCCGAAAAAATGGCTGCAACATCATCAACACCGGCTTTATTGCCACTGGTCATGGAGTGGTTGTCATCAACACCGGGCCGTCCCGCCTCTACGGCGAACAGCAGCGGCGAGCGATCGAAAAAATTACCTCCGAACCTGTGGTGCGGGTGCTCAATCTCAACCTGCATCCTGATTATTTCTTTGGCAATCAGGCATGGGCTGACAAGCCCGTACAGGCTCTCGCGGGCAGCATTGCGGGTATGGCAGCTGAGGGCAAGGCCTATGCCGACAACCTGTACCGTCTGTGTGGCGACTGGATGAAGGGTACCGAGCCGAAACCTCCGGCCCAGGCCATACAACCGCAAAAACTCCGATTAGGTCAGCACGCACTTGAACTCCGAAAACTCAATGGTCATACACGTGACGACCTGGTTTTGATTGATCACAGCACGGGCGTGGTCTTCGTGGGGGGGCTGGTATTTGCTGAACGTGTTCCGACCACGCCACATGCCGACGTCGAACCCTGGTTATCCAGCCTGGACCAGCTGAATGACTTGTTCACCACCTTACCAATGACGGTCGTGGTGCCCAGTCATGGGCCCGTTCACAGTGATGACCGGGGATTCAAGCAAACGGCACAATGGCTACGCTGGCTGGACAGCATGCTGAAAAGCAGCGCCGATAAAGGCCTGGATCTGAGCGAAGTCTTGCGCACGCCTGTGCCTTCCGCATTTCAATCCTGGGCCGCTCTACCCGCAGAGTTGCACCGTAGCATCGCCCAGTGGTATCCGGGCTACGAACAGAAGGCACTTGCAGGTCCTGCAACAACCCTGGCGCCCCACAATTGATACATATTGGAACACTGTCACAACACAGCGTTCCCCTTGTGAACAGGCCCCACAAAGTCACATAAAAAAACGGGGAATTTGAGGCACATCAAACCCGCAATCGACGATTTCATGCTGGCACGGTTGTTGCCCCTGTTGATCAGAACCCTTCAAGACAGGTCCTGGGGGGTTCAGGATCGCTCAAGCGCACAACGCCGGCGAATCAATCAACTTTTAGACAGTGCAGGAGACAACGTGAAACGCAAACTACTCAGCCTACTGGTGATGATGGCCGCTGCCCAAGTCGGGGCAGCCGTTACCGACGCCATGATCGTCGCCAACAATCCTGATTCCGTCCTCAGCTGGGGTATGGGTACTCAAGGTCAGCGTCACTCCCCCCTGACACAGATCAACACCCAGACCATCAGTCGCCTGGCACCTGTGTGGTCGATGTCCTTCGGTGGCGAAAAGCAGCGCGGTCAGGAATCTCAGCCCCTGGTTTACAACGGCAAGATGTTCGTCACTGCCTCGTATTCGCGCATCTTTGCGATCGACACCAAGACGGGTGAAAAGATCTGGAAGTACGAGCACCGTCTGCCTGAAGGCATCATGCCCTGCTGCGACGTGGTCAACCGTGGCGCTGCGCTGTACGACAACCTGGTGATCTTTGGCACCCTGGATGCACAAATCGTGGCTCTGGATCAGAACACCGGTAAGGTCGTCTGGCGCGAGAAGATCGATGACTACACCGCAGGTTACAGCTACACAGCCGCGCCCCTGGTGGCTGAGGGTCTGGTCATCACCGGCCTGTCTGGTGGTGAATTTGGCGTGGTGGGTCGTGTGGAAGCGCGCGACGCCAAGACCGGCAAGATGGTCTGGAGCCGCCCTGTGGTGGAAGGCCACATGGGCTACCTGAATGGCAAGGAAAACGGCATCAGCGGAACCACCAACGCTACCTGGCCAGGTGAAACCTGGAAAACGGGTGGCGCGACGCCTTGGCTCGGCGGCAGCTATGACGCCAAGACCGGCTTGGCTTACTTTGGTACCGGCAACCCAGGTCCCTGGAACAGCCACGTGCGCAAGGGTGACAACCTGTTCTCCACTTCCACGGTGGCTATCGACGTCAAGACCGGCAAAATCGTGTGGCACTACCAAAATACGCCCAACGATGGCTGGGACTATGACGGCGTAAACGAGTTCATTACCTTCGACATGGATGGCAAGCGCATGGGTGCCAAGGCCGACCGTAATGGCTTCTTCTATGTGAATGACGCCACCACCGGCAAACTGGTCAACGCGTTCCCCTTTGTGAAGAAAGTCACTTGGGCCACTGGCATTGACCTGAAGTCGGGCCGTCCCAACTACGTGGCCGATAACCGCCCTGGCGACCCAACGGCGCCTGGCGGCGATGGCACCAAGGGCAAGTCGGTGTTCTCGGCACCCGGCTTCCTGGGTGGCAAGAACCAGATGCCCATGGCTTACAGCCCCAAGTCCGGTCTGTTCTATGTTCCTACCAACGAATGGGGCATGGAAATCTGGAACGAGCCCATCAGCTACAAGAAGGGCGCTGCCTACCTGGGTGCTGGCTTCACGATGAAGCCACTGTTTGACGACCACATCGGCTCCCTGCGAGCCATTGACCCCAAGACCGGCAAAGTGGCCTGGGAAGTCAAAAACAATGCGCCTCTGTGGGGCGGCGTGATGACGACTGCTGGTGACCTTGTGTTCTGGGGCACTCCAGAAGGCTACCTGAAGGCAGCCGACGCCAAGACTGGCAAGGTAGTGTGGCAATTCCAGACCGGCTCCGGCGTGGTGGCCCCTCCCATCACCTGGTCTGAAGGCGGTGAACAGTACGTCAGCGTGGTGTCTGGCTGGGGTGGTGCAGTTCCCCTGTGGGGCGGTGAAGTTGCCAAGAAAGTCAACTTCCTGGAGCAAGGTGGTTCAGTTTGGACCTTCAAGCTGATCAAGTAAGTTGATTCTGCACGGGCCTGTCGGCAACGGCAGGCCCATTTTTTTGTTCTCAAGCTCAAGGCAGCCAAGGCTGTAGACCTTGTGCCGCCCAGATAGACGCCATTAACTACTCATCATGCATTTACTACGAACACTCACCCTGCTCGCATTGAGCGCAACAGCCTGTACCGGTGTCCTGGCGCAAGATGCCAAAGCCGCTGCCGAGATGATCAAGGCCAGTGGTTGCACATCCTGCCATGCAGTCAACGAAAAAATTGTGGGCCCGTCCTTTCAGGATGTCAGTGCCAAATACGCTGGTGACAAGGATGCAGTAGCGTCTTTGGTTCAGAGCATCAAAAATGGATCCGTCGGCAAATGGGGCAAGCGCATTGCCATGCCGCCCCACGCAAGTATCAGCAACGACGACCTCAAGACCATGGCCACCTGGGTGATGGCACAAAAGCCCTGAATTCTGCTCTGGCTTAGGGCAACCGAGTCAACTCGGCCTGGAGCGTACCGCCGGTCATAAAACCAGCCGGCACTTTTTCGGTACGTTCAAACTTCACCAAACCGATGCCCCTGCAGTACCACTCCCGGCCAATCAGTGGTACGTCATTAAAACCATTCACTGGATCGGTATAAAGATTGAGGTGGGCCACGCCCTCGACCCGCATGCAGGGCTGAAACCGCCCAGCGGGCGTCTCCACCACTTCATCGACAGCCTCGATTTTCCAGGTCATCAGTGCCTGGTGGGTGTTCTTCAGCTCCCGGGGGTATTCATTCTTGCGCATCAGGAAATAGGGCACCGTGGACGTGATCCACTCGGTACCCACCACGTACGGCGCCTTCAATACCCAACGAGGCTCGGCATCAGGCGTCGCTTCCTGGTCTATCTCGACTCGACTAGCGATACGGCGTACACCCTTCTCGTCGGCTAAGAGATGAAA
>JBEEJZ010000038.1:0-2572 GCA_041168905.1 Pseudomonadota bacterium | reverse complement strand
CGTGCCCACTTATCAAGCCATACAAATTGCTGATCGCATGTTGAGCACTTTGCTGTATGGCCTAGAGCGTCGCAATCCAACCTGGCCTGAGGTGCAACGATGGATCAATTCAACGCAGCAGTGGCATGGGCGCAGTGTGGATCTGATACCTTGGAATCCGGTGCAGGCCAAGGGCATCATTTTGGAAGGAATGACTGGCATCGGTAAATCTCACATCGTTGAGCGAGTTCTGGGCCTGTTACCGCAGGTAGTGGACCATGAGCCCAAGGGGGATTGGGGCATGCTCAAACTCAGGCAGTTGGTTTGGCTCAAAGTCCCCATGCCTGCGGATCATTCCAGACGTGGCTTATTGGCCTCCATCTTGGCTGAAATGGACCGTGTGCTAGAGACGGACTATTACAGATCATTGGTGCGATCCTCTAACAAGATTGAGACTCTGATCGTTGGGGTGATGCAGCTGCTGGTGCAGCACCGCTGCGGCATGCTGATCATCGAAGAAGCGCAAGAAGCAAACTTGGGCTCGAAGGTGTTTTCTCGTGATTTCCTGAACTTTTTCTTGAGGATCCTGAACTGGGGTATCCCGACAATGATTGTAGGTAACCCACTCTCGTTCCTGGAATTGCGAATGCATGCACAGGACGTGGATCGGTTTTCGGAAGGTGGTTGGTTCAGCATGCTTCCCGAACTGGGTCCGAATAGTCCTCCTTGGACAAAATCCTGGATGCCTGGGCTTTGGCAGCCAAGCTTGCTCGATGTGGCTGATGCGGTATTTACACCTGTGCTTGCCATGCCTGAGGCCACTGATTGGGCATCGCTGTTGTGGCAAATGACCGGTGGCTTACCCAGACAGCTGGCTCGGCTGAGGGCAGAAGTCATGGACTGGGCATTGCTCAACAAGGTGCCTCAGGTGACGACTGATTTGGTCTTCCAGGTATTCGTTCAATCGCCCAAGTTTTCTGGCGTGATAGCTCGAAACCGTGCCTTGGCTAATCACGACATCAAGGCTTTGATGGGATACCGGGATCTGCCTCTCGATCAGTTACGGAAGTACTGGTTAAAAGATTCGTCAACGGCGATTCAGGGCAAAAATAAGCCAGAAAAGTCTCTCGAACATCCACTGCCCTCATTGAATACAGGAGACGAGGAGGACTCGCACGCTGGAGCAGAGAAAAACCGGTTGATAGCCGGTTTGAGGTCACTGACTGAAGAGGCCACAAGAGAGCGAAAAGCCCGCCAAATGGGCAAGTGAATCGCCCCGGGTTTTCAGGAGGCTGTTTGGTTTAAGTTGAGCTGGCAGTCTTGGCCTGTTGGGCGAGTTGCCGCCAGTAGTTTGCCTCAGCTTCGGCCGGCGGGATATACCCGATGGGTTCAAGCAGTCGGATATTGTTGAACCAGTGCACCCATTGCAGGGTGGCCAGTTCCACGGATTCCCTGGATTTCCAGGGAGCCCGGCGGTGAATCAATTCGGCCTTGTACAGCCCGTTGATGGTCTCGGCCAGGGCGTTGTCGTAGCTATCGCCACGGCTGCCCACCGAGGGTTCGATGCCAGCTTCAGCCAGCCGTTCGGTGTAGCGAATAGAAACGTACTGGACGCCCCTGTCGGAGTGATGAATCAGCTGGTCTGATAGTTGCGGCTGACGCTCGTACAGCGCCTGTTCCAGGGCGTCGAGCACGAAGTCCGTGCGCATGGAGCTGCTCACCCGCCAGCCGACGATGCGCCGGGCGTACACGTCGATGACAAAGGCCACAAACAGCCAGCCTTGCCATGTTGAGACATAGGTGAAGTCCGAAACCCACAGCTCATTGGGCCGACTGGCCTTGAATTGCCGATTGACTCGGTCCAGTGGACATGCTGCTGAAGTATCCGACGTGGTGGTGCGAACGCGCTTGCCACGGCGTGCGCCAGCCAGTCCGAGCCTACGCATCAGCCGCTCAACCGTACAGCGCGCAACGCGGATACCTTCTCGGTTCATCTGCTTCCAGACCTTGTCTGCGCCATAGACCTGCCAGTTGGCATGCCAGACGCGCTGGACCTCGGAAATTAACTCCTGGTCACGCTTGGCTCGGGCGCAATGAAGTTCGGGATTGCGCTGACGGGCAGCATGCCGCCGGTAACACGAAGGGGCGATCTGCAAAACCTTGCACATCGGCTCGACCCCGAACGTGTCTCGGTGGCGGTCAATGAAATCGATCAGGGCTTGAGTCGGCGGTCGAGCTCCGCCTGGGCGAAAAACGCGCTGGCCAACTTGAGAATCTCATTGGCTCTGCGCAGTTCCTTGACTTCGCGCTCCAGGGCCTTCATGTGGGCGCGCTCCTCAGTGCTCAGGCCTTCGCGTACCCCGGTGTCGATCTCTTGCTGCTTGACCCAGTCGTTGAGGGTCTGTGGCACGCAGCCGATCTTGGGGGCTATCGATTCAATGCAGGCCCACAACGAGGGGTAATCGCTGCGGTGCTCCTGCACCATGCGAACGGCCCGTTCGCGCACCTCGGGTGAAAAACGGTTGGACTTCTTGCTGTTCATGGCTCCATCTTCTCAGAGTAAGGCGCCTCCTCAATTCCCGGGGCGATTCAA
>JBEEJZ010000037.1:0-3700 GCA_041168905.1 Pseudomonadota bacterium | reverse complement strand
GAAGGCTCTTCCAGCCAACGTGACGGCGGTCGGTTCGCCTGCGAAAGTGATCAAGGAACGGGCGCCGGGTTGGCATGGCTGAGCGCCTTTCGCCATCGCGTCGACCCGCTGGCGCGCCTACTCATCCAAGCGCAACTGCATGAGCACCTTCCGTCGCAGCCTGGTGGCAACCTACGCTAGCCAGATCTACGTCGCGGTGACCGGCATCGTCATCGTGCCGGTCTACATCCGCTACATGGGCACCGAGGCCTATGGACTGGTCGGCTTTTACGCCATGCTCCAGGCCTGTTTCCAGATGCTGGACATGGGCCTGTCACCTACCCTGTCACGCCAGACCGCCCGACTGTCCGGCGGCGCCATCACCAGCCTTGAACTGCGGCGATTGCTGCGCGTGCTGGAAGGCATCTTCTACGGCGTCGCCCTGTTGGGCACCCTGGCGATCGGCCTGAGCGCAGACTGGATCGCCACCCGCTGGCTGCAAGCGCAGTCCCTGCCGCTGGACCAGGTCAGGCTGTCGATCGAGCTGATGGCCTGCATCGTCGGCCTGCGCTGGGTGGCCGGCTTGTACCGCGGCGCAATCGGAGGGTTCGAGCAGCAGGTGTGGCTGGGAAAACTGAATGCCGCAGCGGCCACCGCTCGCTTCGTGCTTGTGCTGGGCATCTTCGAATGGTTCGGCAAGTCACCGGCGCATTTCTTCGGATGGCAATTTTTGGTCGCCACAGTGGAAACAACGACGTTGCTAGTGATGACCTATCGCCTGTTGCCGCCGATTGCGCCGACAGGTGAGTCCGTTGGGTGGCACTGGAACTCGGTCCGCAAGGTCATCGGTTTCTCGCTAAGCATCGCATTCACAAGCGCCATATGGGTGAGCGTCACCCAGACCGACAAGCTGATGCTGTCAAAGATTCTTCCGCTTGCGGAATACGGATACTTCACGGTCAGCATCCTGCTGGCGAGCGGCATCATGATGATCAGTGCGCCCATTAGCAACTCGCTGATGCCGCGCATGGCCAGACTGCATGCCGAAGGTGCACACACGCAAGTCATCGATATCTATCGAAAGGCCACTCGACTGGTCGCGATGACCGCGCTCCCTGTCGCATTGATCTTGAGCCTTTTCTCGAAAGAGGTGCTCTGGGCCTGGGCGGGGGATGAAAAACTGGTTGAGGCCGCCGCGCTCACGCTTAGCCTTTACGCGGCAGGCTACGGCGTCTTGGCGATCAGTGCATTTCCCTATTACCTACAGTACGCCAAGGGTGACGTTCGACTGCACCTGATCGGAAACATCCTGCTGGTCGTAACGTTGATTCCAGCACTGATCTTCAGCACACAGCGATCCGGCATGACCGGGGCCGGTTGGTCCTGGCTGGTTTGCAATGCGCTCTATCTACTGGCGTGGACGCCGCTTGTGCACAGGAGGTTCGCACCCAATCTTCACCTGTCATGGCTACTGTCTGATGTGTTACGCCCCATCTGGCCCGCACTCGTCTTGGGCATCACGGCAGCCAATTATTTCCCGTGGAGCATCGATCGCACCCACTTGGTTGTCGAACTCATCGTCACCGGGGCGCTACTGATCGGAGCCAATGTCACCACCTCCCGAGCTTTCAAGAAAAATGCTTGACCATCAGCTATCAGAAACCTCAAGACGGCAGGATGTCGAGTTGTCAGTGTGTGTTGTCACTTACAACCAGGAAAAATACATCGGAGCATGTCTGCAAAGCATCATCGGCCAAGCGACAGACTTCGATTTTGAGGTGATCGTCGGAGACGACTGCTCCACGGACATGACGCGGAAAATCATCAGCGAGTTCGCCGAAAAGTATCCTGGAAAAATAAGACCACTCTTCCACACAAGCAACCTTGGACCAGCGCTCAACTACAAAGCCACGCACCAGCATGCCTGCGGAAGGCTGGTTGCCCACGTCGACGGTGACGACCTCATGCTGCCGGGGAAACTCGCGGCCCAGCATGCCGCCCTCATGCAAAATCCAGACTGTGTGATGGTCACGCACGATGTGCAGGTCATCGATGAAGACGGCAATCTGATCTCCACCTCATTCAAACGGCACAAGTCCGGCGTCAACAAGTTATCGGATCTCTACCAGACCCTGCCCTTCTTCGCGCATTCATCAAAAATGGTGCGCGGAGATATCGACAGAGTCTCGCTTGAATGGGTTAACCCGAAGACAATCGACATTGAGCTTCATGTCTTCATGGCCCACAAAGGAAACATTTTTCACATTGATGCTCCCTTGGGCGCATATCGAATTTCAACAGGCATGACAGCCGCCGCTCACGGCGCCGTCAACACGGCGCTGGTCGACGCCACTCAACGCATCTTTGCAACAGCATTGAGTGAATCCAATGATGAGAGAGAATTCATCTCAAAGTGCCAAGCCAAGGCATTCCTGAACTACGCATATCAAGCTGCAGTGCTTGGCAACAAGAAACAAGTCAAGGCATTTTCAAAAATTTCTCTAAATTCCAGTAAAACAAATTTAATTCAGATGATTTTTAATCTTGCACCCACCAACCTGATTATTTATATTTGTAAGTTCAGAAAATTTCTAAAAAGCAACCCTGGGGAAAGTCTGCAAAAGTCAGCCCCATGATGGTCTGATCTGAGACAGTTGAGCCATGGAACAAATGAGCCTTGCGACCACCGGATTTGAGCTTGTCACCAAGCGCACGCGCAAGCGTGAGTTTCTGGACGAGATGAATCTGGTGATTCCGTGGACTGAGCTGCTGGCGTTGATCGCACCTCATGCGCCTGCGGGCAAGACGGGGCGTCCACCGTTTGCCACAGAAGTCATGCTGCGCATCCATTTGCTGCAGCAGTTCTTTGGTCACTCCGACCCTGCCATGGAAGAAGCCCTGCACGACATCCCGCTGTACCAGGAGTTTGCCCACTTGGATGCAGGCGTGACCCGGTTGCCCGATGAGAGCACCATCCTGAGGTTTCGCCACATGCTCGAACAGCATGGGTTGGGCCAACAAATTCTGGCAACTGTGAACGCCAAGCTCATCGATAGAGGCTTGATGCTCAAGACTGGCACAGTGGTGGATGCCACATTGATTGCTGCGCCCAGTTCCACCAAGAACGGCAAAGGTGAGCGAGACCCCGAGATGCACCAGACCAAAAAGGGCAATCAATGGCACTTTGGGATGAAAGCGCATATCGGCGTGGATGCAGAATCAGGCCTGGTGCACACGGTCACCACCACCGCTGCCAATGCTCACGACATCACGCAGGCGACAGCACTGCTGCATGGCCAGGAAGAAGTGGTCTTTGCCGACTCGGGCTACCGGGGCGTTCACAAGCGCGAAGAACTGCAGATCCAACGCCCTGATGTGGATTGGCAAGTTGCAATGATGCCGGGCCAGCGCAAAGCCATGGACAAGAGCAAACCGGTCAATGCGCTCAAGGAACAACTGGAGAAACTCAAAGCCAGCATCCGGGCCAAGGTTGAGCATCCGTTTAGGGTGATCAAGTGCCAGTTTGGCCATCGCAAGGTGCGCTATCGGGGCTTGGCCAAGAACAACAGCCAGTTGCTGGTTATGTTTGCGCTATCGAACTTGTGGATGGTGCGCAAACGAATATTGCAGGTGCTGCACGCATGAGTGCGCCTGTAGCAGGGGCGAGCGCTCGAAAACAGGCTCAACTGGGCCGAAACTGGCGGAAATCGGCGACAAATTC
>JBEEJZ010000036.1:0-12603 GCA_041168905.1 Pseudomonadota bacterium | reverse complement strand
CAGCCCGTTGAAATTCTGGCTTCGCTGCGCGCCATGCCCAATATGCTGGTCATGCGTCCAGCCGATGCGGTGGAAGCCGCCGAATGCTGGGAGGCCGCACTGGCCCACAACACCGGTCCGGTCAGCCTGGTGTTTGCGCGCCAGTCGCTGCCCCTGGTACGCACCGTGCACACCCCTGACAACCTGGCCAGCCGTGGCGGCTATGTGCTGCACGAGTCCGCCTGCGGCCCGCGCCAGGTCATGCTGCTGGCCACCGGCTCTGAAGTGGCGCTGGCGGTGGCTGCGCGCGAGCAACTCGAAGCTTCTGGCATCGCCACCGCCGTGGTGTCCCTGCCCTGCTGGGAGCTCTTCAATGCACAGAACGCGGTCTACCGGCAGACCGTGCTCGGCACCGGTGTGCGGGTGGGTATTGAAGCTGCCGTACGACTGGGTTGGGACGCTTACCTGGGTATCGACGGCGGCTTTGTGGGCATGAACAGCTTTGGCGCCAGTGGACCGGCCAATGCCCTGTACTCGCTCTTCAACATTACGCCTGAGGCGGTGGTAGCCGAGACCCGTCGCTTGCTAGCGGCTTGAAAAGTGGTGGGCAAACTGCGGGGCGGCTAAGCTCCCAGGTTGCCCCAGGCCATCATCGCCCCCATCAGCACAGGCTGATGCAGCATGTAGTAGGGCAAGCTCCAGCGGCCCAGGAGCCCCAAGGTGGCCAACACACGTGCCGGCTGGCTATCGCGCCGGGCTGCTGGCACGGCGCCTCTCTCTCCCTTTTCTGACCACCTCAGGACCATGGGCGCCATTGCGGCACCCCACCACATAACGCCCAGCCAGGGCAGCAGGGGCACATAGTCCTCGGTGATGGGTTTGCGGTTGATCAGGCCCAGCCAGTTCCAGGCGCGGTCGTTCAGCATGTCCAGCGCCGGCCAGCTGCTGTGCACCAGCGGGGCAAGCTGGTGCAATCCCATCGCCAAGGCACCCGCCAGCCACAGGTAGCTGCCCCAATGCGCCGTGAGCCGCACCACGATGAGCATCAAGGCCATGCCGTGTAGCACACCAAAGTAAATAAAGCTGTGCGGGTACATCCACCACGATACCGCCGTCACCGCCAGGGCGCAAAGTGCCACCTGCGCCCAACGCCGCCAAAACCGGGGCCAACTTTGCTGCTGCGCCACCGCAATGCCCTGCCCCGCACCGGCACACAATAAAAACAGACTCACGATGGCGGTTCGCTGCCAGGTCCAGAACGGATCGGCATAGAAGTTTTGGCGGATGTAGCCCAACTGATTCAAATCAAAGGCGGCGTGAAACACCGTCATCCAGAGCATCGCCAGGCCCCGCATGGCATCCAGACCCGGCAGGCGCCCCCTGCGCCGATCTGGCGGACGCATCGGGGAAGCATGGCGAGTTGACTGGCTCGTCTTTTTGGCATGGCGCATGGGGTAACGATACCGCAGACGCGCGCAATATCGGGCCATTGCGCCAGACCCGGGTACATACTGCGTCCATGCATCAAATCAAGCAGACCCGCGAAGCACCCCCTCTCACCGCATCACCGCACCTGCTGGATCCGCAGGTACTGGCAAGCCAGCTGCAGGTAGACCTGGCCCGGGGCCTGAGCAGTCACGATGCGGCGGTGCGCCTGAAGCAATATGGCCCCAACAGCTTGCCCAGCCCGCCTGCCCGATCGGCGCTAGGCCTGCTTCTGATGCAGTTCAAGGATTTCATGATCGGCGTGCTCCTGGCGGCAGCGCTGGTCTCCGGCTTGGTGGGCGAGTGGATCGACATGCTGGTGATTGCGGTCATCGTGGTGCTCAATGCGCTCATCGGTATGGCCCAGGCATGGCGGGCCGAACGGGCGCTGGCAGCGCTGCGCATGTTGGCGCAAGCCCAGGCCAGCGTTCTTCGTGATGGCCTGGTGCAAACCCTGGAGGCCCAGGCGCTGGTGCCCGGAGACGTCGTTTTGCTGGAAGCCGGTTGCCAGGTACCCGCCGACTTGCGCCTGCTGGAGGCGGCACAGCTGCGGGTGGACGAATCTGCCCTCACCGGCGAATCGGTCACGGTGCACAAGCACAGCGATGTGATGCAGGACGCAACCCCCGCGCTGGCGGACCGCTGGAACATTGTCTACAAAGGCACGACGGTCAGCCAGGGCCGAGGCCGCGGTCTGGTGCTGGCCACCGGTGCCGCCACAGAACTGGGCCGGGTCGCCCAACTCCTGGCGCAAGACGGCGATCGCAGCACGCCTCTGCAACGAAGACTGTCGGCCTTGGGGCGACGCATGGCCTGGGCGGTCATGGCCATTTGCACAGTGGTGTTCGCCGTGGGGGTGATCCGTGGCGAGCCGGCCTTGCACATGATTCTGGTGGCTGTGAGCCTGGCGGTGGCGGCCATACCTGAGGCCCTGCCCGCCGTCGTGACTGTGTTGCTGGCCCTGGGGGCCCACCGCATGGTGGCGGCACACGTGCTGATACGGCGCCTGTCGGCGGTGGAAACTTTAGGCTCGGTCAGCGTCATCTGCACCGATAAAACTGGCACGCTGACACTGAACCGCATGCAGGTTCAACAGTTGATGACTGCCGACGGGCAGGTGCACGAGCTGCCGGGCTGGCAAACCGACGCACTGGGCCAGGAACTGATGCGAGCCCTGGCCTTGTGCAACGATGCCCAGCCCGGGGTTGACGGCAAATGGCAGGGGGACCCGACCGAAACGGCACTGCTGGACGCTGCCCACCTCCTGGGTGTGGACAAACAGGCACTGGAGCAGGTCCACCCGCGTGCCCACGAACACGCCTTTGACGCCCGTCACAAACGCATGAGCACGTATCACCCGGTGCCCCATGGCTATGTGCTTTACACCAAGGGGGCGCCGGAGGCGGTGATCCCGCTGTGCAACAGCGTCTGGGCGCCCGCTGCGCCAGCGGCCCTGGACAGCGCGAAATGGCTGTCCCAAGCTGAGTCGATGGCCGCAAGTGGCTTGCGGGTGCTGGCAGTGGCCCGCTTACACCTGAGTGAACTGCCGGACGATCCCAACCCGCAAAAGCTGGCCGCCGGTCACCAGCAATTGCTGGGCATGGTCGGCATGATGGATCCACCGCGGCCCGAGGCGCTCAAGGCCGTGCGGTCCTGCCTGAGCGCCGGCATACGCCCGGTCATGATCACTGGCGACCACCCCGCCACCGCGCTGGCGATTGCCAGGAAGGTGGGCATCGTTGCTGACGACCAGGCTGGCACCGACGCTGCAGCCCAACTCATTACCGGCACCGAACTGGCTGACCTGGACGATCCCGCTTTGCGTGCCAGACTGGCCCAGGTCAGCGTCTATGCCCGGGTGGATCCGTCTCAAAAAATCAGGATCGTGCAGGCGCAGCAGTCCTGCGGTCAGTTTGTAGCGATGACCGGCGACGGGGTGAACGATGCGCCCGCGCTCAAGCGGGCGGACATCGGCGTGGCCATGGGCAAAGCGGGTACCGATGTGGCGCGCGAGGCGGCCAGCATGGTGCTGCTGGACGACAATTTCGCGTCCATCGTGCGCGCGGTGCGCGAAGGGCGACGCATCTACGACAACATCCGCAAATTTGTGCGCTACGCCATGACCGGCAACTCGGGGGAGGTTTGGACCATCTTCCTCGCGCCCATGCTCGGCTTGCCGTTGCCGCTGCTGCCGATCCACATCCTGTGGATCAACCTCGTCACCGACGGCCTGCCCGGCCTGGCGCTGGCAGCGGAGCCAGCGGAGCGCGGGGTGATGCAGCGCCCTCCCCGCCCTGCCTCTGAAAACCTGTTTGCCGGCGGACTTTGGCAACACGTACTGGGATTTGGCTTGCTGATCGGTGGATTGGGCCTGGGGGTGCAGGCCTGGGCGCTGAGCCGCGGGGCAGATGCCGGCGTCGCGCAAACCCTGGTGTTCACGGTCTTGACATTCAGCCAGATGGCCCATGTGCTGGCCATCCGGTCCGAGCGCGAGTTTTTGTGGCAGCAAGGCCTGCTCAGCAACCGGCCCCTGCTAGGTGCGGTGCTGCTGACGCTGGCCCTGCAACTGGCCACGATTTACGTGCCGTTTTTGCAACCCATTTTCAAGACCGTTCCGCTGGGGGCGGGTGAGCTGGCCCTGTGCGTAGGCGCGGCCCTGCTGGTCTATGCCGCCGTGGAGCTGGAAAAGGCCTGGCGCAGGCCTTAGCTCAAATCAATCTCCCTCAGATCAAACCACCCAAGATCAAGCAAGCCATTTGCGGGCGTTGTGCCACAGCTGCATCCAGGGGCTGGAGGCGTCCAGGCCGCCAGTCTGGCCCAGATCGGTCCAGCTCATCTGAATGTTGCGGAACACGCGCTCGGGGTGCGGCATCATGGCCGTGAAGCGACCGTCGGCTGTAGTCACCGCTGTCAAACCACCGGGGCTGCCGTTCGGGTTGAAGGGATAACGCTCTGTCGCCACGCCGGCGTTGTCGGTAAAACGCATGGCGGCAATCGCCAGGGCCTGGTCACCCCGGGCCGAAAAGTTGGCATAGCCCTCGCCATGTGCCACAGCAATCGGCAAACGCGCACCCGCCATACCGGCAAAGAAGATGGAGGGCGACTCCAGCACTTCCACTTGGCTCAGCCGCGCCTCAAAGCGCTCGCTCTGGTTGGTGGTGAAGCGCGGCCATGCGTCGGCCCCGGGAATGATGTCGGCCAGCTCGGCAAACATCTGGCAGCCGTTGCACACACCCAGACCAAAGGTGTCGGTGCGGGCAAAGAAGGCCTTGAACTGGTCCGAGAGCGCTGCATTGAAGGTGATGGATCGGGCCCAGCCGATGCCGGCACCCAGGGTGTCGCCGTAGCTGAAGCCGCCACAGGCCACCACGCCGGCAAAGTCCTGCAGACGGGCCCGGCCGGTTTGCAGATCGGTCATGTGCACATCCACCGCCTCAAAGCCCGCTTGAGTGAAGGCATAGGCCATTTCCACATGGGAGTTGACGCCTTGCTCGCGCAGGATCGCCACGCGGGGGCGCGACAGGTTCAGCGCCGGTGCTGCCGGCACAGCGGCTGAAACGGTGAAGCCGGCGGGTAGCACCACATGCAAACCCGGGTCGCCGGGCTCGCCAGCCGCATCATGCTCAGCATCGGCGCAAGCGGGGTTGTCGCGCTGCTGGCAGATCTTCCAGCTGGTGGCATCCCAGACCTGATGCAGGTCAGCCAACTTGGCCATGAACACGGCTTTGGCATCGCGCCAGACCTGAATGTCACCCACACCGGCGGTGATGGTTGAGCTGGCCGGACGGGTCTTGCCCACAAAGTGGCTGTGCTTGCTCAGGCCATGCTCGCGCAGGGTTTGCATGACTTCGCTGCGCTCGGAAGTGCGCACCTGCAGCACCACGCCCAGCTCTTCATTGAACAAGGCCTTGAGCGTGAGCTCTTCGCGGCGGGCGCTGACCTGACTCGTCCAGTTCTTGCTGTCGCCGTGCTCGGCGCGGCTGTCGCTGATGCCGTCGCCCTCGGTCACCAGCATGTCCACGTTCAGGCTCACACCCACGTGGCCGGCAAAGGCCATTTCACAGGCCGTGGCAAACAGGCCGCCGTCGCTGCGGTCGTGGTAGGCCAGCAGCTTGCCCTGGGCGCGCAGCAGGTTGACCGCCTTGACGAGGTTGACCAGCGCTTGCGGGTCGTCCAGATCTGGCACTTGGTCACCGGTCTGGCCCAGGGTTTGCGCCAGCATGCTGCCGCCCATGCGGTTTTTGCCCTGGCCCAGATCGATCAGGACCAGCGTGGTGTCCTGCTCTGCATCGAGTTGCGGCGTGAGGGTGCCGCGCACGTCGGCCAGGGTGGCAAAGGCCGACACGATCAGGGACACAGGCGAGGTCACCTTCTTGGCCTGTCCACTGGTGTCGTCCTTCCACTGGGTGCGCATCGACAAAGAGTCCTTGCCCACGGGGATGGAGACCCCCAGGGCGGGGCACAGCTCCATGCCCACCGCCTTGACGGTGGCATAAAGGGCAGCGTCTTCGCCAGGTTCGCCGCAAGCGGCCATCCAGTTGGCAGACAGCTTGACGCGCGACAGCTCGATGGGCGCGGCCAGCAAATTGGTGATGGCTTCAGCCACCGCCATGCGGCCAGACGCCGGCGCGTCCAGAGCCGCCAGCGGCGTGCGCTCGCCCATGCTCATGGCCTCGCCGGCAAAGCCCTGGTAGTCCGCCAGGGTCACAGCGCAGTCGGCCACCGGCACCTGCCAGGGGCCCACCATCTGGTCGCGGTGGCTCATGCCGCCCACGGTACGGTCGCCGATGGTGATCAGGAAGCGCTTGGACGCCACGGTGGGGCTAGACATCACATTGATCGCGGCCGTTTGCAGCGCCACGCCGGTCAAATCCAGCGGCTTGAACGCGCGCGCCACCGTTGTGACATCGCGGTGCATCTTGGGCGGCTTGCCCAGCAGCACATCCATGGGCATGTGAACGGGCGCGTCCCGGTTGTCGTCACTCAGCACCAACTGGCGCTCTTCGGTGGCCACGCCCACCACGGCGAATGGGCAACGCTCACGTTCACACAGGGACTTGAACAGCTCCAGCGATTCGGGCGCAATCGCCAGCACATAGCGCTCCTGGCTTTCGTTGCACCAGATCTCTTTCGGGGCCAGGCCACTTTCTTCCAGCGGCACAGCGCCCAGCTCAAAGCGTGCACCGCGACCGGCGTCGTTGGTCAATTCAGGAAACGCATTCGACAAACCACCGGCACCCACATCGTGGATGGCCAGGATGGGATTGGCGTCCTTGCCCAGGTTCCAGCAATGGTTGATGACCTCTTGCGCCCGGCGTTCAATCTCGGGGTTGCCGCGCTGCACCGAATCAAAGTCGAGCTGGGCTGCGTTGGCACCGGTGGCCATGGAGCTGGCCGCACTGCCGCCCATACCAATGCGCATGCCCGGGCCACCCAGCTGTATCAGCAGGCTGCCTGCGGGAAACACCACTTTGTGCGTTAGCTCGGCATCGATCACGCCCAGACCGCCGGCAATCATGATGGGCTTGTGATAACCGCGCTGTACGGTGCTGTCCACGCCGGCGGTCTGGCTGCTGACGCTTTGCTCGTATTCGCGGAAATAGCCCAGCAGGTTGGGCCGGCCAAATTCGTTATTGAAGGCTGCGCCACCCAAGGGGCCCTCGATCATGATCTGCAGCGGACTGGCAATGTGCTCGGGCTTACCGTAACTGCCTTCCCCCTGCGGCCACAAGCTGGACACGGTAAAGCCGGTCAGGCCGGCCTTGGGTTTGGAGCCGCGACCGGTGGCTCCCTCGTCCCGAATTTCCCCGCCGGCACCCGTAGAAGCGCCCGGAAACGGCGAAATCGCCGTGGGGTGGTTGTGGGTTTCCACCTTCATCAGCACATGGCTGGTGGCTTGCACCTTCAGGTAGCTGGGCGACTGCCCTGCGGCCACGTCTGCCTTAGCCACAAAGCGTTCGACCTGCGAGCCTTCCATAACCGAGGCGTTGTCCGAATACGCCACCACCATGTGCTGGGGGTGGGTCTGGTGGGTATGGCGAATCATGCCGAACAGGCTTTTGTCCTGGGCCACCCCATCGATGGTGAACTGCGCATTGAAGATCTTGTGCCGGCAGTGTTCGCTGTTGGCCTGCGCAAACATCATCAGCTCCACATCGGTGGGGTTGCGCTGCAGCTGCGTGAAGGCCTGCACCAGGTAATCAATCTCATCAGCCGCAAGCGCCAGGCCGAACTCGGCGTTGGCAGACTCCAGCGCGGCTTTGCCACCGCCCAGCACATCCACATGCGCCATGGGCGCGGCCTGCAACTCGGTGAAGAGATTCAGCGCCTGTGCCCGGTCGAACATCATGCTCTCGGTCATGCGGTCGTGCAACAAGGCTGCCACTTGTTGGCGCTGCTCGTCACTGAGGGTGCTTTGCCCACCCAGCAGGCTACCCATCAGACCGGTTTTGAGGCTGATGCGGTATTCGACGATGCGTTCAACCCGGCGGATGGGCAGGCCGCAGTTATGGGCGATGTCGGTGGCTTTGGACGCCCAGGGCGACACCGTGCCAAACCGGGGGGTGACCACGATCAACTCGCCACTGGCGGATGCACTGGCCGGCTCACCATAGGTCAGCAAGGCAGCCAGCTGGGCGTGCAGTGCGGCATCGGGCACGGAATCAGAGGTGACCAGGTGCACAAAACGAGCGCTCAGGCCATCAATGCGCTCATGAACGGCTTGCAAACGGGGCAGGAGTTGCTGAATTCGGAACGAGCTAAGAGCGCTGCCGCCCTCGAATTGGGTGATGTGCAGAGTCACAAGAGGCCTGGAAAGTGGGCTGTAGACAAGAAAGTGGACGGTGGCTGGCGGTTTGCGGGGTCGAAACCGGTCGCCCGAGCTGCCGAATTTTAGCGGCTCAGGGGTATGCCCCACGGCGATGCAAGTGCACGGAGCCCTCTGGGATAATTGGGCCCATGACGATCACCTACAAAGACGCTGAAGGCGTACAAGGCATGCGCATCGCATGCAGACTGGCTTCCGAAGTTCTGGACTACCTGACCCCGTTTGTAAAACCGGGCGTCACCACCAATGAGCTCGATCAACTGGCTCACGACTACATCACCCAGGTGCAGGGGGCCATTCCGGCGCCGCTGAACTACACCGGCGGTGGCTCGGTGCCCTACCCCAAGTCCATTTGCACCTCTGTCAATCACCAGGTGTGCCACGGCATTCCCAGCAACAAACCCCTCAAAAAAGGGGACTCGGTCAATATCGACATCACGGTGATCAAGAACGGCTGGCACGGTGACACCAGCCGCATGTTCATGGTGGGCGAGGCGTCCATTGCCGCCCGGCGGCTGAGCACCGTGACCTACGAAGCCATGTGGCACGGCATCCTGAAAGTGCGGCCCGGCGCGCGTCTGGGCGACATCGGCTGGGCGATCCAGAAGTTTGCCGAGGGCCAGGGCTACAGCGTGGTGCGCGAGTTTTGCGGCCACGGCATTGGTCAGGTCTTTCATGAAGAGCCACAGGTGCTGCATTACGGCAAGCCCGGCACGCTGGACGAGCTCAAGGTGGGCATGACTTTCACCATCGAGCCCATGATCAATGCTGGCCGCAAGGAAATCAAGGAAGGCCCTGAAAAAGACGGCTGGACCATCGTGACCAAAGACCACTCCCTGTCTGCGCAGTGGGAGCACACCGTGCTGGTCACCGAAACAGGTTTCGAGGTGTTGACCTTGTCTGAGGGCAGCCCGGCCCTACCTGCATTTGTGCAGGCCGCACTGGCCGCTGGCTGAGCCGGCAACCCGAAAGCTGCGCCACCATGGTCACACCCCAGGAACTGCGCGAGCGTTATCGCGCCGACAAGGCACTTGTGCTTCAGGGCATCGCTGGTAGCGGCGCCTCCACCCGCGGCATGCGCAACGGCCTGCAAAGGATTTCGCAGCTGGCCGACGAGGTTTTGCGCCAGCTGTGGCTGCAAGGTGGCTTTGGCAACAAATGTGCGCTCGCTGCCGTGGGCGGATTTGGTCGTGCGGAGCTGTTCCCGCAGTCGGATGTGGATGTGCTGCTGTTACTGCCCGACGAGATCACGCTGGAGGCAGACCCTGCCTTGCGTGGGCGGATCGAGGCCTTCATCGGCCAATGCTGGGATGCCGGGCTCGAAATTGGCTCTAGCGTGCGTACCGTGAGCGACTGCCTGGCCGAAGCAGGCAAGGACGTGACCGTGCAAACCGCCTTGCTGGAGGCGCGTTTGATTACAGGCAACGTGGCCCTGTTTGACGATTTTCAGCAACGTTTTCAGGTGGCCATCGATGCGCCGGCCTTTTTTGTGGCCAAGACACTGGAGCTTCAGCAACGCCACAACAAGTTTGAAAACACGCCCTACGCGCTCGAACCCAACTGCAAGGAATCCCCAGGTGGCCTGCGGGACCTGCAAATCATTTTGTGGGTGGCCCGGGCGGCGGGCTTTGGTTCCAGCTGGGATGAATTGGCTCGCAACGGACTGGCCACGGCTTTCGAAGTGAGGCAAATCAAGCGCAACGAAAGCCTGCTCAAGCTGATACGCGCTCGCCTGCACCTGCTTGCGGGCCGGCGCGAGGACCGGCTGGTGTTTGATTTGCAGACAGCTGTGGCCGAGTCATTTGGCTACCGTGCCGAGGACGGGCGGCGCGCCAGCGAAGCTCTCATGCGCCGCTACTACTGGGCGGCCAAGGCGGTCAATCAGCTCAATCAGATCCTGCTGATGAACATCGAGGAGCGGCTCAATCCCTCGGCGCACAACCTGCACCCCATCAACGAACGGTTTTATGAGAAAGCCGGCATGATCGAGGTGGCCAGTGACGACCTCTACCAGCGCGAACCTCACGCCATTCTGGAAACGTTTTTGATTTACCAGACCACGGTCGGGGTCAAAGGGTTCTCTGCACGTACGCTACGGGCTCTTTACAACGCCCGCAGCCTGATGAATGGCGCCTTTCGGCGCGACCCGATCAATCAGGCCACGTTTGTCAACATCCTGACCCAGCGCGATGGCATCACGCACGCCATGCGGCTGATGAACCAGACCTCGGTGCTGGGGCGCTATTTGTGGGTGTTTCGCAAGATCGTCGGCCAGATGCAACATGACCTGTTTCATGTGTACACAGTCGATCAGCACATCCTGATGGTGCTACGCAATGTACGGCGCTTCTTTTTGGCCGAGCACGCCCACGAATACCCGTTCTGCTCGCAACTGGCGGCCGGCTGGGACAAACCCTGGGTGCTGTACGCGGCCGCTTTGTTCCACGACATTGCCAAGGGCCGTGGTGGCGACCACTCGGTGCTGGGCACCGTGGAGGTTCACAAATTCTGTCGGGCCCACCGCATCGACACCGAAGACGCCGAACTGATCGAATTCCTGGTGCGCGAGCACCTGACCATGAGCCATGTGGCACAAAAATCCGATCTGAGCGACCCGGATGTGATCGACAAGTTCGCCCGCCGCGTGGGTGACGAGCGGCATTTGACGGCGCTCTACCTGCTGACGGTGGCAGATATCCGCGGCACCAGCCCCAAGGTCTGGAACGCCTGGAAGGGCAAGCTGCTTGAAGACCTGTACCGCTACACCCTGCGCGTGCTGGGTGGTCGGGCACCCGATCGGGATGCCGAGGTCGAAGCCCGCAAGCGCGAGGCCCTGGTCATGATTGCCCTGCATGCGCCGCCCACCGAAGGCCACAAGAAATTGTGGGAAACGCTGGACGTGGGCTACTTCATGCGCCACGACGCCCAGGACATAGCCTGGCACACGCGCAAATTGGCACGTCTTGTAGGCTCGACCGAGCCCATCGTGAGGGCCAGGCGCTCACCCGTTGGCGAGGGCCTGCAAGTGCTGGTGTATGCGCCCGATCAGACCGACCTGTTTGCCCGCATTTGCGGCTACTTCGACCAATGTGGCTTCAGCATCCAGGATGCACGCATTTACACCACGCTGGACGGACGTGCGCTGGACACCTTTCAGTTGGTCACACCTGCCAGTCCAGACGAATACCGCGAACTGACCGCCATGCTGGAGACCAGTCTGGCTCTGGCCATCACCGCTGCGGGGCCCCTGCCCTCGCCCAGCCGTGGGCGCCTGTCACGCCGCGTCAAAAGCTTTCCGATTGCACCGCGTGTCAGCCTGTCCCCTGATGAGAAAGCCCAGCGTTGGCTGCTCAGCATTTCTGCCAGTGACCGGGTGGGTTTGCTTTACAGCGTGGCGCGCGTCCTGGCAAGGCACCGCATCAATGTGCAGCTGGCCAAGGTCGCTACGCTAGGCGAGCGGGTCGACGACACCTTTTTGCTGGTGGGACCGGAACTGCAGCACAACAAGACACAGATCGAGATCGAAACCGAGCTGCTGGATGCATTGACGGCCTGAATGTTGGCGTGGGTCACCCCGCGGGAGGGTTTTTTTGCTTTTGCTGGGTGACTGTTGGAATCCTGGGCTCGACCTGTTTTTGCAGTTTGGACGCCAGATTCACGAGCAGAGCCTGAGCCAGGCACATGGGCGCGGCCAGCGAACGTGAAAATGAATATTCATGTTCCGGTACGGTAAAGAGCACCGAGGCATTTTTCGCCAGCGGCGAAAGAGTGGAATCTGATATGACCAGAATCGGCACCTGTCGCCCGCCACAGCTCTCAACCACATTCACAACTTCATTGGCATAAAAGCGAAATGAAACCGCAATGAGCAAGTCTCTGGGGCGAATCAGATTGGCCATGTGGGTCGTCAACCCACCGCTGGCGTCCAACAAAACCGCACGTTTTCCCAGCATGGTGAGCACATAGCGCATCAGTTCCACGACCGGCGCCGAACGGAGCTGCCCAACCAGATAGATGGTGTCTGCCACTTCCATCATCTTGGTTGCCTTGGCAATGTCACCCTTGGACGTCAGATCCAGCAACTCCTGCAAGGACGCAATATCCCGATGGACCAGATCCTGGAGAAATGTGGAAGAAGCACTGTGGTCGGCCAATTCGGATTGGAGGGCTCTCACCCGGGCATTGAACCCGGGAGCAGCTGTCGACAGACGCTGCTGGTAAACCTGCTGGAGCTCCTTGAACCCCTTGTAACCCAAAGCCTGGGCAAAACGCACAAAACTGGAAGCGTGGATTCCGCAGGTCTCAGCGATGGA
>JBEEJZ010000035.1:0-2786 GCA_041168905.1 Pseudomonadota bacterium | reverse complement strand
CCCCAACGCTGCCCGCGACTCCCAAGGCAAGCTGCGCGTCGGTGCTGCCGTGGGTGTGGGCGAGGGCACGGAAGAACGCGTTGAGGCTCTGGTGCGTGCAGGCGTGGACGCCATCGTGGTGGACACTGCCCACGGTCACAGTCAGGGCGTTATCGAGCGGGTTCGTTGGGTCAAGCGCCACTATCCGCAGGTAGATGTCATTGGGGGCAATATCGCCACCGGCGCTGCTGCCTTGGCACTGGCCGACGTGGGAGCTGACGCGGTCAAGGTCGGTATTGGCCCAGGCAGCATATGCACCACCCGTATCGTGGCCGGTGTAGGTGTGCCGCAAATCATGGCCATCGACAGCGTGGCCACGGCTCTCAAAGGCAGCATTCCCTTGATTGCCGACGGCGGCATACGTTACAGCGGCGACATCGCCAAGGCCTTGGCCGCTGGTGCCAGCACGGTGATGATGGGTGGCATGTTCGCCGGTACCGAAGAGGCGCCTGGTGAAGTCATTCTTTACCAGGGTCGCAGCTACAAGAGCTACCGTGGCATGGGCAGCATTGGCGCCATGCAGCAGGGCAGTGCCGATCGCTATTTTCAGGAGTCCAGCACTGGCAACCCCAATGCAGACAAGCTGGTGCCCGAAGGCATTGAGGGCCGTGTGCCCTACAAAGGCTCCATGGTTGCCATCGTCTATCAAATGGCCGGCGGCGTGCGCGCCAGCATGGGCTACTGTGGCTGCGGCACCATCAGCGAAATGCATGACAAGGCCGAGTTCGTGGAAATCACTACCGCCGGCATCCGCGAAAGCCACGTTCACGACGTCCAGATCACCAAGGAAGCGCCGAACTACCGGGCGGACTGAGCATGCATCAAAAAATTCTGATTCTTGACTTCGGCTCCCAAGTCACCCAGTTGATTGCCCGGCGTGTGCGTGAAGCGCATGTGTTTTGTGAGGTCCATCCGTGTGATGTGAGCGACGAGTGGATGCGTGAATATGCGAGCGACGGCAACCTGAAAGGCGTGATCCTGTCAGGCAGCCATGCCAGCGTGTATGAGGACAGCACCGACAAAGCACCGCAGGCGGTGTTTGAGCTCGGTGTGCCAGTATTGGGCATCTGCTACGGCATGCAGACCATGGCGCAGCAGCTCGGTGGCAAGGTCGAGGCCGGCAAGACCCGGGAATTCGGCTTTGCCCAGATTAGGGCTCGTGGTCACACGCGTTTGTTTGACGGCATTCAGGATGGCGTGAACGCCGAAGGCCACGGCTTGCTGGATGTCTGGATGAGCCATGGCGACAAAGTCACTGAGATGCCTCCCGGCTTCAAGCTCATGGCCAGCAACGAGGCCTGCCCGATTGCCGGCATGGCCGATGAGGAACGCCGTTTCTATGCTGTTCAGTTTCATCCGGAAGTCACCCACACCCGCCAGGGTGTCGCTATGTTGCGCCGCTTCGTACTGGACATCTGCGCCACCCGCCCCGACTGGATCATGGGCGACTACATCTCCGAAGCCATCGAAAAAATCCGCGCTCAGGTCGGTGACGAAGAGGTCATCCTGGGCTTGTCGGGTGGGGTTGATTCATCGGTAGCAGCTGCACTGATCCACCGCGCCATCGGGGACCAGTTGACCTGCGTGTTTGTTGACCACGGTCTCTTGCGCCTGAACGAAGGCGACATGGTCATGGCCATGTTTGAAGGGCAGCTGCACGCCCGAGTCATTCGGGTCGACGCCAGTGATCTTTTCCTGGGCAAGTTGGCTGGCGTGAGCGACCCTGAGGCCAAACGCAAGATCATCGGTGCCGAGTTTGTGACTGTGTTCAAGCAGGAAGCCGCCAAGCTGAAGGCCGGCGATGGTGGCCACAAAGGGGCTACCTTCCTGGCTCAGGGCACGATCTACCCAGACGTGATCGAAAGCGGCGGTGCCAAGAGTAAAAAAGCGGTCACCATCAAGAGCCACCACAACGTGGGTGGCTTGCCCGAGCAGCTGGGTCTTAAATTGCTGGAGCCGCTGCGTGACTTGTTCAAGGACGAAGTGCGCGAACTTGGCGTGGCTTTGGGCTTGCCGCGCGAGATGGTGTATCGACACCCCTTCCCGGGCCCAGGCTTGGGCGTGCGCATCCTGGGCGAAGTCAAAAAGGATTACGCCGACCTGTTGCGCCGCGCCGATGCCATCTTCATCGAAGAACTGCGCAATTTCATTGATCCTGCCAGCGGCAAGAGCTGGTACGACCTGACCAGCCAGGCCTTCACGGTGTTTTTGCCGGTCAAGAGCGTGGGTGTAATGGGCGACGGTCGCACTTACGAGTATGTGGTGGCCCTGCGTGCCGTGCAAACCAGCGATTTCATGACTGCGGACTGGGCCGAGCTGCCCTATGCGCTGCTGAAAAAGGTCTCTGGCCGCATCATCAACGAGGTGCGCGGCATCAACCGCGTTGCCTACGACGTGAGCTCGAAACCACCGGCGACGATCGAGTGGGAATGATTTGATGTCTGGCAGCGTCGGGACCCTTCAAGCAGTCCCGACAAACTGGCGTTGCTGGCATTCACATGAAACACCTGCAGCGGGGGATTTCAACTACTTGCTCTTCAATCATTATCCCAAATTGGGACTAGAATGACTTCATGCACATCGTTGCTGTGAAGTTTCTTCGCACCTTCTGGGAGAAATACCCGGACGTAGAGCAGCCACTGAAGTCCTGGGTGGATGAAGTAAAGAAGGCTTCCTGGAAGCAGCCTGCCGAGATCAAAGAACAGTATCGAAGCTCGAGCATCCTGAAGAATCGTCGCGTGGTATTC
>JBEEJZ010000034.1:0-18162 GCA_041168905.1 Pseudomonadota bacterium | reverse complement strand
ACTATTCAAAATGAAGAAAATGATTGTTGGGCTGCTGCTGGCAGTCGGTCTGATCAGTGGTGCTAACGCAAATACCGGTGGAATTACTTGGGACAAGGCGCCCAACAAGACCAACGACATGGTGTCTCTGCAAAACGGCGCGAAGCTGTTTGTCAATTACTGCCTGAACTGTCATTCGGCAGCATTCATGCGTTTCAATCGCTTGAAAGATATTGGTTTGACTGATCAGCAGATCAAGGACAACCTATTGTTCACCACTGATAAGGTGGGTGAGACCATGAAAGCTGCGATCGATCCCAGGCAAGCCAAGGAGTGGTTCGGTGCTAATCCTCCGGATTTGACTGTGATCGCGCGCTCCCGCGCCTCAGGTGGGCAGGGCAGTGGTGCTGACTACCTCTACACCTATTTGCGTACCTACTATGCAGATGATTCCAAGGCGACGGGTTGGAACAACCTGGTGTTTCCAAGTGTCGGCATGCCTCATGTCCTGTGGGAACTGCAAGGCAAGCGCGAGCCAGTGTATGACGTGATGGAAGAGCACGGTCACGAAACCAAGGTGTTTAAGGGCTGGAAGCAACTCACACCTGGCACCATGACTCCCCTGCAGTATGACCAAGCCATCGGGGACCTCGTGGGATATCTCCAGTGGATGGGTGAGCCATCGCAGAATACCCGGGTTCGTATCGGCGTTTGGGTACTGATTTTCTTGTCTATCTTCACAGTCTTTGCCTGGCGTCTAAACGCGGCTTACTGGAAAGACGTTAAATAAGGTTCACTTTAGGAACGGAGTAAAACTCCGGTGCCGATGGTGATATTCAGAGTGGGTCTGCAGAGCAACCCACTCTTTTGATTTTTAGGAGCCCTACCTCATGATGGTCTTGTACTCGGGTACTACCTGCCCATATTCGCACCGCTGCCGCTTTGTTCTTTTTGAAAAGGGCATGGATTTTGAAATTCGGGACGTAGACCTCTACAACAAGCCTGAAGATATCAGCGTGATGAATCCTTACGGTCAGGTACCTATCCTGGTTGAGCGTGACTTGATTCTTTATGAGTCCAATATCATCAACGAGTACATCGACGAGCGCTTCCCGCATCCGCAACTGATGCCAGGTGACCCAGTTGATCGGGCCCGTGTCCGCCTGTTTTTGTTGAATTTCGAGAAAGAGCTCTTTGTGCATGTCTCGACCCTGGAGTCCCGCACCACCAAGAGCAATGAGAAGATCCTCGAAAAGGCTCGCGCCCAGATTCGTGATCGATTGACCCAGCTAGCTCCGATCTTTTTGAAAAACAAGTACATGTTGGGCGATGGGTTCTCCATGCTCGACGTGGCGATCGCACCTTTGCTCTGGCGCCTGGACTACTACGGCATCGATCTCAGCAAGAATGCAGCGCCACTGTTGAAGTATGCCGAGCGCATTTTTTCCCGCCCTGCTTACATTGAAGCGCTGACACCTTCCGAGAAAGTCATGCGCAAATAAATTGCAGGGGTGCCAACATGACTGACCGAACATCGAGCCCGTCTACGCGTCCCTACCTGATTCGCGCCTTGTACGAGTGGTGCACGGAGAACGGCTACACGCCATACATCGCGGTACGCGTAGACAGTTCCGTGCGCGTACCCCAGGAGTTTGTGAAAAACGGAGAGATCGTCCTGAACATCAGTTTTGATGCGACGGGATCTTTGAAGCTAGGCAATGAATTCATCGAGTTCAAGGCGCGCTTCTCTGGCACACCCAGGGAAATCATGGTACCGATCAACAACGTGATGGCTATCTATGCCCGTGAGAATGGGCAGGGTATGGCCTTTCCACTGCCGAACCCTGAAACAGGTGGCGATCACAACCTTGTTTTGCCAGGAAGCCGCCTGGAGCAGCTCCACCAGAGGCGCGACGGTGAGGCCAAACTGAAGCAAGTCCAGGCCTCAGACAATGCGGAGAAAAGCGACGTGGCTGTCACTGAGGAGCCGTCCCGGCCCGGTCCACGGCCATCACTTACACGGGTGAAGTAAGCGTTTGCTCATCACAAATGAGTGGCTGACAAAAATCAGCTGTGTCATCCGTTAAAATTCAGAAAGTGCCGATTTAGCTCAGTTGGTAGAGCAACCGCCTTGTAAGCGGTAGGTCGTCAGTTCGATTCCGACAATCGGCACCACTTTAAACACATGTGTTAGTCGACGTTAGCGACTGGTAACTCTGGAGGTTTGCACCTTCAGTCGGATGCCGTCAATCTCCCAGCCTTTTGTTCTTAGACAAGCCAGCAGCGACGGCAGCATTTGCCTGAGTTTGGCGGCTGCTGCGTTACTGTCTACGAGTAAACACCAGTTATCACCATCGATAGGACCTGCTTTAATGGCGGGCCGCAGGTGAAATGGGATGAGGCTCTCAATTGCCTTGAGTCGTGCGCTGGAGTCCATTGTGAGCATGGTCAGTCTAGCCAACTGAGGTGAATCCTGAGTGGCTTGCAGGATTGAAACCGAGTAGCGACGCCGTATCGTGTCGGCAGATATTTGAGGGCCTTGGGACATGCAATTGATTATCACGGACGCCTGGTTAGCCCGAAGCAGGGCCGTCCAATTGAGCGGGATAAAACTCGCCGCCTTTGGTGTGTTGCTATCACTTGTTTTGATGCTGGTGTCTGCGGGCCTGTATCACCTCGTGTTCTTGAAGGGTGCACGTGAAGGATGGCCGGTCGTCGGCGCATTTTTACGGTTTGTGGTCAAGGATGAGTTTGCCCAGCGAGACCGCTATCTGCGCGAGAACCTGGATGTCATGGCTAAAAAACTGGGCGAGATGCAGGCAAAAATGAATCAGCTGGAATCTTTGGGCGAGCGGGTTTCCAGCCTTGCCGGGGTGAATCAGCCCTCCGTCGCAAAAAAGCCAGGGCAGGGAGGCGCCTTGGTGACGGGGCGCAGCCTGAGCATGGAAGAGCTGCAGGCCACGCTGGCCGATCTGGCTCTATTGACGGATCAGCGAACCGAGCTGATGACCGTGATGGAGTCGCGGTTGTTCGAAAAGAAGGTGGGCGCCTTGATGATGCCCACCTCCGCGCCCGTGAAAAATACTGAGATAGGTTCTTCCTTCGGCTGGCGGACCGATCCCATCACTGGCGGTGCAGCACTCCACACCGGCCTGGACTTCGTCGCGGACACCGGCGAACCGATACTGGCTGCTGCCGGCGGCATTGTATTGACGCAAGAATTCCATCCAGCCTATGGCAATGTTTTGGAGATTGATCATGGCAATCAGCTGGTGACGCGTTACGCCCACGCATCCAGGGCTCATGTAAAAAAAGGGGACTTCATCAAGCGTGGACAACATATTGCCGACGTAGGCAATTCTGGGCGATCTACTGGCCCCCATTTGCACTTTGAGGTGCTGGTGCAGGGTGTCCCACAGGACCCCCAGATTTTCCTGAGAGCAGGAAGTCGTCTGAATATGGCGCAGACAAATGTGGGGAGAGGGCGGGGCGGCAAAGATGCCAGCTCCGCGCGGCACTGAGGGAGCGTACGCTGATCAAACCAAGCCTCGGGCATGACCCAGGGCGGGTGGCTAAAATCAATCCGCTGCATGCAACGGTGGCGTATTGTCCTGGCGGGACAACTCTCACGGTTGTTTCTGCACTTTCCACTCTTTAGAAAAAGGAAATCCGGCTGGCCCACCTGATCAGGTAGCCAGCCGGATGCGCGTTCATGGCTTTTAATTTGCTCACCAAAATCTTCGGCAGTCGCAACGACAGGCTGCTCAAGCAGTATCGCAATGTGGTTGCCCGCATCAACGCCCTGGAATCCGGCCTGGAAAAGATGTCTGATGAGGCCTTGAGGCTGAAGACCGATGAGTTCAAGCAGCGCGTGAGCCAAGGGACTTCTTTAGACGAGTTATTGCCAGAGGCCTTCGCCGTGGTGCGTGAAGCTTCCAAACGCGTCATGAAGATGCGCCACTTTGATGTTCAGATGCTGGGCGGCATGTCTTTGCACCACGGCAAGATATCCGAGATGGGGACCGGCGAGGGTAAAACCCTGACCGCCACCTTGCCCGTGTACCTCAATGCGCTGTCCGGTAAGGGTGTGCACGTTGTGACGGTGAATGATTACCTGGCCAATCGAGATGCCCAGTGGATGGGCAAGCTTTACAACTTTTTAGGACTGACGGTTGGCATTAATTTGCCGCAAATGTCCCGTGAGGAAAAAAAAGCGGCTTACGGAGCGGATATCACCTACGGGACCAACAACGAGTTTGGTTTTGACTATCTGCGTGACAACATGGTCTACGAAGTGGTGGATCGGGTGCAGCGCGGTTTGAACTACGCCATTGTTGACGAGGTGGATTCCATTCTGATTGACGAGGCCCGCACGCCGCTGATCATCAGTGGCCAGGCGGAAGACCATACCAGCCTCTATGTGGCGATCAACCGCGCGGTACCTCTGCTGGTCAGGCAGGAAGGTGAAGCAGATCCCCGCACGGGGGAGGGGGTTACCAAACCCGGTGATTTCACGGTCGATGAAAAGAGCCATCAGGTGTTCCTGACGGAGCAAGGTCACGAAAATGCAGAGCGCATACTGACTGAGCTAGGTCTGTTGCCGCAGGGGGCTTCTTTGTATGACCCTGCCAACATCACCTTGATGCATCATCTGTATGCCGCATTGAGGGCCAATCACCTGTATCACCGTGATCAGCACTACGTGGTTCAGGAAGGTGAAATCGTCATTGTTGATGAATTCACCGGACGCCTGATGTCCGGGCGTCGCTGGAGCGATGGTTTGCATCAGGCCGTGGAAACCAAGGAGGGTGTGGCGGTACAACCAGAAAATCAGACGCTGGCATCCATCACTTTCCAGAACTATTTCAGGTTGTACGGCAAGTTGGCCGGTATGACCGGTACTGCGGACACCGAGGCCTACGAGTTTCAGGAAATCTACGGTCTTGAAACGGTGGTTATGCCACCGAATCGCCCAAGTCGCCGGGATGACCAGCTGGATCGTGTGTACAAGACCACACGAGAGAAATACGAGGCGGCCATCAGCGACATCCGCGAGTGCCATGAGCGCGGGCAACCTGTGCTGGTGGGCACCACATCGATCGAGAACTCCGAAATCATTGCACAGTTGCTTGAACAGGCTCAATTGCCGCATCAGGTGCTCAACGCCAAACAGCATGCCCGTGAGGCGGACATTGTTGCCCAGGCTGGGCGGGCCAAGATGATCACGATTGCCACCAATATGGCGGGTCGCGGCACCGACATCGTGCTGGGTGGCAACATCGAGAAGGCACTGTTGGCGGTTGAAAACAATGCCGAGCTGAACGATGCCGAAAAACAGGTGCAACTGGCGCAGGTCCGCGAGACCTGGAAAAAAGACCACGAGCACGTCAAGTCGCTGGGCGGATTGCGCATCATCGCCACTGAACGACACGAGTCACGCCGCATCGACAACCAATTGCGCGGTCGCTCGGGGCGTCAGGGCGACCCAGGTTCTTCGCGTTTCTACTTGAGCCTGGACGATGCTCTGATGCGCATCTTCGCCGGGGATCGTGTGCGGGCCATCATGGACCGCCTCAAGATGCCAGAGGGTGAAGCCATTGAGGCGGGTATCGTCACCCGCAGCATTGAAAGTGCCCAACGCAAGGTCGAGGCGCGTAACTTCGACATGCGCAAGCAATTGCTGGAATACGACGATGTTGCCAACGACCAGCGCAAGGTGATTTACAGCCAGAGAAATGACATTCTGGATGCTCAGGACCTGAGTGCCCAGATCGCGTCTTTGCGCGAGGGCTGTTTCACGGATCTTGTTCGTCAATACGTCCCGGCTCAATCTGTGGAAGAACAGTGGGAGCTGGCTGCGCTGGAGCGTGTCCTGGCGGATGAATGGCAGGTGCAAGTGCCCTTGCAAGCGCACGTTCAGGCCTCAGAGGCTGTCACTGACGAGGAGTTGGTGGAGCAGGTCTGTAGCGCGGCCAATGCAGTGTTCGATGCCAAAGTCGCCTTGGTCGGCAGCGAAAACTTCACCCAGTTCGAGCGCATGGTGTTGTTGCAAAGCATAGACACGCATTGGCGTGAACACCTCAGTTCCCTGGACTATTTGCGCCAGGGCATCCACTTGCGCGGCTACGCGCAAAAGCAGCCCAAGCAGGAATACAAGCGCGAAGCCTTTGAGTTGTTTGGCCAGTTGCTCGACTCGGTCAAGAATGAAGTGACCAAAACGCTGATGACGGTGCGCATCCAATCGAACGAGCAGATTGACCAGGCTGCCCAGGACATGGAGCAGCGCGCAGAACACATTGCCAACGTCACCTACTCAGGCCCCACAGAAACTGGGGAAGTTCAGACCACTGCGCAAGGCCAAAACGCGTCCGCGCAACAAGATCCTGCCAGCCAGTATGCGCGGGTGGGTCGCAATGATGCCTGCCCTTGTGGCAGCGGTAAGAAATACAAACATTGCCACGGCAAACTCGCCTGATCATCACCATGGCCGTCAACTTAAGCACCCCTCTCGCCTCAGACCTCCGCCCCATTGCCGGCGTGAGCATCGGCGTTGCCGAAGCAGGCATCCGCAAAGCCAACCGCAAAGACCTGACGGTTGTGTTGATCAGCCCGGGCGCAAGTGTGGCGGGTGTCTTCACCCAGAATCGTTTTTGCGCCGCGCCCGTGCAGCTGTGCCGCCAGCATCTTGCCAGTGGCCAGGGTGTGCGTGCCATGTTGATCAACACAGGCAACGCCAACGCGGGTACGGGGGCGGACGGTTTGGCGCGCGCCCAAAGCACGTGCAAGGCCTTGGCCGACAAACTGAACATCGAGCCTGAACAGATCCTGCCCTTCTCTACGGGCGTGATCATGGAGCCCCTGCCGTCTGAACGCATTATTGATGGCCTGGATGCTGCCCTGGCTGCTGTAGGGCCTGACAACTGGTTGGCAGCGGCGCAAGGCATCATGACCACAGACACCTTGCCCAAGGCGTTTAGCGCTGAAGTCAATCTGGGCGGCACCACGGTCAGCATCACCGGCATCAGCAAAGGTGCGGGCATGATCAGGCCAAACATGGCCACCATGCTGGGCTATCTGGCCACCGACGCTTGCGTGAGCCAGGCTGTGGTTGAGCAACTCGCCCGTGAGCTGGCGGATGGGTCTTTCAATTGCGTGACGGTCGATGGCGACACATCCACCAATGACTCCTTTGTTGTAATTGCCAGCAATCAGGCCCAGCACGCCGTCATCGAGTCACTGGACAGCCCGCAAGGGCAGGCCCTGAAAGCCGCCATGATGGGTGTTGCCCGGCAACTGGCACAAGCCATAGTCCGTGACGGGGAGGGCGCGACCAAATTCATTTCGGTGCATGTCGAGGGTGGTCGCAACACCGACGAATGTCGCCTTGTGGCTTACGCCATCGCGCATTCACCACTGGTCAAGACCGCTTTTTATGCCAGTGACCCCAACTTGGGTCGTATTTTGGCCGCTGTAGGTTATGCCGGCATTCAGGACCTTGACCAGGAAGGCATAGATCTGTATTTAGACGATGTGCATGTCGCCGTGAAGGGGGGGCGGCATCCGCAGTACCGTGAGGAAGACGGTCAGCGCGTCATGAAGCAGAGCGAAATCACGGTGCGTGTGGTGTTGGGCCGTGGCCAGGCCTCAACCACCGTTTGGACTTGTGATTTCAGCCACGACTACGTCACGATCAACGCCGATTACCGGTCCTGATTCATTCGTCGCCTGGCTCTTGCGAGCCGAGGCGACCTCCCCTTATGACACCATCGTTTGAACACCTTATTCAGCGCGCTGAGCGTCTGATAGACAGAATCGAGGCAGCCTTGCCTCAGGCGCTGACAGCTCCAGACTGGACTGCATCGCATGCCTTTCGTTACCGCAAGCGTTCCAGCGGTCATGGCGTTTTGGAGCCCGTTCGTCATCTTGCCCAGATGAAGCTGTCGGACCTGCAAGAGATTGATCAGCAAAAAGAAAAAATCCGACTCAACACCCTGCAATTTGTGCAAGGGCGACCCGCCAACAACGTTTTGCTGACCGGCGCTCGCGGCACCGGCAAGTCATCGCTCATCAAAGCCTGTCTGCATGAGTTTGCCAGCCAGGGCTTAAGGCTGATCGAGGTGGACAAGGCCGATCTGGTCGACCTGCCCGATATCGTGGACGTGGTGGGCGACAGGCCTGAAAAGTTCATCGTCTACTGCGACGATTTGAGCTTTGACGAGGGGGAGGCTGGCTACAAGGCCCTCAAGTCCATTCTGGATGGCACAGTCGCGGCCTCATCGCCCAATGTCCTGATCTATGCCACCAGCAACCGGCGCCACCTCCTGCCCGAGTACCACTCCGAAAACCTGAGCTACACACACACCGAAGATGGTGAAGTGCACCCGGGTGAGGGCGTTGAAGAAAAGATTTCACTGTCCGAACGCTTTGGCCTGTGGGTCAGTTTTTATCCATTTTCACAAGCCGAATATCTGGCAATTGTTGCCCAGTGGCTGCAGGCCTTGGGCCTGGATGATGTCGCCATAGGCCAGGCACGACAAGAAGCGCTGATTTGGGCCCTGGAGCGCGGCTCACGCAGCGGGCGTGTGGCCTGGCAATTTGCCCGGGACTTTGCCGGTAAGCGCGTGGCCTGAGGTATGGGTCAGCAAACGCTGGTGGCGGACGCCCTGTTGCCCCGTGAAGGTGGCGAAGATCGTGCAATCGTCGAGGTGGCGGTGGGCATTCTGATTGATGCAGACGGCCGCTTTTTGCTCACCACTCGGCCCGCAGGCAAAGCGTATGAAGGCTACTGGGAGTTTCCTGGCGGCAAGCTGGAGGTGGGCGAGAGCGTAGAGTCCGCTCTGCGCCGCGAGCTGCAGGAAGAGATTGGCATCACGATCGGCACCGTGGAGCCCTGGCGGGTTGAGTTGGTGGACTATCCCCACGCCCTGGTGAGGCTGCACTTTTGCAAGGTTTACGCCTGGAAGGGTGAACTACAGATGCGCGAAAGCCAGTGTTACTCCTGGGAGCAACTGCCGGTTCAGGTCAAGCCAGTATTGCCGGGCACCTTGCCTGTGCTGCACTGGTTTGCCGAGCAACAGGGTTTTTCGGCACCCGTGTGCGCGCAGGGCTAAGAACGCCCCAGCTTGCCGTCCCCGCTCACTGCATGCGGGGATCTCCAAACGCCTGATCGTCCGGTGGTGCTTGTGTGGGCATTCTGAATTGTTCGCTGGCCCAGGCGCCCAAATCATTGTTTTTGCATCGTTCGCAGCAGAACGGCCGGTAGGGGTTACTGGGGCCGTACACACTGTCACCACGACAGGTGGGGCAGACCACTGTGCGCTGGCCTTGGGCGTGACCGGTGGGTGTTGACGCCGTCATGAGCACAGCGCCATTTCAAAAGTCAGGTCCTCTGTGCTGGCGATCAAACGTTCTTCACCCTCGTTTTTCATCATGCGGATGGAGACCATCATGCGGTTGCCACTGATTTCTGGTACCACTCCGAGTAGGGGATCTATGCCCAGACGCAACAGCTGAAAAGTGCGCCCTTGCGGCAGATTTTGTTGAAATTGCCCCGCCTGTGCGACGACGCGCTGCGGCACGCCGGCATCTCGCAGCAGTTTTAACAACAAACGAATGGCGTCAGACAGGGGCGCTAGCGGTGCAGTCCAACGTGTGAGATCAGCGCGACGTATCTCGACGGATTTGTGCTGCCAGGCGTAGTAAGAGGGCAAATCAAATTCGCAGGTGCCACCCGGAATGGCGATACGACTGCGTATGCTCATCAGCCAGTCGTTGTCTGTGAGCGACTGGCCCGCCTTGCCATGCTGGCCGCTTAGCGCTTCGAAACAGGCATCCAGTTGATTGATGACACCATCCAGCACACTTTCCGCGATGGCCGGGTTGCCGCGGTAGGCATTGAGGATCCCTTTTTGTTTTTCCAGGTCTTTCAGGGCATCTGACTTCAGATCTGCACGAGCCGCGACTTCGATGATCTCAAACATCGTGACCAGCGCGTGGTGGTGATCCAGCGGGTGCTCCCGCGGTAGCAGAACGCCCAAGCGCCGGAACAGATGCTCCAGGCGTAGGTAGGTTCGGATGCGCTCATTAAAGGGATATTCGTACAGGATCACGCGGTAAATTCCAGAGGCCTAAGGCTGGCTTGATGATAGCCCGAAGGTGCTTGCCAACGCGCTCACTTCCGACTCCAATTCCGTCAAACTGAGGCTGTCATTGAAGATGATGTCATCTGCCGCACGCAGTCGCTGTTGCCGACTGGCCTGCGAAGCAATGATTTTTTTGACGGCATCCACTTCCAGGGCGCTGCGCGAAAACACACGCTGGATCTGGCTGTCGGGCCGACAGTCTATGACCAGGATGCGATCGAGCCGCCGTCGCCAATGGCCAGATTCCACCAGCAAAGGAATGTCAAAAACCAGGCACCTCAGGCCCCGCCGGACGTGTGACTGCGCTTGTTCGATGCTGACACTCATGACCAAGGGATGAATGATGGCTTCCAGTCGCTGTCGGGCACTGGGGTCGGCATAAACCAGCTCGCGCATCAGCTGCCGGTTGAGCGCGCCATCGGGCTGCACCATCGAGGCGCCAAATTCAGACCTTATGTGGGCCATGGCCTCACCGCCACATGCCGTCAACTCGCGTGAAATGGCGTCTGAATCGATGATGGCCGCGCCGAGCTTGTGAAGCATGCCTGCAACCGTGCTCTTGCCGGAACCAATGCCACCGGTCAGGCCCACGCACAGAGTGTCGGAGGGAAAGTCAAAGGCCGACAAAATTCAAAATCCGATCCGGGCCAGTGATCATGACCGTCAGTCCTGCGCCCGCCAGGAAGGGGCCGAACGGGAGGTACCCGCCCTCGCGCAGACCGCTGCTGAATTTCAGTGCGATGCCCACGATGGCCCCGATCACTGAAGACATCAAGAGTATTGGAATCAGGGCGGTCCAGCCAAACCAGGCTCCCAGCGCAGCCAGCAGCTTGAAGTCGCCATAACCCATGCCATCTTTCCCCGTCAGAAATTTGAAGCCCCAGAACACCAGCCACAAAGTGAGATAACCCACAACTGCACCCCACAGACCTGCTGTGAGCGCAGTGCCGGTCCAGCCCAGGCTGGAGGCCATCAAACCGAGCCATACCAGAGGCAGGGTGATGTCGTCGGGCAGCAAGGTGGTGTCCCAGTCAATCAGGGCGGCAGTCAGCAGAGCAGCTGAAAGCAGGCAAAAAGCAGCCGCCGACGCCGTGACGCCCCAGCGCCAGCCGCAGTATGCAAACAGACCGGCCGTTGCCAGTTCGACCATGGGATAGCGCCAACTGATCGAAACGCCGCACGCCGAGCACTGGCCACGCAAAAAAACGTAACTCAAGACCGGCAAATTCTCGAACCAGCGTATCTGGTGGCCACATGAAGGGCAGCGGGAACGAGGGGTCAGCAGGTTGAACACTTTTCCGTCTTCCACGACAGTTCCAGCCATCTCTGCGCATTCGGATTTCCACTGCCTCTCCAGCATCTTGGGCAAGCGATGGATCACCACATTGAGAAAACTACCGATCAAGAGGCCGAAGATACCCAGCAATAGCGCATCCAGAAAAGGGTCGTTCATCATCAGACCACTTGTCCTAGCTTGAAAATGGGCAGGTACATGGCCACGACGATGCCGCCGATGATGGAACCCAAAATGACGATGATGATGGGCTCCATCAGACTGGAGATGCCGGCCACCATGTCATCCACCTCGGATTCATAAAAGTCGGCACTTTTTCCCAGCATATGGTCGATGGATCCAGATTCTTCGCCGATGGCGCACATTTGCAGCACCATGGACGGAAACAGGCGTGCATTTGTCATGGCGGCCGTCAGAGCAGTGCCGGTCGAGACTTCCTGCTGAATTTTGGCGGTGGCGGCCGAATAGACCGAGTTGCCGGCTGCACCTCCGACAGAGTCCAGTGCCTCCACCAGGGGCACGCCCGCCGCAAACATGGTCGACAGTGTGCGAGTCCATCTGGCGATACAGGATTTTTCGACCAGTACGCCAAACACTGGTAGTTTCAGCATGACGCGGTCCATGAACATTTGTACCTTCTCGTTACGTTGCCACGCTTGCATGAAGAAATAGAGGCCGCCACCAATACTGCCAAAAATGAGCCACCAGTACTGGACAAAGATCTCGCTCATCGCGATCACCATGAGTGTGGGAGCTGGTAAGTCGGCGCCAAAGCTGCTGAATACCTCCTTGAAGGCCGGAATCACAAAAATCATGATCACAGCCACCACCACAAAGGCAACGACCAGCACCGAAATGGGATACATCAGCGCGGATTTGATTTTGGACTTGATGGCCTCGGTCTTCTCCATGTAGACAGCCAGCCGGTCCAGCAATTGATCCAATATGCCCGCTGCCTCGCCAGCCTCGACTAAGTTGCAATACAGATTGTCAAAATAGAGCGGATATTTGCGAAATGCAACGCTCAACGAGGTGCCTGTCTCCACGTCCGTGCGTATGTCGTTGAGCAGTTTGGTTACACGCGGGTTGGGGTTGCCGCGTCCGACAATGTCGAAGGCCTGTAGCAGCGGTACGCCTGCCTTCATCATCGTGGCAAGTTGACGCGTGAAGATGGCAAGGTCTTTGGGCTTGATAGAGCTGCCGGCACTCATGCGCCGCTTTTTCAGCTTGATGCCTGTGATGCCCTGACGTCGTAAGGCGGATTGAACCTGGTTCTCCCCAGCGCCACGAATTTCGCCACGCACCTGTTTCCCGCTGCGATCCTTGCCTTCCCAGTCGAAAACCAGTTCTTTGCTGCTTGCAGACTTAGCGGTTGCCATGTGCGATTTGCCTCTGTCTCATTAGATGTTGGTCACGGCCAGGACCTCTTCTACCGAGGTCAGCCCTTGCTTGACCTTCCCCAGGCCGGAATCTCGCAAGGACCTGATGCCTTCGCGCAGCGACTGCGCCGCAATGTCCATAGCACTGCCGTCGCGCAGAATGATGCGTTGAATTTCTTCGCTGATCGGCATCACCTGAAAAATCCCCACCCGGCCCTTGTAGCCACCGTTGCATGCTGCGCAACCGACAGCCCGATAGGGCTTCCACGACCCATCCAGTTCTTCAGGTCGAAACCCGGCATCGACCAGAGACTGCTTGGGAAGATCTGCAAGTACCTTGCATTGAGGGCATAGGCGTCGCGCTAATCGTTGGGCGACGATAAGAAGCACACTGGAGGCGATGTTGAAAGGTGCCACCCCCATGTCCCGAAGGCGGGTGAGTGTTGACGGCGCGTCGTTCGTGTGCAAAGTTGACAGCACTAGGTGGCCGGTTTGTGCCGCCTTAATCGCAATATCCGCAGTTTCAAGATCGCGAATCTCACCCACCATGATGATGTCGGGATCCTGGCGCAAAAATGAGCGCAGCGCCGATGCGAAGGTGAGACCGGCTTTCTCGTTCACATTGACCTGGTTGATCCCCGGAAGGTTGATTTCTGAAGGGTCTTCCACCGTTGCGATGTTGATGCCGGGCTGGTTCAGCAAATTCAGACAGGTGTACAAAGATACGGTTTTGCCGGAGCCAGTGGGCCCGGTGACCAGCACCATGCCGTAGGGGCGCCCAATGGCTGCCAGCAGCCGCTCTTTTTCTTCGGGCTCATAGCCAAGCATATCTATGCCTAGCTTTGCCGCTGCGGGATCCAGGATACGGATCACGATCTTTTCGCCAAACAGGGTGGGCAATGTGCTCACACGAAAATCGATGACCCGCGAGGGACCAATCTTCAGCTTCATCTTGCCGTCTTGAGGCAAACGCTTTTCCGAGATGTCCATCCGCGAAATTACCTTGATGCGCGACGCCAGCTTCTCCTTGATGGCAATCGGCGGAGTGGAGATTTCACGCAACTCGCCGTCGATGCGGAAGCGTACCCGGTAGGTGTGCTCGTAGGGTTCAAAGTGGAGGTCCGATGCCTTCATATGAATGGCATCCAGCAGCATCTTGTGCAGAAACTTCACGACAGGTGCGTCGTCGATTTCTGTGGAGACGGTTTGCTCGTCGTCGGTCAGCTCGGTCGAAATGGTCTCATCGAACTCAAATTCCTCGCCGATGATGTCTTCAACAGCTTCGGTGGCGGTGGTGCTTCCTGCTTCCACCAGCTTTTGGAGCTTGTCGTACTCAGCTATGACCCAGTCCACGCCCAACTGGGTTGCAAACTTGATTTTTTCGGCTGCCGTTTGATCTGACAGGTCGGCAGCTGCAATGGTGAGGCGGTTATTGCGTTTGCCGAGGACGACCACCCGGTATGCGAGGCAGATCTTGTTGTCGAGCAAGCCCTTGGGAAGGCGCTGAATGTCAAGCGCGTCCAGATCGACCAAAGGTACCGAGTACGACGCCGACACGATGTGAGCGAGGTCATGCGCGGACACCTCCCCTGAGCCCGTGAGCTCTGCAATGAAGCTGGTTTTACGGCTGGATGCCCGACGATAGATCTCCTCTGCGGCTTTTTGGCCCAGCTTCCCGGACTGGACCAATGCTCGCCCCAATCCAGGCAGGGCAACCGGCGAAGATTCCGAGAGCTTTTTGTCAGAGGCGATCATGGGCAAGACAGTAATCGTTGGAATGCAGTGAAGACGTCCGGGCAGCTACGAGTCATGCATGGTGCGACCACATTGACGTCAGGCAGTGAGTGTATAGAAACCCCAAGGTGATGGCTGCTTGTGCCTGCCTTGTTTGAGTGGACTGTAAAACGACAATCACGCGGTCATAGCGTAGGCGGCTTTCGATGAGCCCTCGTCATTTTGGTCGGGGTGAGAGGATTCGAACCTCCGGCCTCTACGTCCCGAACGTAGCGCTCTACCAGGCTAAGCTACACCCCGATTTGCGGGCAATTTGGTCTGTGTGACTACTGCCTGCGGTCTAGCAAAGAAGAGGCTAATTCTATCAAACAGTCTGTGTAAGTCCCGCTGGGCAAGGCCTGAGCGGCCTGGATAGCCCGCTGTGCCTCGTCGCGCGCAGCAGCACGAGAAAAATCAAGGGCGCCGGTTAGTTTGACGATGCTTAGGACTTGCGGGAGTTTGTCCAGATCACCTTGCTCGATGGCTGCGCGGACGATGGCGGCTTGCTCGGCAGTACCGCGCTGCATGGCGGCTATCAAGGGCAGGGTGGCTTTACCCTCCCGCAGATCATCGCCTAGATTTTTGCCGAGGGCGTCTACATCTCCGTCGTAGTCCAGAATGTCATCGATGACCTGGAAGGCGGTGCCCAGGGCTTGTCCATAAGTGGCGCAGGCTTCTTCGTGCACTGCGGACGCCCCGGCCAAAATGGCGCCCACCCTGGCGCTGGCTTCAAACAGCTTCGCCGTTTTCGATCGTATGACCTGCAGGTAACCCGCTTCATCCAAGTCCGCGTTGTGCATGTTCATCAGTTGCAGGACCTCGCCCTCGGCAATCACGTTGGTGGCGTCTGCCAAAACCTGCATGATGCGCATGTTGCCCGCATCAACCATCATTTGAAAAGCACGCGAGTAAAGAAAGTCGCCAACCAGCACACTGGCGGGATTCCCGAACGTCTCATTGGCCGTGGCGTTTCCGCGCCGCAGGGCTGAGTCGTCTACCACGTCATCGTGCAGCAAAGTGGCGGTATGTATGAATTCCACGACCGAGGCCAGACTGTGCCGGTGTTCGCCCTGGTGCCCCAGCGCAGCACTACAAAGCAAGAGCAACGCCGGACGCAAGCGCTTGCCACCCGCAGAAATGATGTAGTGAGAGACAGTGCCTATCAGTGGGACACTCGAATCTAGGCGAAGTGCAATGACGCGGTCAACCTCGCGCATGTCATCGGCAATGATGCCCAGCGCGGTGCCGGACTTGGGTGATGTTTGTTGCACGGTGGCGGTCCAGGAAAGTTGCCCAATTATAGGAAACGCCTGCTTACACATCAGATGGCCTTCGTGGGCGGCGGCGCATATTTTTGATCAGCTGCTATACTCGCGGGCTCTGTGAAAATTCATTCCAGAGTTCATTTGATGAGGTCCACATGTACGCGGTCATAAAAACCGGCGGCAAGCAATATCGTGTTGCTGCTGGCGAAAAAATTAAAGTAGAACAGATTGCTGCGGACGTAGGCCAAGAGATTGTGTTCGACCAGGTTCTGGCAGTCGGCAACGGCGCAGACTTGAAGGTTGGCACGCCCTTGGTGTCCGGTGCAACGGTCAGTGTCACGGTGCTGGCACATGGCAAACACGATAAGGTTGGCATCTTCAAGATGCGCCGTCGTAAGCATTACCAAAAACGTCAAGGTCATCGTCAGCAGTACACTGAACTGCTGATTGGTGCTATCCAGGCCTAAGGAGCAAGAGTCATGGCACAGAAAAAAGGCGGCGGCTCAACGCGCAACGGACGTGATTCCAAGCCCAAAATGCTGGGTGTGAAAGCCTACGGTGGTGAGTTGATCACTGCCGGTTCCATCATCGTGCGTCAGCGCGGCACCAAGTTCCACCCTGGCACCAATGTGGGTATCGGCAAGGATCATTCCTTGTTTGCCTTGGTGGATGGTCACGTGTCCTTTGGCGTCAAGGGTGCACTGAGCAAGCACACGGTGAGCGTGACTGCAGCCTGATTGGCCAGCCACCTTCCCGCATGAGACCCTGCGCACTGCGCGGGGTTTTTCGTTTATAAATCCTGAAAATCATGAAGTTCGTTGACGAAGCCTATATTGATGTCGCCGCTGGCGACGGCGGGAACGGCTGTGTCTCGTTCCGACATGAAAAATACAAAGAGTTTGGTGGTCCGAACGGAGGTGACGGTGGACGTGGTGGCCACGTGTTTGCCGTGGCTGACCCCAATCTCAACACTCTGGTGGATTACCGCTTTTCGCGTCGGCATGATGCCAAGCGAGGTGAGCACGGTATGGGTTCAGATATGTTTGGCGCCGCTGGCGACGACATCACTCTCAAGATGCCTGTGGGCACGATCATCAGTGATGCGCAGACGGGAGAGGTGCTGTTTGAGCTGTTGAAGGCTGGCGAGGTCATCACGATAGCCAAGGGCGGTGACGGCGGCTTTGGCAACATGCGTTTTAAAAGCGCCATCAACCGTGCTCCACGTCAAAAAACACCCGGCTGGCCCGGTGAGAAGCGTGAGCTCAAGCTGGAATTGAAGGTCTTAGCGGATGTGGGCTTGCTGGGTATGCCCAATGCCGGGAAGTCCACCCTGATCTCGGCGATTTCAAATGCGCGCCCCCGCATTGCCGACTATCCCTTCACCACCTTGCACCCCAATTTGGGCGTGGTCCGTGTCGGGCCTGAGCAAAGTTTTGTGGTGGCCGACCTGCCCGGTCTGATTGAGGGCGCCTCTGAGGGCGCTGGCCTGGGTCATTTGTTTCTACGCCATTTGCAGCGCACACGTTTGCTTTTGCATGTAATCGATATGGCCCCGTTTGACGAAAACGTCGACACGGTGGCACAGGCAAAAGCCATCGTCAACGAGCTTAAAAAGTACGATCAAGCCTTGTTCGAGAAGCCTCGCTGGCTGGTGCTGAACAAGCTGGACATGGTGCCAGCCGACGATCGTGCTGATGTGGTCAAGGCCTTTGTCAAAAAACTCAAGTTCAAAGGCCCGGTGTTTGAGATATCAGCGCTGACCCGCGAAGGCTGTGAGCATTTGATCAAGACCATTTACCAGCATGTTGCTTCACAGCAGCTTGCCGAATCAGCCCCTGTGGCGATCGATCCGCGTTTCGCACCAGAGTCCTGAACCCGATTTGAGACACACTGGCCGCTAACCTTATGGTTGGCAGGCATTCCCCGAGACACCCGTCAGATGTCCTTGCAACAACACTCCGGCGCCATGAAGGACGCCAAACGTATCGTCGTGAAGGTGGGCTCCAGCCTGGTCACCAATGAAGGCCGTGGCCTGGATGAGGCGGCCATAGGCGAATGGTGTCGTCAGTTGGCTGTTCTGGTGCGAGGCGATGGTGTTTCCCATGCGCGGGAAGTCATTATGGTGTCCAGTGGCGCCATTGCGGAGGGCATGAAGCGCCTGGGCTGGAGCACGCGTCCCCAGGCCGTACACGAGTTGCAGGCCGCTGCGGCTGTGGGGCAGATGGGTCTGGCCCAGATGTATGAAAGCAAGCTCCGCGAAAACGGACTGGGTAGCGCGCAGGTGCTGTTGACTCATGCAGATCTGGCAGATCGTGAGCGCTACCTCAACG
>JBEEJZ010000033.1:0-8974 GCA_041168905.1 Pseudomonadota bacterium | reverse complement strand
CCACCGCAGTGGCGCTGGCGCCAACTTTGCTGGCAGTGCCTCAATAGCGGATCTGATCGCGCTCGCACCGAAACTGGCCAATGCTGGGTTGCACGCGGAGTTGTGGACCGATTGCCAGGTGTTGCCCGACATCGCCAGTGTCTTGAGTGCCTTGCCGGTCCCTGTGGTAATCGACCACATGGGCGGCTTTGATGTGCACGCAGGTGTGGATGCAGCGGGCTTTCGATCCCTGCTATCACTGGTCGAGAGTGGTCGGGCATGGGTCAAGCTGTGTGCCTATCGCAACCTGTTGGGTGTGCCAGACTTCGACCTGGGTCGCACATTTCAACAAGCGCTGCAACGAGCCCATCCGGAGCGGTTGATCTGGGGCAGCGACTGGCCTCATCTGCGTGTTCATCCCGATCCCGACACCGCTTCATTGCTTGCCACTTTTAAGGCGTGGACTGGCAGCGAAGTTTTGGTGCATCAGATCCTAGAGATCAACCCGGCAAATCTGTATGACTGAACGTCGGCGCTGAGTCGCCGTTCACCGGCCCCGGTACACAGGAGTACGCTTCTCCAGAAAGGCGCGCATGCCTTCTTTCTGGTCCTGGCTGTCGAAAAGGCGCTCAAACAAGCGGCGTTCGAGAGCCAGAGCTGATTCCATGGGCGCGTCACCGCCCCATCGCACAGCGTCGCGAATGGACTGCACTGCCAACGGTGGCATGCCCGCTATCTGCTCGGCAATTGCCATGGCCCGTGAGAGTGCCTCTCCCTTGGGTACCAGCTCGCTGACGAGGTTGGCCAAATGAGCCTCGCGCGCCGGGATCATGTCGCCTGTCAATGACCACAGCAACGTCTTGTAGCGGCCGGCGGCGCGCAGCAGGTGCTGGGTGCCACCCGCGCCGGGCATGATGCCGACGCGGATCTCTGGCTGCCCGAAACGGGCGTCCTCGGCTGCAATGACGATGTCACAGGCCAAAGCAAGTTCACAGCCTCCACCCAGCGCGTAGCCTTCGACCGCAGCGATGACGGGTTTGGACGAGCGCCGAATGACATGGAATACCTCGTCCGTGGCGCCCAGTACATGGTCGGTGGGCGACATGTGCGACATTTCGGCGATGTCGGTGCCTGCCACAAAGTATCCACCCGATCCTGTGATGACGACCGCGCGTACGGATTCGTCTGACGCCAGGCTCCGCACATGTTCGACGATGGCGTGCTTGACGCGCAGGTTCAGCGCGTTGCGACGCTCCGGTCTGCAAATGCTAACCAACCCCACTGGACCGTGACGGCTACAGACAACTTCTGATGTTGTTGTCTCCCGGGGCGCATCACGTTCAGCCATCGATGGGCTCCGTCGCTTGGAAGGATGGACGTTGGCACAACACCTGGTGCCAAGAGGCCAGCTGGGGAGCGGTGGCACGCCATCCCAGGCTGTCGAAACGGTAGTCGATATAGCCCAGTGCGCAGCCGATAGTGATGTGTCCGATGGACAGGGGCGTATTGGTAAGGGACTCCGCTTCGGCGTCCAGCTGGTGCAGGCTGGCCTCAACTTTGTGTGCGAAGGCGTCCAGCAGCGGCTGCAGCGGTGTTTCGCGCTCACGTTCGTTACGCCAGAGGATGAGTGCGTCCAGCAGTCCGTTGCCAAAGGCTTGCCAGCGTTGCGCCTGCCAGCGGAAGGCATCTTTCTTGGGAAACAGGGAGCCTTGTGCCAAGTCGTCCAGATACTCGCAGATCACAGCTGAGTCGAACAAGGTGAAACCGTTGTCTAGCACCAGTGTTGGAATTTTGGATAAGGGGTTGTCCTGCATCAGGCGCTCGTTGGGTTTGAGCATGGCTGCTACCGAACGTACCAGCTGCAATTGGGGTAACAGGTCGAGTTCGTTCGCGCACACCATGACCTTGCGCACGTAGGGCGATTTGGGTGACCAGTGGAGCTGCATCATTACAACACCCCTGCCGCCTGCAAGGCTTCAATGTCGGTGGGACCATAACCCAGCTCTGACAGGATGGCCACAGTGTGCTGACCCAGCAGTGGCGGTGGCGACAGCGATTGCGGTGGGGTGTTGCCAAACCGCATCGGGCTGGCCACCTGTGGAACCTCCACCCCACTGGGGTGAGGCACATGTTTTAGCATGCCACGTGCCACCACCTGGGGATCCTTGAAAACCTCGGCCACGTTGTTGATGGCACCGCAGGGTACGCCGGCTTCGTCCAGTGCCTGGATCATTTCGTCGCGCTGCCGTTGTCCGAAGGCCCTGCGCAACATCGCCGACAGTTCGACGATGTTTCGAACCCTCTGCGCGTTGGTGGCAAACCGTTCGTCCCGGAGCCACTCTTTTTGCCCGAGTACCTCGCAGAGTTTGGCAAATTGGCCGTCGTTACCGACCACCAGTATCATGTCCCCGTCTGCGCAGCTGTACACGTCCTGGGGCTGTATGTTGGGGTGCGCGTTGCCGTTACGAGCCGGCACCTTCCCCGACACGAGGTAGTTCATGGCCTGGTTGGACAGGGTGGCCACCTGTACGTCCAGCATGCTGATGTCGATATAGTCGCCCACGCCTGTCTCGTTGCGGCGGGCCAGCGCGGCCAGCACCGCAACGGCGGTGTACATACCGGTCATCAAGTCGACAATCGGAATTCCGACCTTCTGAGGACCACCACCCGGTTTGCTGTCTTTTTCTCCGGTGACGCTCATCATGCCACCCATGGCTTGAATCAAGAAGTCATAGGCTGGCTGATCACGGCGCGGGCCTGTTTGCCCGAAACCAGTGACCGAGCAGTAGATTAGGCGCGGGTTGAGCTGGCGCAGAGAAGCCTCGTCTAGCCCATAGCGCGCCAGTGTGCCGGCCTTGTAGTTCTCCAGCACGATGTCGGCTTTCAGGGCCAACTCGCGCACGATGCGCTGGGCCTCTGGTTTGTCCAGACTCAGGGTTATGGAGCGTTTGCCACGGTTCACGGCGAGGTAGTAGCCCGCTTCCTGGGTGTTCTGCCCATCGGCACCCTTGAGGAAGGGAGGTCCCCAGGATCGCGTGTCATCACCTGCACCAGGGCGCTCGACCTTGATGACGTCGGCACCCAGGTCAGCGAGAACCTGGGCGGCCCAAGGCGCTGCCAGGATGCGACTGAGGTCCAGAACCTTCACGTGAGACAAGGGGCCGGTGGCGGTGTTCATGTGCATGGGAATGTGTCTATGAGATTCAACTCGACTTTAGGCCGCATCGCGCCCTAGCGCTACAGGTTGCGAAGCAATCCTGAGATGCGGACTCACGCAAGTCACTTCCATCGATTCAAGTAAATCCCTTATTTGGCAAGCAGATTCAAGTGGGTCAGCAGGGTTGTCATGGCAGCTTTGTCCTGTTTCACAAAGGCGGTGGTTTCTGCCGGAGAAAGTTCCATCTGCTCGGTACCCATGCTATCCAGAATTGCCAGGTAAGCTGGGTCTTTTCTGGCGTCCGCCACGGCCTTGTGCAGAGCATCTATCACTTCAGCAGGGGTTCCCTTAGGGGCGGCTAGGGTATACCAAGTGGATGTTGCTGTATTGGGGTAGCCAACCTGAGAGAACGTGGGCACAAGGGGGATTAGCGGCGAGGCCTTGGCTCCACCATAGGCCAAGGCCTTGAGTCTGCCATCGACGATGAAGGCCTTGGTGGCAGCTAGGTTGAGCATGCCCAGTTGCACCTGCCCACCCAGCAGATCTTTCAGCGCAGGCGCAGCGCCGCCGTATGGAATATGCGTGATCTTGATCTGAGCCGCCTGAGCGAAAGCCTCGGCACCTAGGTGCGTGGCTCCACCCGTACCCGCGGATGCGTAGTTCAAGGTGCCAGGTTGTTTGCGTGCGAGAGCAACCAGGTCTTGCAACTTATCTACGCCCAGCAATGGGTGCGCGACCAGAACGTTCGGCTGGTTGGCGACCACGGCGACGAAGGAAAAGTCTTCAATCCCGTCGTAGGGAATTCTCTGCATGAGTGGCGTCACCACGTGGCCGGCCGACGTGCCAAGAAGCAAAGTGTGGCCGTCGGGTTTGGACCTCGCGACGTGGCCCGTGCCAATGGTGGCTGCACCGCCTGCCTTTGCCTCGACGATGACAGGCTGCTTTAGCCGGGATTCCAATTGTTTGGCAAGTGCGCGGGCCATAGTGTCGGCCGGACCACCGGCCGCGTAAGGGTGTACCAGCGTGATCGGGCGTTCAGGAAACGCTGACTGTGCGTGGGCTAACTGCAATGAAAAAAGTGCACCCAAAATAACGAAAGTGCGACGTGTATTGCTTAATTTTTTGAACATGGGTATTTCCAGTTTGTGTGCTTGTGGGAAATCAGTCTTTTGATGTTTTTCGGCTACCAGCCCAGCCTTCGCCTCCGGGGGGGCGTTGCAGCATAGGGCGGTGATAGATCTCGCCCAGTCCGCCGTAGAGCGGACCACCCAGACGGGCTACAGGCCGCATCGCGACGGAGTCGACCCGCTTGCCGTCATAGATCGTGTCTGCCAGGTGAAAGGCCACCACCTCTCCGATGTAAAGCGTATTGATGCCCCTGCCCAAGGTGATGATCTGGTCGAGTCGACATTCCATCTGCACCGGTGAACTGGCGATGCGCGGTGCTCGCACATGGTGGCTGGACAAAAGTGCGATGCCCAGGGCTTCGGGTTCACTCACCTCGGGCCCGAACTCCTGCGCGCTGAGGTGCATCAGCTCCATGTCGTGCTCGGTTGCCACATTGACTACAAACTCGCGTGTGAGGGCGATGTTTCGGGCCGTGTCCTTGGTCAGACCGCTGCCGGGTCGAGTTGCGATGTTCACCGCAAGCATGGGTGGACTGGTGGCCACGTAGTTGTAGGAACTGAAGGGCGCGGCATTCACCAGGCCGTCACCGTTGACGGAGGTGATCCAGGCCACGGGCCGGGGAACGACGCAGCCGACCAAAAGCCGATAGGCGGTTTCGGTGTCGAGACGGTCGCCGTCGATGCAGGTGTAGCCCTTTTCTGTAGCCATCGTTTTACGACTCCTTGGTTGGTGCAGCAATATGGAAGATCACGATGAAATTGATGACTGGCGCGATCAGTGATTTCCACAGATAGTTCGTTAGGCGTTGACGCCAGGTTGTGAGCGCGTGCACTTGCACCTTTCAGCGCTGTCTGGGTTGCCATGGCCGATGTGGCGCGGATATTCCGCAGAGCGCACGGTCGCAAAGCTCTGCGGTGACTGCCGTCGCGGACTCCGGTGTTATCTGCATGGGATTCAGTTTAGGAAGCACCATGGAGGCCGTGTTGGGCGCTACGGCAATCCTGATATGCCGAAGTAACCGATTCGTGCTGAGATGCAGAGGCCACATCCCAGGTTTGCCTAGCACTGTCTAGCTTGTCCCGAAGTTACTTCAAGATGAAATAGAGCGCCGTAGACATAGCAGCTTTGTGACCGTGCATGTTGTGTCAGGCGTTGTAGGCGGTCAGCATGGCAATTAGAAATAGGAGACAAAGCATGCTTAAGTATCGAGACGGCGATGGGCCATTGGCCGGCCTGGTTGTGCTGGATCTGAGCCGCGTTCTCTCGGGCCCATACTGCACGATGATGCTCAGCGACCTGGGTGCTCGCGTCATCAAGGTGGAGCAACCTGGCCAGGGTGATGAGGCACGACAATTTCTACCAATCGGGCCTGATGGCACATCAGCCTACTTTGCGGCCATTAATCGGGGTAAAGAATCGATTGCGCTGGACCTAAGGCAGACCGCCGACCAGACGGTATTCGAGCAGTTGCTGGCGCGTTCCGATGTGCTTGTGGAAAATTTTCGACCCGGCGTTTTGGACAAGATGGGCTACGGATACGGTTGGTTGGCAGAGCGGCATCCAGCATTAGTGCTGGCTTCCATTTCAGGTTTCGGACAAACGGGTCCCTACCGTGGCCGCGCAGCTTATGACGTGGTGGTGCAGGGTATGAGCGGCATGATGAGCATCACGGGTCAACCAGACGCTGGACCGGTGAGAGTCGGCTCGTCCATTGGCGATCTTTCTGCGGCTCTGTTCGCGTGCAATGGCATACAGGCTGCGTTGTTGCAACGCGAACGAACGGGTAAGGGATGCCATGTTGATGTGTCGATGCTGGAGACCCAGATTGCCATGCTTGAAGGGGCCATTCCTGAGCTATGGTGTTCAGGGGTTTCCCCGGGTCCGCTCGGCTCGCGCCACCCGGGCACCGCTCCTTTTGATTCGTTTCATGCGGCCGATGGCTATGTGGTGATAGCGGCGGGCTCGGACCATCTGTTTGCCGGTCTGGCTGCTGTGTTGGGGCTACCCGACTTGCCGCGGGAAGCACGCTTTGCTGGGCGGGCGCAGCGAGTTCACAACCAGGCCAAACTCAAGGCGGTGATCGAGCGTGTACTTGTTACTGCCCCTGTGGCGCATTGGCTAGCTATGTTGAACGAGGCTGGCGTGCCGGCGGGTCCGCTGAACGACGTGGCGGCAATGTTGGGGGATCCGCAGGTCGTATGTCGCGGGGTTATGGCCGAGATCGATGGAACGGGCGGTCAACGCGCACCAGTGACCCCGATTTTGCTGTCGACCCGCACCTACCCGGCCCGCTTGCCTGCGGTGCCGCGGCTGGACCAACACCGCGTAGACATCCTGCGCTTTGCCCAGGAGCCGATTGCGCAGCGTGCATAGCTGCTTTGTGGATCGAGTGTCTGGCTCGATGAGGCTCACAGGCCTAAATTTCGAAGCTGTGCAGACGAGGGCAACACATACGAGGAGCGAATAACCGATGAGCAGCCTGGAAGGTGTTCGTGTGCTCGACCTGAGTCGGGTTTTTTCCGGTCCCTGGGCCGCGCAGATGCTGGCCGATTTCGGCGCAGACGTGGTCAAGGTCGAACGCCCTGGGCGTGGTGATGATGTTCGCCATCAGGGGGTTAGGGCGCGCGACTCGCTAGGCAACGAATCATCTGAGACGTCATCCTTTCTGTCGATGAACCGTGGCAAACGGTCGATTACCATCGACATAGCCCAAACCGCCGGCCAGGCGCTGGTGCGCGAGCTCGCTGCGGGCTGCGACATCCTCATTGAAAATTTCAAGGCCGGTGACCTGGCTCGGTACGGGCTGGACTTCGCGGCTTTGCACGCTGTCAATCCCCGACTTGTCTACTGCTCGATCAGCGGATTCGGGCAGTCCGGCCCCTACAGCCACCGGCCAGGTTACGACCCCCTTTTCCAGTCCATGAGTGGACTGATGAGCATCACCGGTCACGCGGACGGTGAACCCGGTGGTGGTCCCATGCGTGTGGGCTATTCGGTGGGCGACATCACAGCCGGGTTCTACGCCGTGAGCGCTATTCTGGCTGCCTTGCGCCACCGTGACATGGTCTCCAACGAGGGCCAGCACATCGACCTGGCATTGCTTGATGCCCAGGTCGCCTCTATTTCGCATGTAGCCATGATGTATCTGGTGTCCGGGCAGCAACCGCCCCGCCTGGGCAATGCATCACCAATCACCTGTCCATGGCAATCCTTTGATTGCACTGATGGCCAGATCGTTGTGGCGGTGGGCAACGACGTGCAGTTTGATGCTTTCAGCCGTGTGCTGGGCATACCTGAACTGGCAAGCGATGAGAGATTTCGGACCAACCCCCTTCGGGCCCAGAACCGCCTGGTGCTTGTGCCGGTGTTGGCCAAACAACTGGCACGACACACGGTAGGCTATTGGCATGACGCCTTTGAGGCTGCTGGTGTGCCGAGTGGGCCCATCAACGGTTTTGCTGAGGTGTTTTCGGATCCGCAGATCATTCATCGGGAGATGCGGATGGAGATGAATCACACGGCGACCGGCACCGTGCCACAAGTGGCCAACCCTGTGAAGTTCTCGGCCACCCCGGTGCAATACCACCGAGCACCACCATTGCTGGGAGAGCATACCGAAGAGGTGTTGCGCGAACGGTTGTCCCTGAGCAATGAGCGCATGGCCGAACTCCGACAGGAAAAGGTGATCTGACGTTGTCAACGTGAGCGCAGTGTTTCAGTAGCGCGACCAAGATTCGAGCAATCCGCATAGCAGCTTTGGTCTACATCTGGTGTAGTCACCATTGCGGCGCAGTTAGATTGCTCAACATTCCTCTAACTAATTTGTCATTCTGGATGCACTCAGCCGATCAAATTTTCAGCGCTCTAACTTGGTCCGAGCAGCAGACGTTGCTTCCCGGCGTTCGTCTGTCGTTTATTGATACAGGGGCGGGTGGAGAAGTGGTTGTGTTTCTTCACGCCAACACTGGGACGGTGTCAGCTTGGGAGAGCCAGATTCCTGTGTTCCATCGCGCTGGATTCCGCGTCGTGGCATTCGATCGCAGAGGATGGGGCCGCAGCGAAATTGATCACAACACCGGCGTCCAACCCGGCACCGTTGCAGAAGACCTCGATGCGTTAATGGATCATTTGCGCATTGAGAAATTCCATCTCGTAGGGATTGCGGGGGGCGGATTTGTGGCGCTGGACTACGCCCACTGGCGGCCCGAGAAGTTGCTCACATTGGCCGTCTGCGCCAGCAACGGCCAATTCAATGAACCTGAAATGCATTCCCTCTCGGCATATATCGCCGTCCCCGGCCTTACCGGCCATCCTGAGTTACGCCCCTTGCTTGAGGTTGGGGTTGCCTACCGTTCAGAGAATCCTGAAGGCTTTGAGCGTTTCAAGCACATGGAGCATAAAGCCAGGCAAGCTTCAGCGCCCGCTCAACCGATGAGAACGCCAAACACCTATGCAAAGGTCGCCAGCATTCAGACGCGAACTTTGGTCCTCATGGGCGGTGCCGATTTGCTGGCACCACCGGCACTGATGCGAACCTGGGGGGCCCACCTCCCCAACAAGGAGTTTGCTTGCATTCCCGATGCTGGTCACTCCATCAACTGGGAGCGGCCACAGGAATTCAACTCAATCATTCTGGAATTTCTGAGAACCAGCAACATCAGCAAGCAAGGGTAATGAGAGCACCCTTAGTGACTATGGAGACAAGCATGA
>JBEEJZ010000032.1:0-14855 GCA_041168905.1 Pseudomonadota bacterium | reverse complement strand
TCTGCCGCTCTACCTTGCGGGCCGCATCTTCTTGCGCGGTGCAATGCGCCGCCCAGTGCTGTAGCTCCAGGGCGCTGTAGGGGGATGCATGTCCTGCCAGCAGGCTTTTCACCATGCGTTGGGAGATCAGGTCCGGGTAGCGGCGGTTGGGCGCAGTGGAGTGGGTGTAGCCCCTCAGGGCCAGACCGAAGTGCCCGATGGGCAAGGCTGTAGGCGACTCCACCACATATTCACCCGCTCCCATCAGCTTCACGACGATCAGTGACAGATCTGCAAAGTGCAGCGGGTCGGCTCGGTGCTGGTTGGCGAGAAAGATTTCCAGTGCGCGTGAATCGGGCTCTTGGGGCAGTCGCTCGCCGTAGCGGCGCGCCAGGTTGATGATGCGCTGCCACCGCTCGGGCGAACGTACCACCCTGCGCAGTGAGGCCCCGCCATGGCGCGCCAACAGACTGGCAGTGCAGGTGTTGGTAGCGATCATCAACTCTTCAATGAGCTGCCGGGCCCGGTTGTGCACCTGCTGACGCAGGTCTATCACACGCTCGCCGTCAAACACGGCCTGTGGCGCAAAGGTCTCCAGTTCCAGCGAGCCCTGGGCACGGCGACGGGCGCGCAACCTCTGGGCTATGTCGTCCTGCATGCGCAGTTGCTGGTCCATGCCGGGCACCGCCATGGCCGGCTGGGGCAGCGGGCCTCGCCCTTCGAGCCAGCTGGAAACAGAGTCGTAGGCCAGCTGGGCCTGATTTCGCACCCATGCTCGTCGCACCTTGAAGCTGGGGATGCTGGCGTCGGGTGCGATCACCATGTCGGTCACCAGGGCCAGGCGGTCCTCGCCTGGGTTGAGCGAGCTCAGGCCAGCGCTCAGTTGTTCAGGCAACATCGGAAATATCCGGGCCGAGGTGTAGATGGATGCGGTATTAGCACCCGCGTGCTGGTCTATTGCACTGTCTTTGGTCACCAGAGCATCGACATCGGCTACGGCCACGCTCAACTTATAGGCGCCATCAGTCAGTGCCTCGCAGGCGCTGAGTTGATCCAGATCCCGCGAGTCGTCGTTGTCGATCGAGCACCAGGGCAGGGCGGTCAGGTCATCCACATTCGCCATGCCCTCTCGTTGCGGGCTGCGCATTGCCCGCGCTTGCGCCAGTACAGCGGCCGGAAATTCCGGTAGCAGCCCTCGGTCGCGCAGGGCTTGCGCGGCCAGTTGGCCCAACCAGCTGCGGGCTTCGGGTTGAGGGGCGCGGAACGTCTGGGTCATCAGGAGCTCAGTGGGGTCTATGGGTGGGCAGGGTATGGTCGAGGTCGGGCCGCTTCCAGGGATCAACGTGGGCCAGCAAATTCAGGACCCGATGCCGTTGCATGACCCGCTGCCGGGCCAGCACGGCGATGTCGTGGCCCGCTTCGACGGTGAGCTGTCCATCAACTTCGATGTGGGCATCCACCACGATCATGTCGCCCATCTTGCGGGTGCGTACATCGTGCACGCCGCTCACACCCGGTGTCTCGGCCAGCGTCTGACGGATAGCCTGAACTTCTGCTTCGTCGACCGAGCGGTCGACCAGATCATGCATGGCGTCCCAGCCGAAGGTCCAGCCCATGCGCGCCACCATGAAGCCCACGATCAAGGCGGCAATCGGGTCGAGCAGGGGGTAGCCAGCGAGGTTGCCGATGATGCCGATCCCCACCACCAGCGAGGATGCGGCATCCGACCGAGCATGCCAGGCGTTGGCGACCAGCATGCCCGATTTCACTCTTTTGGCCACGGCCAGCATGTAGCGAAACAGCAGCTCCTTGGCGATCAGCGCCCCGCCTGCCACCCACAGCGCCAGCACGTGAACAGCCTCTACAGTGCCTGGAGATTCCAGTTTTTGAAAAGCCGATATCAGCATGCCGATACCCACGGCCATCAACAGAGCACCCAGCACCAGCGAGGCCGCAGTCTCGAATCGGTGGTGTCCATAGGGGTGGTCAGCATCGGCATCTTTTTGGCTGTGATGGCTGGCCAGCAAGACCACAAAGTCGGCCACCAGATCGGACAGGGAGTGAATGCCGTCGGCGATCAGGCCTTGCGATTTGGAAAAAATGCCCGCCACAACTTGCACCGTTGTCAGGACCAGGTTCACCCCCACACTGACCCAGGTGCTGCGGGATGCTGCACGAGCGCGCTCAGCGTGCTGGAGCGGGCTGTCTTCTGTGTCGTCGTCGAGGTAGGGCTGCGTCATCTTTGCGGTCATCGTGTAGGAAGCACATCATCTTAACCACGCCCTTTTACAATGCCGCCTTGTTCGGGAACTGGCGTTGGCATCAGGTCATACGCCGTAGTTTCGAGCGCTTGATGTAACTGCCCCATTCACATGATGAGACTGCCCACGGACCAGACGGCACGGCGACGTATGTTGTTGTCCTTGTTCGCTGGTGCTCTGGCGCCTGCGCTGGGCGGCTGTCTGCATCGGCATGCGCCCATGCGTGTCGGCAGCATTGTTTTTCCTGGTTACGAGAGTTTTTTTCTGACCAGGGAGCGGGGACTACTCAACTCGGCGGAGATTCGTCTGGTGGAGCTTTACTCCAGCACCGATACCTTGCGTGCGTTGGCGGCAGACCAGTTGGAAGTTGGTTGCCTGACTCTCGATGAGGTTCTGTCCGCCCGGGCCGACGGGGTGGACTTGCGGGTCATACTGGTACTGGATGAGTCCGCCGGTGCGGACGTCGTCATGACACGCAAGCCTCTGTCCAGCCTGTCTGACTTGCGAGGTAAGCGCATCGCCCTGGAAGAAACTGCCGTGGGTGGCGTCATGCTGGCGGCACTGCTACGCGCCGCCGATCTGTCTGTGGGGGACATCGTCCAGGTGGCCACCACCCAGGACCAGACGGCTGCACTGTTTGCCAAAGGTACCGTTGATGCGGTGGTCACCACCGAGCCCTGGGCCAGCCAGATTGAAGCGGCCGGCGGCACACGTTTGTTCGACAGCAAGGCCATCCCTGGGCGGATTCTGGATGTGCTGGCCGTACGAGCGGGTGCCATGGCCGACTACGACTCTGCGCTCAGGAGTCTGGTGGCTGCGCACTTTCAGGCACTGGACCTGCTGGCCCGGGAACCTGAACTTGCCGCTCAACTCATGGCGCCACGTTTGCAAATCAATCCGGTCGATGTGCCTGCGTCCTTTCGCGGGCTCGATTTGCCCAGTGTGCGCCGCAATATCGATATGCTGGCACCTGGCGGGTCGCTGTTTCGTACCGTGGACGAACTGCAGACCGTCATGCTGCGCGATGGCCTGCTTAGCCGGCGCCTGCAGCGCGGTGACCTGATCGACGGTGGTTTTCTCAAGGCCGCCTCTTCATGAAATTCAAGTTCAAGATCGCTTTGGTATTGCCTTTGATGGCAATACTTTTGATTCTGGGCGGGTTGATGCTCACCCTGGTCAGCGTGGGCTCTGATGGAAGAAGCGCCCTCGTGCAGCGTGCCAGGTCAGACATCCTGTCACAGGCGGAAACGCTGGCCCGCATAGCCCAGCGCAAGTTTGATGGAGACAGGGCGCACGTGGCGGCTGATTTCAGCATGGCAGCCACCGACCCGCGGGTTGACCAGATCCTGTTGCTGGATGCTGATGCCCAAGTGGTGCTGGCGCATCGCATGGCCTGGAACGGGCGTGGGGTGACGGAAGTGATCGCCGACTTTCCCATGGAGCGTTTCAGGCGCGTCACGACGCAACACCGTCCCGACCTGGAAATGCACGACAGTGATCACATCATGACCGTGATGGCCCCCTACCGGCTGCGCGCGCACAACGACGGTATACGCGGGATGGATCAGGGGGTGGTGTTCATCCGTTTTGATCTGAATCATGAGTTCGACGCCCTGCACCGCAAGGTGCTGTGGCGGATGTTGCCCCAGGTGCTGCTGGGCTTGCTGGTCATGGTGATGCTGAACTGGATGTTGCGTCGCCAGGTCATCGAGCCTTTGGCCAAACTGGAACAAGCCAGCCAGGATTTCATGCACGACGACACCCAGACTGTGCGGGTGGAGGATGCTGGCGCTGAAGAAATTGCGCAGCTTGCGCGCAGTTTCAACACCATGATTGCCAACACGCAGCAGGCACAAATCCTGTTGCAGACCAGCGAAACCTACTTTCGATCCTTGGCCAACGCGGGGCGCATGCTGGTCTGGGCCTGTGATGAGGATGGCCATTTCACTTTCGTCAATGAGGTGTGGTGCCGTTTCACTGGCAAACCGGTCCAGGAACTTCTCGGCCTGGGCTGGCTGGCCGATGTGCATCCGGAGGACCTCAAGTCTTCACGGCTGATCTTCAAGGAGGCCCGCGCTGCCAAGGAGCCGCTGAGTCTGGAATTTCGCCTGCGAGGTGCTGACGGCCAAATGCATTGGCAGTTGTGCGAGGGCAGCCCCAGACTGTCTGACGACGGCCGATTGCTGGGCTATATCGGGCACTGCCTGGACATCACCGGTCGCAAGAACGACCAGATGGCGCTGCAAGACAGCGAGCGGCGATTGGCCGGCACCATCGAGGCCGCGATGGACGCCATCATCACCGTTGATGCCCAGCACCGCATTACCGTTTTCAATGCGGCGGCTGCCAAGATGTTTGGCTACAGCCGCGAGGAGGTGCTCGGTAAAACGATCGATATGCTGATCCCGGAACGATTTCGCCATGGGCACACGCAGCACATGACGCATTTCGCGGGCACTGTTGCGAGCAGACGGGAGCAGCAGTCTCAATCGGTGGTGAGTGGCCTGCGGCGCGATGGTCAGGAGTTCCCCATCGAATCCTCCATCTCGATGTTGACCGTCAACGGCGAGCGGCAGTTCACGGCGATCATGCGTGACATCACGGAGCGGTTGCGGGCGCAGGCCGAAATCAGCCAGCTCAATGCCACCCTTGAAGACCGGGTCAATCGGCGCACCGAAGCCTTGCAGGCAGTCAACGCCCAGTTGCTGGAGCAGGAGGTAGAGCTGCGTGAGGCCAAAGCACAGGCTGAAAACTCGTCTCGCATGAAGTCCGATTTTCTGGCCAATATGAGCCACGAGATACGCACGCCCATGAATGCCATCATCGGCATGAGCCACCTGGCGCTGCGCACCTCACTCACGCCCAAGCAGAAGGATTACCTTGAAAAAATCCAGCAATCCGGGCATCACTTGCTGGGCATCATCAATGACATTCTTGATTTTTCCAAGATTGAAGCCGACAAGCTCGATCTGGAAAAGGTTGATTTTTCATTGCAGAAAGTCCTGGACACTTTTGCCAATCTGATTTCGGACCGTGCACAGGCCAAAGGCCTGGAGTTGATCTTCGATGTCGCCCTGAATGTGCCCATGCAGCTGGTAGGCGACCCTTTGCGCCTGGGTCAGGTGCTGATCAACTACGGCAACAACGCCGTCAAGTTCACCCACCACGGCGAGGTGAGGGTGGTGGTTCGGCTACAACAAGAGCTGGAACACGAAGTGGAACTGCGCTTTGACGTGATCGACACTGGCATTGGTTTAACCCAGGCCCAGATTGCGCAGCTGTTTCAGAGTTTTCAGCAGGCCGACACGTCGACGACCCGCGAGTATGGTGGCACCGGCCTGGGCTTGGCCATCGTCAAGCGCCTGGTGGGCTACATGCATGGCGAAGTGGGCGTACAGAGCGAGCTCGGCAAAGGTTCCTGCTTTTGGTTCACCGTCCGTTTGGGCAAGAGCCAGACCGCTCCTGCGCCGCTGCTCTTGGCCACCGATGCGCCGGGGCGCCGTGTGCTGGTGGTCGACGATAACGACCACGCCAGCCAGGTTTTGAAGGAGCAATTACAGGGCATGCGTTTTGATGCGCAGGCTGTGAACAGTGGTGCGGCTGCCCTGCAGGCGCTGCAGGCGGCCTCAGACCAGGGCCAGGGCTACCAGGTTGTTTTGCTGGACTGGCAGATGCCGGGCATGGACGGTGTCGAAACTGCCCGGCGCATCTCGGGCCTGTCCTTGGTGCCCGTGCCCAGGCTGGTGCTGGTCACCGCCTTTGGTCGAGAAGAAGTTTTTGCGCTCTCCAAGGAAGCCGGTTTTGAGGGCGTGCTGATCAAGCCTGTGAACCCGTCCCTGCTGTTTGACCACCTGGCTAATGCCACTCGGCCTGCGCCGGGAGCTGGTGTGGCGCCTTCCGGTTTACCAGCCCCCCGCCCGATGGATGCTGAACTGCAGGCTCGCCGGGGCTCCCGCATCCTGCTGGTAGAAGACAACGAAATCAACCAGCAGGTTGCGCGCGAGGTGCTCGAAGACGAGGGCTTCGAGGTGCTCATTGCCGACAACGGCCAGATTGCGCTCGATCAGTTTCAGGAAGGTCATGGAATCGACCTTGTGCTGATGGACATGCAGATGCCCGTGATGGATGGACTGCAAGCCACGCGCCGGCTGCGGGAGCGCCCCGACCTGCAAGATCTGCCGGTCATTGCCATGACCGCCAATGCCATGGTGCAAGACCGTCAGCGCTGCCGTGACGCGGGCATGAACGATTTCGTGGCCAAGCCGATAGACCCCGACCTGCTCTGGGCCGCATTGATACGCTGGTTACCGGCCAAGCCCGATGTCACTGCGTCGCAAACTATCTTGCCAGGCAGCCCGGTCTTCGGCCACCCGGCCTCCCGGCTCACTGCCACCGATGTCAGTTCACCCGCGGCTCCGGCCGACGATGCGCTTTGGCTGCAGACAGAGTTGCCTGGGCTGGATCTGGCGCTGGGTTTGCGGCGGTGTGCAGGCAAACCGGCGTTCTATCGCAATATGCTGGTCCGTTTTGCCCACACCCAGCAGGATGTAATCCAGCAGATCCGACAGGCCATCACCGCCGCTGACGGCGCGCTGGCCCGTCGTCTGGCCCATACCCTCAAGGGTGTTGCCGGCAGTGTGGGTGCCCTGGGTGTGCAGTCTGCAGCCCAGGCGCTGGAACATGCTTTGCACGCAGCTGCCGATGCTGGCTTGGGGGCGGATGTTGAACCGGCTTTGGTCGATCTGGATGGCCACCTGCAGCCGGTGTTGCAGGCCTTGCAAACACGGGTGGCTGCCGAGACATTGCCGGTGCCCGACGCTGACGCTGAAGCCCAAACTGCGGAAGACCCGGCCTTGCAGGAGGCCATTCGTGCCGCCAGCCAGATGCTGGCCGATGGAGACGCGGGCGTGCTCGATATGCTGGCCGGCCAGTCTCCTCTGCGCTTGGCCCTGGGGACCGGTTTTGCGGATTTTGAAAGTGCTGTGAACGATTTTGATTTCGACCGGGCAGCCGCTATGCTGCAACATATGAAACCTGGCTCCCCCGGCTGATGTCCAATTCCCCAATCGCCATGGCAACCTCTTTCGCACTTCAGCGCCAAACCGTGCTGGTGGTGGATGACACCCCACAAAACCTGGCGCTCATGAACGAGCTGCTGCGCGATGAATATCGCGTTCTGGTTGCCAATGGAGGCGAGCGTGCGCTGAAGGTGCTGGGCGCAGGTCAGCTGCCTGACCTCATACTGCTCGACATCATGATGCCCGACATCGACGGCTACGAAGTCTTGCGCCGGGTCAAGTCCAACCCATTGACCGCCCACATACCGGTGGTTTTCCTGACGGCCAAGTCGGACGTGGATGACGAGACACATGGCTTGCAATTGGGGGCGGTGGATTACATCACCAAGCCGATCAGCCCGCCTATCGTGATGGCTCGGGTCAAAACCCACCTGGCCTTGAAGGCCTCTGCCGATTTTTTTCGGGACAAGAGCGATTACCTGGAAAACGAAGTGGTGCGCAGAACCCACCAGATGGAGGCGATTCAGGATGTCACCGTGCTGGCCATGTCGTCCATGGCCGAAACCCGGGACAACGAAACCGGCAACCACATCCTGCGCACCCAGCGTTATGTGCGCCGACTGGCCGAGCAGCTGCAGCAACATCCGCGTTTCGCGGCTGTGCTCACCAACGACTACATCAAGCTGTTGTTCAAGTCGGCACCCCTGCACGATATCGGCAAAGTCGGGATCCCGGATCACATCCTGCTCAAACCCGGCAAGCTGACGTTCGAGGAATTCGAGATCATGAAAACCCACACTACCCTGGGTTTCAATGCGATTGTTCGGGCAGAGCGCTCTCTGGGCATGGAGTTTGATTTTCTGAGGCCGGCCAAAGAGATAGCCCTGTCGCACCAGGAGAAGTGGGATGGCAGTGGCTATCCGCAGAGTCTGGCGGGAGATGCCATTCCGATTTCTGCACGCCTGATGGCGGTGGCCGATGTGTTTGATGCCCTCATCAGCAAGCGTGTTTACAAGGAGCCCATGTCGCACGACGAGACCTTGCGCATCATGATGGCCGGGCGCGGCACGCACTTTGACCCAGATGTGCTGGATGCATTTCTACAGGTACATGAAGACTTCAAGGCCATTGCGGCCAGCTACACCGACGAGGAATGAACCGACCGATGCCCAGTTTCAACAAAGTCATTCTGTACACCGACACGGATGGTCGCGCCCGGTTCCGGGAGGAAGCCCTGATGCTCTCAGAAGGCAAGCCCGAGGCGCGTCTGTCTCAGCTGTTTGCGTCCGCAGGCTTCCAGTTGCGCCACAGTCCGGTGGGTTTTCGCAGCGAATTTCATTGCACTGGTGCTCCGCAGTGGGTGTTCATCTTGCAGGGGCAGATGGAAATCGGCTTGCAAGGCGGTGTCTCACGCGTGTTCGGCCCAGGTCAGCATTTTTATTCGGCAGACCTGTTGCCCGAAGGTGCCACCTTTGACCCCGCCGTGCATGGCCACTGGAGTCGGCAGGTTGGTACAGATGAATTGGTGACGCTGTTCGTGCGTGACTAGTGTTTTTGTAGAGGCTCATCGATAAGGGATGGCCAAAAGCAAAAAAGGCGCCGAGGCGCCTTTTTTGTTGGGGGCGGGTTTTAGCGGTTGAAGCCGCCACCGTTGCCGCGTGAGCCGCCAGGGCCGCGCGAGCCAGAGCCACCACCGTAGCCACCTCCACCGCCGCTGCGCTGGCCGCCGCCATAGCCGCCTCCACCATAGCCACCACCGCCACGGCGACCGCCGCGCTCAGCCATCATGTCCACGCTGGTGCGCATGGGGTCCGGCTGGCCTTGGGCTGCGCGCGGTGCCGGGTTGGCATTGCCACGCGCGGGGCGAGCGCCGGGAGCACCGGCTGGTCTGCCGCCGCCGGCAAATTCGGGGCGACCACGTCCGCCTTGGGTGGGCCGGAGAGCGTGTGAGCGTGGCATCTCATCACGACCGCCAGCAGGGCCCTGAGCACCCCGTTGGCCGCCGCGCTGACCGCCGCCACCATTGCCACCACCACCGCCACGGGCAGGCTGGCCGGCCTTGTTGTCGCGTACGCGCTGCAGCATTTCAGTGCGCGCTGCCTTGGCTGCGGCTTGCATCACATCACGGCTGGGTGGCTTGCCCGCGCCGCCCCAGATGGTCTGGCGGCCCATGGCAATGGGCTCGGCCTTTTCGCCGGGTTCGGGCATGAAGCCCTCAACCACCTGCACCGGTATGGTCTGTTTGGTGAAACGCTCGATGTCCTGCATGAACCCTTCTTCATCCAGGCACACCAGGTTGACCGCTTCACCGCTGTTGCCCGCGCGGCCGGTGCGGCCAATACGGTGCACATAGTCTTCGCTGACGTTGGGGATCTCGTAGTTCACCACGTGAGGCAGTTCGTCGATGTCGATGCCACGGGCCGCAATGTCGGTGGCCACCAAAGCGCGGATCTCGCCGCTCTTGAAGCCAGACAAGGCCTGCGTGCGCGCTGCCTGGCTCTTGTTGCCATGCAGGGCCATGGCTTCGACGCCATTCTTGGTCAGAAACTCCGCCACATTGTTGGCGCCGAACTTGGTGCGGGTGAACACCAGCACCTGGCTCCAGTTGTGCTCGTTGATGATGTGCAGCAGCAATGCCTTCTTTTTACCCCGGCCCACCGGATGGATCACCTGGGTGATGCGCTGCACCGTGGTGTTGCGCGGCGTGACCTGGATGCTTTGTGGGTCTTTGAGCAGGCCGTTGGCCAGCTCGCGGATTTCGTCGCTGAAGGTGGCCGAGAACAGCAGGCTTTGCTTGTCCTTCGGTACCGCCGCCAGCACTTTTTTCACGTCATGGATGAAGCCCATGTCGAGCATGCGGTCGGCTTCGTCGAGCACCAGCATTTGTACCTGAGCCAGGTCCAGCACGCCTTGCTGCAGCAAATCAAGCAGCCGGCCTGGTGTGGCCACCAGTATGTCCACGCCTTTTTTGACACGGGTGATTTGCGGGTTCATGCCCACGCCACCAAAAATGACGGCTGAGCTCAGTTGCAGGTATTTGCCGTAGTTGCGGACGGACTCCTCAACCTGGGCTGCCAGTTCGCGGGTGGGGGTGAGCACCAGTGCACGGATACCGGTGCCGCCAAATTTGTTTTGGGCGCTGCGACTCATGGACAGGCGATGCAGCAAGGGCAGGGTGAAAGCAGCCGTTTTGCCGGTGCCGGTTTGTGCCCCGCCCAGCAGGTCGTGGCCTGCGAGCACGACCGGTATGGCCTGGGCTTGAATGGCCGTTGGCGTTTCGTAGCCTTGTTCGCGCACGGCTTTCAGAATGGCCGGAGCCAGATTCAGTTCTTCAAAGTTCATCAGTAGTGGCGCCCGTCCAGGGCGCTGAGGCATCGGCCTGATCCCGCCGGTGCTTCCGGGGGCCAGTCAAAGGCAGACAGGGTACAAAAGGTGGAACCTCGGCCAGCGCGTTGCGCGGCAAAGTTCCCGGCAAGGTGCCGGCGTTGTGGACAACTGGTTAGCCACAACAGCGTGCATTGTCGCATGGCCCGATAATTCGGGGTTTAGTCCCCTCAAACAGCATAAAGAATCTCCATGGCTCAGTACGTATTCAGCATGAACCGGGTCGGCAAAACGGTGCCGCCCAAACGTCACATTCTTAAAGACATATCGCTGTCCTTTTTCCCGGGCGCCAAGATCGGCGTGCTGGGCACCAATGGTTCCGGCAAATCGACCTTGCTGAAAATCATGGCTGGTGTGGACAAGGAAATCGAGGGCGAGGCCATCGCGATGGCGGGCCTGAACATCGGTTACCTGCCTCAAGAACCCCAGTTGGACCCCACCCAAACCGTACGTGAAAGCGTGGAGGCCGGTATGGGCAAGGTGTTTGCCGCCAAGGCACGCCTGGAAGAGGTGTACACCGCTTACGGTGCGGAGGATGCCGACTTTGACGCCCTGGCTGCCGAGCAAGCCGAGCTTGAAGCCATCATCGCCACAGCCGGAACTGACTCCGAGCACCAACTCGAGATCGCGGCGGATGCGCTGCGCTTGCCCCCGTGGGACGCCAATATCGGCGTACTGTCTGGTGGCGAAAAGCGCCGTGTGGCGCTATGCCGTTTGCTGCTGTCCAAGCCCGACATGCTGCTGCTGGATGAGCCAACCAACCACCTGGATGCAGAAAGTGTGGACTGGCTGGAGCAGTTTTTGCAGCGCTACCCGGGCACCGTGGTCGCCATTACCCACGATCGCTACTTCCTGGATAACGCCGCCGAGTGGATTCTGGAACTCGATCGTGGCTCTGGTATTCCCTACAAAGGGAACTACTCCGACTGGCTGACCCAAAAAGGTGCCCGTCTGGAAGCCGAGCAAAAGGGCGAAGAGGCCCGCGCCAAGGCTTTGAAGAAGGAACTGGAATGGTCGCGCCAGAACCCCAAGGCCCGCCAAGCCAAGAGCAAGGCCCGCTTGGCCCGCTTTGAAGAACTGAGCGACTTCGAATACCAAAAGCGCAACGAAACCAACGAAATCTTCATCCCCGTGGCCGACCGCCTGGGCCATGAGGTCATCGAGTTCACCGATGTGTCCAAGTCGTTTGGCGACCGTCTGCTGATCGACAACCTGAGTTTCAAAATTCCGGCTGGCGCCATCGTTGGCATCATCGGCCCCAACGGCGCAGGTAAATCCACGCTGTTCAAGCTGATTGCCGGCAAAGAATTGCCCGACTCCGGCGTGGTCAAAATCGGTCAGACCGTGAAGATGGCCTTTGTGGACCAGAACCGTGACGATTTGTCGAACGACAAAACAGTGTGGGAAGACGTGTCCGGCGGGCTGGATATTCTGAATGTCGGCAAGTTCCAGATGGCGAGCCGCGCTTATTGCGGACGTTTCAACTTCAACGGCGCTGATCAACAGAAGAAAGTGGGCATGCTCTCCGGTGGTGAGCGTGGGCGGCTGCACCTGGCCAAAACCTTGATCGCCGGCGGCAACGTGCTGATGCTCGACGAGCCTTCTAACGATCTGGACGTTGAAACCCTGCGTGCGCTGGAAGACGCCTTGCTGGAGTTCGCAGGCACCATGCTGGTCATCAGCCACGACCGCTGGTTCCTGGACCGTATCGCTACCCACATCTTGGCCGCAGAAGGCGACAGCCAGTGGACATTCTTCGACGGCAATTACCAAGAGTACGAAGCCGACAAGAAACGCCGCCTGGGCGAAGAAGGCGCCAAACCCAAGCGTGTGCGATTCAAGGCGCTGAAGTAAGCGCTACTTGCCCTGGTGGGTCCGGTCCGGACCCACCAGGGCTGGCCTGTAGACCTGCCCGGGTCAGGGTCTGTGCCACCTTGCAAAAGGGACATATTCCGTTACAGTGCGCGGCTGTTTCGGGAAATTCATTTTTGTAAGGCACATCATGTCACTCCACTGCACCAAACGTGGCCCCTACGTGGGCCGCTTCCTGCTTGCGGCACTTGTACTGACCGGCACATGTGTGGGCAACCTATGGGCCCAACCTGCTCCCAGCGCAGATTTGGACCGTCTCGCCACCAAGGCGGGACGGGAGGGCAGCGTTCGGGTGATTGTGGGCTTGAATCTGGCTACCAAGCCCGAGGGCAACCTCAACGCCAATGAAAAGCGGCTACAGCGAGACAACATCAAGGCTCGCCATGCCGAGGTGGAAGGCCCGTTGTTGGCGGGCACCCAGACCAAGACGCATGCCAGGTTTGAGACAGTTCCTTATCTGGGCATGGAGGTGGATGCCAACGCCATGGCTCGTTTGAGGGCTTCGCCGTTGGTGCGCGACATTCAGGAGGACCACATCGCCTATGTCTCCCTGGCGGAAAGCGTTCCCCTGATCAATGCGCCCACCGCTTGGGCCTGGAATAACGGCAGCAATGGCGGCATCAACACCGGCACGGATTGGGCCGTCGCTGTCTTGGATACAGGCGTTGACAAAGCTCATCCCTTTTTGAATGGCAAAGTGGTGTCAGAGGCCTGCTACTCAAGCAACACCACAACATCTAAATCTCTGTGCCCTGGTGGGGTGATTGCCACCACTGCGGTCGATTCGGGTTTGCATTGCGACAAGAACGTCTACGGAGGGGGCTGCGAGCACGGTACCCATGTGTCTGGCATCGCGGCGGGTAACAATGGCACCACGTCTGGCGTTGCCAAGTCGGCAAATGTGATTGCGGTGCAGGTCTTTAGCGGCTTTCCTGCCACGTCTACCGCAGCGGCTGGCGTTGGGTCCTATTCTTCGGACCAGATCAAGGGGCTGGAGCGTGTTTTGGCCCTGAGCGCGACTTACAAGATTGCTTCGGTCAACATGAGTTTGGGTGGTGGCCGTTATTACGGTACCTGTGACTCCTCCAATACGGCCTTCAAGGCCGCAGTCGATAACCTGCGTTCTGTAGGTATTGCGACGGTGATCGCCACAGGAAACGATGGCTATACCAATTCCATCAGTGCGCCGGCATGCGTCTCGACTGCAATCAGTGTGGGTGCGACTTGCGACGCCTCCGATACAGGCTACTGCGCCCGAGGTGTGAACGGGGTGGCTGGGTATTCAAACATCGCCAGCTTTGTTTCTCTGGTGGCGCCTGGCAGCTACATCAATTCTTCTGTTCCTGGTGCCGTTTTTGCAAATTGGAGCGGTACCTCGATGGCAACGCCGCACGTGGCAGGCACCTGGGCCTTGCTCAAGCAGGCGCAACCTTCACTCAGCGTGACAGATGCGTTGGCTCACTTGCGCAACACAGGCCTGACCGTGAATGACACCCGCAGCGGCGCTACGGTGACCGGGCTCAAACGCATCAACCTGACCACTATGCCGGTACCTACCGTTTACAACAGCCTGGCTGTCGTGAAGGCTGGCACGGGCACGGGTACCGTTACGTCTGCACCGGCGGGGATTTCTTGTGGCTTGACTTGCACAGCGCCTTATTCCGCCAGCACCAGTGTGACGTTGACGGCAACCGCAGCCGCTGGGTCTGTGTTTGCTGGCTGGTCTGGTGCTTGCGCCGGAACTGCCTCCACTTGCACGGTGTCGATGTCCGCCGCTCAGGCGGTCACTGCGACCTTCAATGTCACACCCAAGTACACGCTTACTGTGAGCCGAACTGGCACCAAAGTTGGAACAGTCACGTCGTCGCCCGCCGGCATCAGCTGCGGATCTACCTGCACTGCAAGCTACACCAGTGGAACCTCTGTCAAACTCACTGCCAAGGCCGCATCGGGATCAGCGTTTTTGAGCTGGGGTGGCGCTTGCTCAGGTACGCGTACGACTTGTACGGTGTCCATGTCGGCAGCGAAGGATGTCATTGCCAACTTCCGTTAACGCCATGCGCCTGGCTTTGGGCTGAGACTGACTGCGCCGGCAGTGCCCGAGGCAAGCCGGCCTCAGATCAAAAACTCGTCCAGTCATCATCCCCACCCGCCGCAGGTGCGGGTGCGGGCTTGGCTTGAGCCAGACGGGGCGCCTGCGCAGCGCTTGACCGCACTGGTGTTGCTGGCTTGGGCAGTGGAGCCCGCACCGCAGGCTTCTTCAGCGCTGGTGCCGGTGCAGCAGCGCGAGGGGCCTTAGCCTTGGGCGCGGGCAAACTGGAGGCGCTTGCTGCGCGGTAAG
>JBEEJZ010000031.1:0-6892 GCA_041168905.1 Pseudomonadota bacterium | reverse complement strand
AGCATGATGGGCGGGAACTACCCGGCGGGCGGCATCACGCTCGGCCCGGCCATGACCTTTGGCTTCATTGCCGCGCACCATGCCGCAGGTCGCGACCCCGCCGCCACCTGCGAATACCCGACTCCAAACACTTCCAACGACAACTCGAAAGAGACCACCATGTACTACGAACTCGCCACCATGACCTTGCCCTTTGGCACCGCCGGCCAGGCCGCAAATAACGTGCAGGCCTTTGCCTCAGCCCCTGAAGCCCAGGGCGAACTGCTGGGTTGCTGGTTCACCGACATCGGGGTGCTCAACCAGATGATCGTGTTGCGCGGCTTCGCCACGCTGCAAGCCCTCGAGGCCGAACGTGCTCGCACCCAGCAAAGCGCCAGACCAGAATCAGGAAACGGCCCTTGGGGTCCGTTTGGCTGCGGCGACATTTACCAGACGCTGGAACAGCACAGCTACAAAGGCTTCCCTTGGATGAAGCCGGTGCGCCCCAGCGCTGAGAGCGGCATCACCGGCCCGGTGTACGAGATCCGCACCTACGGCATCAAGACCGGCGGCGTGCAACCCACCATCGACCTGTGGGAGCAGTACGTGCCCGCCCGCGACAAACTTTCGCCTTGCGTGGTGGCGATGGTGGCACTCGACGGCCCGCTGCGCTTCACCAACATCTGGGCCTACGACAGCCTGAACGCCCGCAGCCAGATCCGCGCCGAAGCGGTGGTGCTAGGTATCTGGCCCCCCAAAGGCGGCCCCGCCCACCTGACCACAAACATGGTCTCGACCATCGCCATGCCCACCGCTGTGTCGCCTTTGAAGTAACGCCAGGAGCACGCCTTGTCGCGCCAATACTCGCTTGCCTACCTGACGTCTTACCAGTGCACACCGCCCCAGGCCATACGGGTGGCGGCTGCAACGGGCTATGCCCATGTGGGCCTGCGCCTGTGGCCCAACGCACCAGGCGCACCGCAGCAGTATTTGCTGGGCGAGCCCGAGGTGCTGCGCGAAACCCTGGCCGCACAGCGCGACACGGGCGTGGGGGTGTTCGACCTGGAGATCATCCGCATCGGCGAGCAGTTTGATCCGCATACCTGGGACGCCTTGTATGAAGCCGGTGCGGCCCTGAAGGCCCAAGCCATTCTGGTGGCTGGCGACGACGCCGACGAAGAACGCCTGACCGAAAACTACGCCCGCCTCTGCGAGGTGATGCAGCCTTTTGGCATGACCGCCGATCTGGAATTCATGCCCTGGACCGCCGTGAAAGACGCCAAATCGGCACTGCGCATCGTGCAAAACGCGGGTAGCCCCGCCAACGCGGGCATCCTGGTCGATGCGCTGCACTTTGGCCGCTCGACCACCACACTGGACGACATCCGCGCCATTCCACGCGACTTGCTGCACTACGCGCAAATTTGCGATGCCCAGGCCGGCTTGAACTTCAGCACCGAAGAAATGATCCACACCGCCCGATCTGAGCGCCTGCTACCGGGCCAGGGCAACATCGATTTGCAAGGCCTGTTTAGTGCGCTGCCCGCAGGCCTGCCCGTGAGCGTCGAGGTGGTCAACTTTGCGCAGCAGGCTGCTGCCAGCCCAAAAGATTGGGCCGCGAGCTGCCTGGCCGCCAGCCGGCCATTCACGCAGGTGCGCGGCTGAACGCCTGACCACCCGAGGCGGTCACGACCAGCTTTCCCCCAGCGTCTCCACCTGCTGCAACACCAGCTCCACCGCTTCATCGGCCTGGTCGGGTGGGTATTTGTATTTGCGCAGAATGCGCTTGACCATCAGCCGCAGCGTGGCACGCACGCTTTCGCGTTGGGCCCAGTCCACGGTGATGTTCTTTTTCAGGTTTTCGGTCAACTCGTGCGCAATCAGCTTCAGCGTTTCGTCGGTCAGTTCCTTCACCGCTGATTCGTTGTTGGCCAGGGCGTCGTAGAACTTCACTTCGTCGTCTGACAGGCCCAGCAGTTCGCCCCGGCTGGCGGCCAGTTTGAACTTCTTGGCCATCTCCACCAGTTCTTCCATCACCTGCGCAGTTTCGATGCTGCGGTTTTGGTAGCGGGTGATGACGTTGGAGAGCAGGTCGCTGAACTTCTTTTGCTGCACCACGTTGGTGGCGAACTTGGACTTGATTTCGCCTTCCAGCAAGCGCTCCAGCAACTCAACGGCCAGGTTTTTCTCAGGCAGGTTTTTTACCTGTGCCAGAAAGCCTTCATCCAGCAAACCAATATTGGGTTTTTCAAGGCCCACGGCATCGAAGATGTCCACCACCGATTCGCTCACCACGGCCTGGTTGATGATTTGCCGAATGGCCAGGTCGCGTTGTTCGTCGGTTTTCTTCTGTTGGCTGATGTCGCGCTTGGTCAGAATGACCTTGACCGCTTGCAAAAACGCCACTTCCTCGCGCACCGCCTTGGCCTCGTCCAGGGTGCAGCACAGGCTGAATGCCTTGCTCATGGCCAGCGCCACATCGGCAAAGCGCTTTTTGCCATCGCGTACCGGCTTGCCAGTGTTGCCCTTGGCATCAGACGAGATGCCCAACACATGGTTGGCGGCACCGGCCAAGGTCTTGTGACCGCCGGTTTTGAAGTCGCTCCAGTCAAAGCCATGCAGCATGGCGTGCAGCACATCACGTTTTTCCAACAAGACGGACAAGGCTTCATGCGCATCCACCGTCGGGCGGCCACGGCCCTTGCTGGCGGTGTATTCCTTCATGGCAGCTTTGAGCTCGTTGCCAATGCCGATGTAGTCCACCACCAGGCCGCCTTGCTTGTCTTTGAACACCCGGTTGACGCGGGCAATGGCCTGCATCAGGTTGTGGCCCTTCATGGGTTTGTCCACGTACATGGTGTGCACACAGGGGGCGTCGAAGCCGGTCAGCCACATGTCACGCACGATGACCAATCGCAGCGGGTCGGCGGGGTCTTTGAAGCGCTTTTCCAGCCGCTTCTTGACCTGGCTGGGGTAGATGTGCGGGCGCAGCAGGGCTTTGTCAGATGCACTGCCGGTCATGATGATTTTGATAGCGCCCTGTTCTGGGTCATCGCTGTGCCAGTCTGGGCGCAGCTTGACGATTTCGTTGTACAGGTGCACGCAGATGTCGCGGCTCATGCTCACCACCATGGCTTTGCCATCCTGGGCTGCACAGCGTTCCTCAAAGTGGGCCACCATGTCGGCGGCCACACTGGCCACACGTGGCTCCGCACCCACCACCTTCTCCAGCGCGGCCCAGCGGCTCTTGAGCTGGGCCTGGGTGTTTTCTTCCTCGTCTTCGGCCAGTTCATCCACCTCGTCGTCTATCAACGACAGGTCTTCTTGTTTCAGCTTCAGCTTGGCCAGGCGGCTTTCGTAATAGATGGCGACCGTGGCGCCGTCTTCCTTGGCCTGTTGCATGTCATAGACATGGATGTAGTCGCCAAACACAGCGCGGGTGTCGCGGTCGGTGCTGGACACGGGCGTGCCGGTGAAGGCCACGAAGGTGGCGTGCGGCAAGGCGTCGCGCAAATGCTGGGCGTAGCCCACTTGGTAGCTGGTCTTGTATTCGGGTGGGGCGAACTCGGCGGTGGCGGCCTGGGCTACGTGGTGGCCGTCGCTGGTGGACACGGCACCGTAGCTGGCCGTCGCACCAGCAGCACCCTTGCCGCCCACCTTCTTGGTCTTGAGCTTGGCCTCGAACCCGTACTGGGTGCGGTGGGCTTCGTCAGCCACCACCACAATGTTGCGCCGGTCACTCAACACCGGGAACATGTCCTCGTCCTCGCCGGGCATGAACTTCTGGATGGTGGCGAACACGATGCCGCCCGAGGGTCGGTTCCCCAGCAGTTGGCGCAGTTCCTGGCGGGTCGTGGCTTGCACGGGCTGTTCGCGCAACAGGTCTTGGGCCAGACTGAACACGCCAAAGAGCTGGCCGTCTAAGTCGTTACGGTCGGTGATGACGACGATGGTGGGGTTGGCCATGGCCGGCTCTTGCATTACCCGGGCGGCAAAGCAGGTCATGGTGATGCTTTTGCCGCTGCCTTGCGTGTGCCACACCACGCCGCCTTTGCCCTGTACCTGGGCTGGACTGTCGGGACGGGAGGCGGCCACCACATGCTCAATCGCAGAGCGCACCGCGTGGTACTGGTGGTAGCCGGCAATTTTCTTGACCAGCCCGCCGTCGTCCTCAAACAGCACGAAGTAGCGCAGGTAGTCCAGCAGGTAGGCCGGGGCCAAGGCACCACGCACCAGGGTTTGCAGCTCATTGAACTCGCCCAGCGGGTCCAGGTTCACACCGTCAATGGTGCGCCACTGCAGGAAACGCTCGGCGTTGGCCGACAGGCTGCCCATGCGGGCCTCGGTGCCGTCCGACACCACCAGCACCTCGTTGTACTGGAACACGTCTGGGATTTGTTCCTTGTAGGTCTGAATCTGGTCGTAGGCTCGTCCGATGTCGGCGGCCTCGTCGGCAGGGTTTTTCAGTTCAATCAAGACCAGCGGTAGACCGTTGACGAACAGGATGATGTCCGGCCGGCGGGTGTGGTGGGCACCCTTGATGGTGAACTGGTTGACGGCCCAAAATTCGTTGCGCGAGGCATCCGACCAATCGACCAGGCGCACGAAGTCGCCCACGGTTTCGCCATCCTTCTGGTACTGCACCGGCACGCCTCCCACCAGCAGCTTATGGAAGGCGCGGTTGGCCGACAGCAGGGCAGGAATGCCGAGGTCCAGCACGCGCTGCAGGGCGTCCTCACGGGCGGCGGTGGGGATGTTGGGGTTCAGGCGCTGGATGGCTTCGCGCAGGCGGAACGGCAAAACCACCTGGCGGTAGTTGGCCCGCTGGGGGTTGGGGCCGTCGTGGGCAATGTCGTAGCCGCTGACCTTGGTATAGCCCAACTCGGCCAGCCAGCCCAGGGTTTCTTGTTCGAGTTGGTCTTCGGTCATGTCCACTCCCCGTGCTGGTCTAGCAGAGTCTGATTCAGTGCCAGGTTCACGTAATAGTTGCTGCGGCCTATTTTCTGTTTTTGCAGGAACCCGGTTTCCGCCAGTACGTCCAGGTACTTGGTCGCCGTCAACCGTGACACACCCAGGTCGCGCTGCAAGAAATCTATCTTGGTGTACGGGTGGGTAAACAGGTTGTTGATGAGGTCTTGGCTGTAGAACTTGTGCTGGTCGCGGATGCGGTGCTTGTAATCCATCAGCGCCCCTTTGATGGCCTGCACAGTGCGTATGGTTTGCTGTGCTGTCGCTTCCACTGCCTCCAGCATGTAAAGCACCCAGTCCTCCCAGGTGTCGTGCTCCCGCACCGTTTGCAATAAGCGGTAGTAATCGGCCTTGGTGTGCACGATGTGATGGCTCAGGTACAGCACCGGGATGTCGAGCAAGCGTTCTTTCACCAGATAGAGCACATTGACAATCCGCCCGGTGCGGCCATTGCCATCGTAGAAGGGGTGAATGCTCTCAAACTGGTGGTGCAGCAGCGCCATCTTGATGAGCGGGTCCACGTCAAACAGGTCGGGGTCGTTCATGAACCGTTACAGGCCGCGCATCAGGTCCACGATTTCCGCCGGGTCTTGCGGCGGGGTGTACACCGTGCGACCCGCGCCGTCTTTGAGCGCCGTACCCGGCAACTTGCGAAACCCCGCGTTGTTGCGTTCCAGCTCCCGCTGAATCTCAATGATGTGGTTGGCCGTCAGCAAACCACTGGCGCGCACCTGCTCAAACCCCACCCGCAAGGCCTGCCGGTAGCGCAACACCTCTTTCGCCGCCGGGTTGGCAAACGCGTCCGGGTCCACATCGTCCTTGAACAACTCGTCGTGCTTGGTGACGATGTTTTCGATTTCGGAGCTGTCTTTGGCTTCTTGCAACCCCAAGGTGTTGATGAGTATGCCCTGGTTCGGGATGGATGCAGCTACCCCTTTCAACTCGGCCAAGCGACGGCTGCTCCTGGCCAGTTTTTTCAGGATGGCTGGTGTGTCGAACCGCGATGGGGTGAGCGATTCAAGGGATGACAATGTGGGCATAGAACTGTGACAGCAAGCGACCTGTATAGAAAATTTGATTTTCTATACATATAGAACGTGATGTGTATAAAAACTGCGGTTTTTCAACACATCTGGCATCACCTGGCGTTAGCTGGCCCGCTGTTCTGCATCAGGCAGTACCCTCAGACGGTTTTTGTAGTCGCTCCACCGCCTCCGCAATCAGCGGTGCAAAAACTCTGAGCCCTTCTAAATCAAGACGACCAGATTCGTACATTTCCAGCCACTTCCGTCGTTGCCGCACGATGCGTTCGTCGTCGCACAAGTGCAGGCGGCGCAGCGTGTCATCTACTTGCGCATGCAGCGCTGCCGGTATGCGATCTTTTCTGGTCACCAATTGCAATGACGGTAGCAGCACTTCAAACCAGCCTGGCTGCACATCAAACGGGTCAAGTACCGCAGGGCATTTGCTTTTGCTGCTGTTGATCCAAGCCGAGGCGTAGCGGTAATTTAGCCACTCATAGGCAAGTGTTTCATTGGCCTCAACAGGTTGAAAGTGATCAACTGTACCCACTGGCTCATACATCGCGCCATAGGCGCACAGGTCTGAAAAACGGTCAGCTAGTGCCGGGCGAAAGGGGCTCCAGTAATCCGTTGGACGCTTCTGTTTGCGCGTGTTTTTTGGGTTTTTCTGCAACCAAGCGAGCCCCTTTTGGCGACACTTTGTGTCAAAAGCAGGGGGTTCAGGGGCCATGATCTGCCTGTCCACGGGAATCACGCTTGCCCCCGTGGGCTGCGGTTGGCTACCACCCAACGGGGCCAAAAATCGTCGTGCCCGGCCAGGGTTTTCAGCAGGGCTTTGTGGATTCGGTCACGCGTGTTCAGTGATTCGGGCAAGTTGGCTTTGTCGTTACGCATCCAGGCCTCTGCGGCCTCGATGGCTTCTT
>JBEEJZ010000030.1:0-13810 GCA_041168905.1 Pseudomonadota bacterium | reverse complement strand
GCAAAAGTCCCAGGCACGCACGTCGTAATCGCGGAGATCGCGGTGCACCACAACACATTTGACATTGCCCAGCGAGGTCGGCACGCACCAGGGCGAATAGGCCAGATGACTGCCAGGGCGTGGCCCGCCAGGCCGAAACTGGCTCATAACGCCAGCCAGGCGCTCAGCCCAATCACTGGGCCTGAACGTCTTGCCATCCTGAGTCACGCCCAGAATGAAAACTTCTTCAGCTGTATTCGAAACCATGGGTCGATGTTAAAGGAGGCCAGGCCGTCTCTGCTGCACTGCACAAAAATTTTCAGCATCCAGGCTGTTTACGCCAACTCCGTAGTTATCTGGATACGCAAGGGACGGGCCAGGCTGAACGCGCAAGCCATAGACAACGGCGCTGTCGCATTGCATGTGCCATGAATCTGACATCATGCTGCCCCTAGAATGACCGCCTCGCGTCCCGTGAGGGGCTAGACCGACCGTCATTTTGCAAAAGTTGCACGCCATGAACGCCCAGACATCTGCCCCGATTGAAGCCGCCTCACCTCATGTGATGAACACATACGGGCGCCTGCCGATAGCCTTATCACACGGCCAGGGGTGTCGGGTGTGGGATGTCAACGGCAAGTCCTACCTGGACGGACTGGGCGGCATCGCAGTCAACACCCTGGGGCACAACCACCCCAAACTGGTGCCAGCGCTGCAGGACCAGATTGCCAAGCTGATTCATTGCTCCAACTACTACCATGTGCCTAATCAGGAGGTTTTGGCTCAGCTGCTGGTGGAACGCTCGGGCATGAGCAATGTGTTCTTCTGTTCTACCGGCTTGGAAGCCAATGAGGCTGCCCTGAAGCTGGCGCGCAAATTTGGTCATGACAAGGGCATTGAACGCCCGGAAATCGTGGTGTACGACAAGTCGTTCCATGGCCGATCGATTGCCACGCTGAGTGCCACGGGCAACCCCAAAATCCAGGCTGGCTTTGGCCCCCTGGTGGAAGGATTCATTCGCGTTCCCCTCAATAACACCGAAGCACTGCGCAAGGCCACCGCGGGCAACCCGAACGTGGTGGCGGTATTCATGGAAGCCATACAGGGCGAAGGTGGTGTCAACCCGGTGGATCAGGCCTATTTGCGTGAAGTGCGTGAACTGTGTGACGCCAACGACTGGCTGCTGATGATCGACGAAGTGCAATGTGGCATGGGGCGCACCGGCAAGTGGTTTGCGCACCAGTGGTCGGGCATACAGCCCGACGTTATGCCGCTGGCCAAGGGGCTGGGCTCAGGTGTGCCCGTCGGGGCGGTCGTGGCCGGCCCCAAGGCGGCTCATCTATTTCAGCCTGGCAATCACGGCACCACTTTTGGCGGCAACCCACTGTCCATGCGCGCCGGTGTGGAAACCATCCGGATCATGGAAGAGGAAGGTCTGCTGGAAAACGCTGCTCGTGTCGGCACCCACCTGAAGGCAGCCCTTCAGAGCGCACTGGCCGATGACATCGCCAGCGGCCGGGTCATCGAAGTCAGGGGCATGGGCCTGATGCTGGGTGTGGAGTTGGCTATGCCCTGCGGAGCACTGGTCAAACAGTGTGCCGACCACGGGCTGTTGATCAGTGTCACTGCCGACTCTGTGGTTCGTATGGTGCCAGCACTGATCATGAGCACCGCAGAAGCCGACGAACTCGTCTCCATTCTGGTGCCGCTGATCAAGTCGTTTGTGCAGGGAGCATCGGCGTGAACACCCCCATCAAGCCAACCATCAAACATTACCTGCAGTTCAGCGACTTCACTGCAGATGAGTACACCTACCTGTTTGACAGGGCCGCGCTGATCAAGAAAAAGTTCAAGTCTTACGAGAAACACCACCCCCTGGCCGACCGTACCTTGGCCATGATTTTCGAAAAAGCGTCCACCCGCACCAGGGTGAGCTTTGAAGCCGGCATGTATCAGCTTGGCGGTAGCGTGGTGCACCTCACCACCGGCGACAGCCAGCTAGGCCGAGCAGAACCCATTGAAGACAGCGCCAAAGTCATCAGTCGCATGGTGGACCTGGTGATGATTCGCACCTTTGGACAAGACAAGATCGAGCGCTTTGCGGCTCACTCCCGGGTGCCGGTCATCAATGGCCTGACCAACGAATTTCACCCATGCCAGATCCTGGCGGATATCTTCACCTATATCGAACAGCGAGGCTCGATCAAAGGCAAGACGGTAGCCTGGGTGGGTGACGGCAACAATATGGCCAACACCTGGCTGCAGGCGGCCGAACTGCTGGGCTTCACCGTGCATCTGAGCACCCCCAGCGGCTACGAGGTCGATCAGGCCATCGCCGGTCTACGCAGCAGCGACAGCTACAAAGTCTTCAAGGACCCCATGGACGCCTGCCGTGGTGCCGACCTTGTCACCACCGACGTCTGGACCAGCATGGGCTATGAGGCCGAAAACGAAGCTCGCAAGCTCGCTTTTGCGGCTTGGCGCGTGAGCACGGACATGATGGCTGTGGCTCAGCCTGATGCCTTGTTCATGCACTGCCTGCCTGCGCACCGTGGTGAGGAAGTCGACGCAGATGTGATCGACGGCCCTCAATCGGTGGTGTGGGATGAGGCCGAAAACCGCATGCATGTCCAAAAAGCGCTGATGGAGTACCTGCTGCTGGGTCAGCTTTGATGTCTGCTTGCCAGAGCTGCGGCGCCTGCTGCGCCAATTTCCGGGTGGATTTTTCGGTTTACGAGCTCGATGACATGGGCGGGCAAGTCCCGTCCGGCCTGGCGGTCGAAGTCAACGGCAGCACCTGTCGCATGCGGGGCACTGACCATGTGCCGATACGCTGCGCCGCCTTGACCGGCCAGCTGGGTGTGAAAGTGGGCTGTGGCATCTACGAATGGCGTCCCTCGCCCTGCCGCGAATTTGAAGAGGGCTCCGACGCCTGCCACCGGGCGAGGGCAAGGCATGGGATGCCAGACCTCAACGAATCCCCCACTAGGCCGCATGGTGTATGAAGCAACTCTGGGACATCTCTCCTCCACTGGACAGCAGTAGCCCGGCCTTCCCCGGCGACACACCCTACCAGCAAACCTGGGTTGCGACTCTGTCTGCCAACTGCCCAGTCAATGTAGCCAGCGTGACCATGTCCCCACACCTGGGTGCCCACGCCGATGCCCCCTTGCATTACGACCCCGCCGGTTGTGCAGTCGGTATGCTCGACCTGGCACCTTTTCTAGGCCGTTGCAGGGTCATCCACGCCATCGCACCGGGAACCTGGGTGCACTTGTCGCACCTGGCCCACGCACTCGACGACCTGCCATCACGGGTGCTGGTCCGCACCTATGCCCGCATGCCGCAAAACCGCTTTGATGACGCATTGCCCGCATTTCACCCCAACACCCTGGAAACCCTGGCGGACCTGGGCGTGGCACTGGTGGGTATCGACAGTGCCAGCATCGATCCCGCAGACAGCAAGACCCTACCTAGCCACCAGGTCATCCGGCGCCGAGGCCTGCGTGTGCTCGAGAACCTGCTGCTCGATCACGTGCCGGAGGGCGACTACGAGCTGATCGCCCTGCCCCTGAAACTCATGACCGCCGACGCCAGCCCTGTGCGGGCGGTTCTGCGTGAGCTTTGATCAGCTTTCCACGGAGCCCTTTTCATGACCTCATTGCCAGCAACCACACTTCAGGCCTGCGAGGCGCTGGACGCGCAAGACCCCTTGCGGCACCTGCGTGAGCAATTTGACCTGCCCGAGGGGGTGATCTACTTGGACGGCAACTCGTTGGGCGTATTGCCGCGCGCCACCCCCAAACGGGTGGCGGAGGTGGTGCAGCAGGAATGGGGACAGGGCCTGATCCGGTCCTGGAATACTGCGGGCTGGTTTGACCTGCCGCAACGCCTGGGTAACCAGCTGGCCCCCCTGGTGGGGGCCGGCCCCGGGGAAATCGTGGTGACCGACTGCACCTCCATCAACCTCTTCAAGGTGCTGCACGCTGCCATTGCCATCGCCAAAGAGGACCATCCCGGGCGGAACCGCATCCTCTCCGAGCGCAGCAACTTTCCCACCGACCTGTACATCGCCCAAGGCCTGTGCCGCGAACACGGCTACACCTTGGAGCTGATCGACGCTCAGGATCTGGACTCTGCGCTACAGCCAGCCTCTGCAGCAGACCTGGCTGTGCTGATGCTGACGCATGTGAACTACCGCACGGGTGCAATGCACAACATGGCGCAGGTATCGGCAAAGGCACATGCGGCTGGTGCCCTGGTGGTGTGGGATCTGGCGCACAGCGCAGGCGCCGTACCTGTGGACCTGAACCATGACGGTGCAGACTTTGCCGTGGGCTGTGGCTACAAATACCTGAATGGCGGCCCCGGTGCGCCAGCCTTTGTCTGGGTACACCCCCGCCATGTCGATCGGTTCTGGCAACCGCTGGCAGGCTGGTGGGGCCATCAGGCACCCTTTGCCTTTACCCCTGACTACCAGCCCACCGAGGGAATCAGCCGCTATTTGTGCGGGACTCAGCCCATCATCAGTCTGGCTGCACTGGAGTGCGGACTGGATACCGTACGAGCAGCTGACACTTGCGTTGCTGGCATGAGCGGGATGCAGACGCTGCGACAAAAATCACTGGCGCTCACAGACCTTTTCATCGAGCTGGTGGAACAGCGTTGCGCAGGCCATGGCTTGACCCTGGTCACCCCACGCCCGCATGCGCAACGGGGATCGCAGGTATGCCTGTCCCGGACCACGGGCGCCTATGCCATCGTGCAAGCACTGATTGCGCGGGGCGTGATTGGCGACTTTCGGGCTGGCGACCCCCATAGCGCGCCCGGCTCGGTGGGCCGGCAAGACATCTTGCGCTTTGGTTTCACCCCGCTCTACATCGGATTTTCCGACGTCTGGCACGCCGTCGAGCATCTGCGGCAAGTGCTCGACAGTGGCGAGTGGCAAGATGCGCGGTTTAACCAGCAGCAGGCCGTCACCTAGGACGCACCAACGCGCCGGCCATAGAGCCAGGGCATGTCGAGCAGGCGCGCACCCAGCGCGCGCATGGCGAGATCACGCCCCCAGCGGATCGGCCCGGTAGCGTGGAAGATCTCGCCATTTCGGATGGCGCGGGCCTGCACGCGGGCGTTGCGCTGCCAACGCTGGTCGGCATACATACGCACACGGTCAGACACCGGCAGATCGGTGCGACGAATCACCTCGCCGAGGCAAGCAGCGTCTTCAATCGCCATACCAGCACCCTGGGCCAGGTAGGGCAACATGGGATGGGCTGCATCGCCCAACAGGGCAATATGTCCCCGCGCATGCTCATCTGGCCCCCTCATGGGCGGGCGGCTGTTCAGGGCCCACAAGCGCCAGCCTGAACCCGCCGCTTGCGCAGTGGTAGTGACTGCCTCCATTAAACGCCGCAGGGGGCCGGACAAGCTTCGCATGGCGGTCGCGAGCTGTGCCGCTGTCGCCTGATGGTTCCAATCTTGCGGATCTGCAGGCGCAGGGCCCTCCAGAAACGCCACGATGTTGCGGGCTTCTCCGGCGCGCACCGGGTAATCCACCACGTGCAGATGCGGCCCCAGCCAAACGGTGACCTGCTGACTGCGCAGGTCCGCGGGCAAATCGGAATGTGCCACCAGTGCCCGGTAGGCCAGATGGCCAGTAGGACGAGCGGGGCCGTCCTGAAGTAACTGCTGGCGCACCTGACTCCACACCCCGTCGGCACCAACCAGCAGCCCGCCCTGGGCGGCAAATGGTCTAGCGTCTTCGGGCGCATGACCTGCCGTGGTCACGGCAAGCGCCACGCCCTGCTCCCCTTTGTCAAAGCTGCGGATTGTTGCGCCGAGATGACATTGCACATCGCCCTGCGCCTGCACTGCATGCAACAGCAACTGGTGCAAGTCAGCCCGGTGAATGGTGGCGTACGGCGCTCCATACCGAGCGATAGATCGCTTCCCCAAGGGCAATTCACCCAGCAGCCCACCCGAGGCTGCATCGCGCACCTGAAGTCGGTTTGGGAATGCCGCCACACGCTCTAGCGCCGGTGTCAGGCCCCAGGCATGCAACTGCCGAGTGACATTGGGCCCCAGTTGTATGCCGGCCCCCACCTCTGCAAAAGCGCTGGCCTGCTCAAAGACCTGCGAGCGCCAACCCGCCCGGCTCAGGGCCAGCGCAGCCGCCAGACCTCCAATGCCGCCCCCCGCAATCAATGCCATAGGTTTCATGACACAAATTGTGCCTGCGCAAAAGCCGCACTTTCCCTGAAAAGGGCCTGGTATCCCGTATCCTCAGCAAATCTGTTTGCTGTACTGCCCCAACTCCCTCCTCCATGAATTACGTCCCACTGCCTATCGTTCGTGTTCAAGTTGGTAAACCCCTGCCGATTGATGTCTGGGATGGCCGCGGCAACCTGCTGCTCAAAAAGGGGCAGGTCATCAAGTCTGTTGAACATCGAGAACAGCTCGAGCGCCATCATCCCTGTGCCAAGCCGCATGATTTCAAGGCCTGGGCGCGTAGCTACGACCGTCTGGTCTATAGCATGTTGCGCGATGGCGCCTCCACTGAGGAGATCGCACGCGTTCCCTTTCCCGCCACCATCCTGGAAGTGGACTACACCGTGGTGCAGGGCATTGTGGGCGGCTGGCTCGATATGCAGGCCGTATTACATGGCCTGCTTTATCAGGGCAGTGCTGCCCGCTTGCCGGTGGCCAGGCTGGAGGCGCTGCAGGCCAGGGGCATGGAATTGATCGACGCGGACCCGGATGCCTGTCTGTTCGAACTGTTTCAGGCTTTGGCTGACCCACAGCTCTCCTACTGCGCCACCCACGCCTTGCTGTCAGCCACCCTGTGCGAACTGACCGCCCGCAAGCTGGGTGTGCCTGACATCGTGCGGCCCGTGCTCTTTCAGGCCGCACTGGTCATGAATATCGGCATGGCACGAGAGCAAGACACCTTGACCCGACAAAATGCCCGTCCCGACGCTGCCCAGCAGCAATTGATACAGGCCCATCCGAACATCAGCGTGGACATCCTGCTCGACTTCGGGCTGGTCAACGATGACTTGATCGACATCGTGCGCTTTCACCATGACACCAACGCAGATCTGGGACTTGCACGCAACCTGGAATGCCGGCGCATTCTTCGAGCAGCGGATATCTTTGTTGCCAAAATGGCCGCCCGCGCCAATCGGGTCGGGCTGTCTGCGATAGGCGCCACCAAGGACAGCATCCTCGGCATGCCTGACGAAGAGCTGCGCATTGCACAGGCCATGGCGCATGTACTGGGCTTTTACCCACCGGGCACCTTTGTTGCTCTGGCCAACGGCGAACGCGCTGTTGCGGTCAAGCGCGGGCCTCAGGCAAATACGCCCTGGGTGGTCAGTCTGGTGGGTGCTACCGGCCTGGGACTCAACCCCTACGTCCTGCGCGATACCAGCGACCCCGCTTTTGCCGTGCAGACACCCATACGTCAGGACAGCCTCAAGGTCACGGTTCAGCCGGCCAGAGTTGCTCGGGCCCTGCAGGGTTTACAGACGCCGAAAGTCTGAGTAGAAAACGTTCGACGCTTACTCCACGCGAACAATCAGCCTGGGCTTGAAGCCCAAATCAGCCGCTTTGCCTTTGCGGCCGCGCACCGCACGGGCGTTGTTCAGGCTGCGAATCTCCAAGGTTTCCTCCCGCTCCTTGCCACCCCGACCCGTGCCTTCCAGTCGGATGCTACGGGTGTAGGCCGCTGCGCCCGCCAACGTATCCTGATCTTCCAGGTCAATCAGCATCAGGCCCCGACCACCGTTGGCCATGGTTTTCAGCTCGGTGATCTCGAAGGTCAGGATGCGACCGCCAACCGAGGCACAGGCAACATGGCTTGCAGCAGGCAAGCCCTGAGCTGGGGATGCCACCGGTGAAGGTCGACACAGCGTTTCACCCGGATTGCAGGTGACAAAGGCCTTGCCGGATTTTTGTCGCGAGCTCATTTGCTCCACCGTTGCCAGGAAGCCATAGCCACCGCTGCTGCTGAGCAACAACGACGCGCTGGCGGGCCCGGCAAAGTAATACATCAATTGCGTACCGGCTTCCAGCTCCAGCAAAGACGTGACAGGTTGGCCGTCGCCGCGCCCACCTGGCAAGGCAGCAACAGGCACCGAGTACACGCGCCCGTTCGAGCCAAAGACCAGTAGCGTATCGACACTGCGGCACTCAAAGGTACCGTAGAGGCCATCACCGGCCTTGAATGCAAAGCTGGCCGGGTCGTGCCCGTGGCCACCGCGCGCGCGCACCCAACCGCTGCCACTGACCACCACCGTCACAGGTTCGTCGACGACCTTCACCTCCAGAACCGCCTTCTTTTCAGCCTGGATCAGCGTGCGCCGGTCATCACCAAACTGGCGAGCATCGGTTTCGATTTCTTTGACCATCAGCCGACGCAGCGCGGCTGGGCTACCCAGAATGTCGTCCAGGCGATTTTTCTCGTCGCGCAGCGTGCCCAGCTCTTGCTCGATCTTGATGGCTTCCAGGCGGGCCAGCTGGCGCAGGCGAATTTCAAGAATGTCCTCAGCCTGGCGGTCGCTCAGGTTGAACCGTGCAATCAGAGCCGTCTTGGGCTCATCCGACTGCCGAATGATGGCAATGACTTCGTCGATATTGAGCAGAACAATTTGCCGGCCCTCCAGGATGTGGATGCGGTCCAACACCTTGCCCAGACGATGACGCGATCGACGCTCGATGGTGATCTGCCTGAATGCAATCCATTCGGTCACCATCTCACGCAAGGACTTCTGGGTCGGCTTGCCATCCAGCCCAACCAAGGTCAGGTTGATGGGCGCTGAGGTTTCCAGGCTGGTGTGGGCCAGCAGGGTGGTGATGAGTTCTTGCTGCGAGATGCGGCTGGTCTTGGGCTCGCACACCAGGCGCACGGCCGCGTCTTTGCTGGACTCGTCACGTACGCCGTCCAGAACCGCCAGCACCGTGGCCTTGAGCTGGTTCTGCTCCTGCGACAAGGCTTTTTTGCCGGTTTTGACCTTGGGGTTGGTGATGTCCTCGATTTCCTCCAGCACCTTCTGAGTACTGACGCCGGGCGGCAGCTCGGTGATCACCAACTGCCACTGGCCACGCGCGAGTTCTTCAATCTTCCAGCGCGCGCGCACCTTGAGCGAGCCACGCCCGGTGCGATAAGCCTCGGCAATGTCCGCTGCCGGGCTGATGATCTGACCACCGGCCGGATAGTCGGGGCCGGGCACGAGCGCCAGCAACTCCTCATCGCTCAGAGCGGGCGTTTTGATCAACGCCACACAGGCATCGGCAATTTCGCGCAAGTTGTGGCTCGGAATCTCGGTAGCCAGACCCACGGCAATACCGCTGGCCCCATTCAGCAGCGAAAAAGGCAGGCGCGCAGGAAGTTGCCGGGGCTCTTCGGTCGAGCCGTCGTAATTGGGCACAAAGTCCACCGTGCCCTCGTCGATCTCATCCAGCAAAAGACTGGTGATCTTTGCCAGGCGGGCCTCGGTGTAGCGCATGGCTGCAGCGCCGTCGCCGTCACGAGAACCAAAGTTGCCCTGGCCATCGACCAGCGGGTAACGTTGCGCAAAATCCTGCGCCATGCGCACCAGGGCGTCATAGGCGGATTGGTCGCCGTGTGGGTGAAAACGGCCCAGCACGTCGCCCACCACGCGCGCACTCTTGACAGGCTTGGCCCCGGTGTTGCCATTGGCCCCACCAAAGCCCAGGCCCATACGCGACATGGAATAAAGAATGCGCCGCTGAACCGGCTTGAGACCGTCGCAGGCATCTGGCAAGGCCCGGCCCTTGACCACGCTCAGGGCGTACTCCAGATAAGCGCGCTGGGCGTAGGTGGCCAGGTTCAATTCACCATCGGTTTCGCCCGAAGGCAGTTCGGTTTGAATCAGATCTGTCATGCTTGTTTATCAAACGTCAATCTCAACGGCATCCCCATGCAGCTCCATCAGCTCACGCCGAGCTGCGGCCTCGCCCTTGCCCATCAGCTTGGTCATGAGATCTTCCGTCTGAGAAAAATCGGTGGCGCCCAGGTGCACAGGCAGCAGGCGCCGGGTGTCGGGATTGAGGGTGGTGTCCCACAGCTGTTCGGCGTTCATTTCGCCCAGGCCCTTGAAACGGCTGATGGTCCAGGCACCCTCGCGTACGCCCTCTTTGCGCAGCTTGTCCAGAATGGCCCCCAGCTCACCTTCGTCCAGCGCATAGGCCTTGGAGGCGGGTTTCTTGCCACGCGCCGGGGCATCCACCCGAAAGAGCGGTGGACGCGCCACATAGACATGGCCGGCATCAATCAACTTGGGGAAATGCCTGAAAAACAGCGTGAGCAGCAGGACCTGGATATGGGAGCCGTCCACGTCCGCATCGCTCAGGATGCAGACCCTGCCGTAGCGCAGACCGCTCAGGTCTGGGGTGTCGTTGGGTCCGTGCGGGTCGACCCCTATCGCCACCGAAATATCGTGAATCTCGGTGTTGGCAAACAGGCGGTCGCGGTCCACCTCCCAGGTGTTAAGCACCTTGCCGCGCAAGGGCAGGATGGCCTGGCACTCTTTGTCGCGCCCCATCTTGGCGCTGCCCCCAGCTGAATCACCTTCGACCAAAAATACCTCGTTGTGGGCGATGTCACGGCTTTCGCAATCGGTCAGTTTGCCCGGTAACACGGCCACGCCCGAGCTTTTCCGTTTTTCGACCTTCTGGCCGGCTTTTTGGCGGGACTGGGCCGCGCGGATTGCCAGCTCGGCGAGCTTCTTGCCGTAGTCCACATGCTGGTTAAGCCACAGGTCCATGGCGGGACGGACGAAGCTGGACACCAGGCGCACCGCGTCGCGGGAGTTGAGGCGCTCCTTGATCTGGCCCTGAAATTGCGGGTCCAGCACCTTGGCACTGAGCACGTAGCTGGCGCGGGCAAACACGTCCTCCGGCAACAGCTTCACGCCCTTGGGCAACAAGGAATGCAGCTCGATGAAGCTTTTGACGGCATTGAACAGGCCGTCGCGCAGGCCGCTGTCGTGGGTGCCGCCGGCACTGGTGGGAATCAGGTTGACATAACTTTCGCGGACCGGCGCGCCATCTTCGGTGAAGGCCACAGCCCACGCCGCGCCCTCGCCTTCCGCAAAAGACTCGCTTTGCGCATCGGCAAAACCCTCCCCTTCAAACAGGGGAATGACCGGTTCGCCATTAAGCGTCTGGGACAGGTAATCGAGCAAGCCGCCCTTGAACTGCCAGCTCTGGGTTTCACGGGTCTTTTCTGTGGTGAGCCAGACGGTCACGCCAGGCATCAAGACCGCTTTGCTGCGCAGCAGATGGGTCAACTCAGCCATCGGCAAAGCAGACGACTCGAAGTACCTCGCATCGGGCCAAACCCGCACAGTGGTGCCCGAGCGGCGATCCCCCTCTGCAGCGGATCGAATTTGCAAAGGCTCGATCACATCGCCCCCCGAAAACACCAGGCGAGCAACCTTGCCTTCGCGGTAGCTGGTGGCTTCCAGGCGGTTGGCCAGGGCATTGGTCACACTCACGCCCACGCCATGCAAGCCCCCTGAAAAGCTGTACGCACCGCCCTTGCCCTTGTCGAACTTGCCACCGGCATGCAAGCGGGTGAAGACCAGCTCGATCACCGGCGCGTTTTCCTCGGGGTGCATGCCAAAGGGGATGCCGCGGCCATCGTCCTCGATCGTCACCGAGCCGTCAACGTGCAAGGTCACCTTGATTTTTTTGCCGTGGCCAGCCAGTGCCTCGTCGGCGGCATTGTCCAGTACCTCCTGCAGGATGTGCATAGGGTTGTCAGTACGGGTGTACATACCTGGGCGCTGCTTGACGGGCTCCAGGCCTTTGAGCACCCGGATCGAAGACTCGGAGTACTCGGGAATCGGTTTGGCGGGTAAAGATTTCGCAGACATAAGGCGGGATTGTAGGCGTGCCCACTGCAAAACAACTGTACACCCGTACAGCCATCAAGCTGCGCCAGTGACCCTTTGCCTGGCAAGACAGCGGCGATTGGGTAAAGTGCGGAGATGGCATCTACGCAACGTCCCCTCCCCTTGTCTCAGGTCCTGGCCTGTGGCGCCCTGATCGTGACCCTGTCGATGGGCATCCGACACGGTTTCGGCCTCTGGCTTCAACCCGTCACGCAAGCCCAGGGCTGGACCCGGGAAACTTTTGCATTTGCCATTGCCATACAGAACCTGGCCTGGGGATTTTTTGGAATATTCGCCGGCATGGTGGCGGATCGCTTCGGTGCCTTCCGGGTGATCGTGGCCGGATCGGTGCTGTACGCCCTCGGCTTGATCGGCATGGCCTATGCCGCTACGCCCACCTTGTTTGCGCTGAGCGCGGGTGTGTTGATCGGGATGGCCCAGGCAGGAACCACCTATGCCGTCATCTACGGCGTAATTGGTCGCAACGTGCCTGCCAGTCGACGCTCCTGGGCCATGGGTGTAGCGGCCGCAGCGGGTTCCTTCGGGCAGTTTCTGATGGTGCCCACGGAAGGCTACCTGATTAGCTCGCAGGGGTGGCAGCAGGCCCTGATCATCCTGGGTGCCGGTGCCTTGCTCATGATTCCCCTGGCACGCGGCCTGCGCGAGCCTGATTTACACACGGGCCCCGTCGCACACCGACATCAGACCATCTGGCAAGCCTTGAGGGAGGCCTTTGGCTACCGGAGCTTTCAGCTGCTGACGGCGGGTTACTTCGTGTGTGGTTTTCAGGTCGTTTTTATTGGCGTACACATGCCGAGCTACCTCAAGGACCACGGCCTATCGCCCCAGGTCGCCAGTTTTTCCCTGGCATTGATCGGTCTTTTCAATGTCTTTGGCACCTACGCAGCCGGTGCCCTGGGACAAAAAATGCCCAAGAAAAACATCCTGGCCTTCATCTACTTCGCCAGGGCGGTGGCTATTACCCTGTTTCTACTCGCGCCCCTGGGCCCCACCAGCGTTTATCTGTTTTCTATGGTCATGGGCCTGCTGTGGCTGTCGACGGTGCCCCCTACCAACGCGGCCCTTGCACAAATTTTCGGCGTCGCTCATCTGTCCATGCTCAGCGGCTTTGTCTTTTTCAGCCACCAGATGGGCTCTTTCATGGGCGTGTGGCTGGGGGGTTATCTGTATGACCGCACCGGCAGTTACGACGTGGTCTGGATGCTTTCGATCGCCTTGGGCGTCTTTGCCGGCCTGGTCAATCTACCGGTGCAAGAAAATGCCATTGCCAGGCCCGTGACCGAACCCGCCACTCAAGTTTCGTGACACAGCCCAAGCTGTTGCCGAAACCGAACTGAAAAGCTCAGGTCATGACAAATCGACACCGGATTGCTCGAAATACCTTGCTGGTGCTGCTGGCAGTTGCTTTGCTTGCTGGTGTGAGCCTGATGTATCTGCAGCCGGAGTTCATGGTCATGATGTCCGATCAGCTGTGGTCCTGCTTTTAAGGTGCACATGACTTTTCCGGAATTGAAAACTGCCTCCTCCCACTCATTGCATGGAGGCCTGACGCCATCGGCTTGGGTGCAACGCTGGTCCCACTTGTTGGCACCTGGCTGTTCGCTGTTGGACCTTGCCTGCGGTTCGGGTCGACACACCAAGTGGTTTGCTGAGCGCGGTCACCCCGTCACCGGCATAGATCGCTCCGAGCAGGCTATCGCAGCAATCCAGGCTTGGGGGCGGGGCGTGCTGGCCGACGTCGAAAATGCGCCCTGGCCGCTACTCATCAACGACGCGCCAGAAACCTTTGGCGCCGTTGTGGTCACCAACTATCTCTGGCGTCCCCTGATGCCCATCATCCAGGCCTCCGTAGCACCCTCAGGGATACTGATTTACGAAACTTTTGCCGACGG
>JBEEJZ010000029.1:0-3524 GCA_041168905.1 Pseudomonadota bacterium | reverse complement strand
CAGGGCCAGCTGCCTAACAACCAGCACAAATAGGCCGTATGTAAGGCTGCAAACCCTTTGAAACATCACATTGCCAAATCTTGCTTTCCTGGAGACGTCCATGTAAGGGACGACTAAATATGGCGCATAGTTAACCCCTAGTCCAGCCGCTTAGCCACGGGCGCGCCCAACCGCTCCCGGGAAAATCCGAAGCCGGCCATACAAGTGTCGGATGGATCCCTGCACGACAGCCGCCGAACCACTCAGCAAAACATCAGCGCCAGCCAGGCCGGGTCATCCAGCACATTCACGAGCATGAAGTTGGATACCCGGTAAGCCCAGTAGTGCAGCGAGACCACCAGGTCAGCCGGTTTCATGCTGCTAGCCCTCTACCCCTTGAGGGCGCCCGAGGCCAGCAAGGCCTTGAGGTCTTTGTTACCCCCCAGGAATAAGCCGTCTGCAAACACCATGGGAAAGGTGGGCCAGCCGGTCCACATCTTCAGGGCGTTACGACGACGCCACTGACTGAAGTAGCTGCCATATTCAAGGTAGTGATGTCCTATGCCAGCCAAGCGCAGGCTTTTGCGGGCACTGCTGACTTCTGGGTTCTGCGCCATCCCAACCACCACCACACGATGCTGGGCGATGGCCGCCTGAACTTCTTGCACGATGTCCTGATGGTGCTGGGCGATCGTTTCGCGTATCAAGGGGTGAATCTGGGATTCTTCGAGGATAGGCCGCGGCATTTTGAACACCTCCATGTGAACTGCTAGAGCAGAATGCAAAAAAGCCCGTAGCTGCTAGAACTACGGGCTTATGACTGGTGGGTTCTGACAGGCTCGAACTGTCGACCTACGGATTAAGAGTCCAAGCCACGCCCGATTTTGCACTTGAGTAAGTCGAAGATTTGTAAGGAATTTTGGTGATTTTGCGCTCTGTCCAACCTCCTTTACCGAACTGACCTCCGAACGGTTCCGAGCTTTCTGGTTTATCGCCATAGATTTTTGTGATGTGAATCAAGGGTATGGGCATACCGAACACCGAACCCAGTTTTTTGGCCCGGATGCCCGTTGAGGAGGTGATAGTGAAACGGTTCCGAATAGGTCGCCAAACCTATCCTGAACCGTCTCCCCTACCAGGCTATCACGCTGCTTGCAGCTCTGACTTGCTGACGATCATCGATGCCACGTTGGCAGCCTCCTGCAACGCCTTGGTGGACATATGGGCATAACGCATGGTCACCTTGGGATCGGAGTGCCCAAGAATTTGCTGTACCTCGTAAAGACTGCGACCTCCATTGACTAAAAATGAAGCATAGGAATGTCTCAGGTCATGGATACGAAGGTTTTCGATACCTGCTTTTGCTCTAAGCCGGTACCAAGCCCTAGTGACCGAGACCCAGGGTTTGCCTGTGGCAGCGTTGACAAACAGGAAGTCATGTCGGCCGTGGGTCCAGAGCTGATTGAGCACCCATTTGGCTGAATCATTCAGGGGGACTGCACGGGTTCTTTTGCTTTTGCTGTTTGTCGCAGGGATACGCCACACGCCCTTGTCTAGGTCCACTTGAGCCCATTTGCTCTGTAGAGCCTCGTTGAGCCTGGCACCTGTACTCAGCAAAAATAAGAACACATAGGCGACACCCGAGTCTGTATCCGCCTTGAGCACATCCACCAGCTTCTTGACCTCCGTTTCTGACAGGTAGCGCTCAACCTTGTTATCCACCTTCATCAGTGGGATTTTTGACAGGGTGCTTTTGGTGAGGATGTCCCATTGCACTGCCAGGTTCAATAGACGACGCAGGTACACCACATGATGGTCGGCAGTGGCTGGGGCCAAGCCTTCCACGGTGACCAGATCGTTATGGAAGACCTGTACCTCGAGCCTTTGGATATCAGTCAATTTGAGATGCCCGAATTGACGACCCACACGTTGGTAGAGCTGGAGGTCTCGGCCATGGCTGCGCTTACGCATCTTGTTGTAGGGATTCGCATGGACTTTGACGAAGGTGTCCAGCGTCATATCGCTTTTGAGGGGCTCAGGTGCGGCTTCAATCTTGGGGGCATTGGCATGCTCGACCTTCAATTGCCTTGCCATTCGCTTGGCCTGAAGGAGACTGACCTCCCTGACGTTGCCGATTTTTTTATAGGTGTTGGTTCCTTTCGGGTTCTTGAGACGTAAGTACCATGTGGGAATGGCTCTGGCGCTGGTACGGCATTCGACAAACAGGCCCGGCTCATCGGCGACGCTGTACTCGATCTTTGACTTTCCGGGCGGGACGATCAAACCCGTGGCCATGAAGGCCGGTGTGAAGTTGACAATCAAATCAGTCTCCTTGAATGGATGGTTGCTGAACGTCACCGCAAAAGACCAGTAGTGACGGGCGAAAGACGACCGCACGTTTCCATGCGACGGGGAAGTGGCATGCGCCACGGGGGTAAAAAAGGGACATATCTTCAAAATTTTGTTACGTTGCACAGGGATACCCGACACCCAAAGACGGGCGATCAAGGCGGGCAAGTAGCAGGAAATCCAAGGGGAGCGGGTACATGTCCGCAACGCCGCAACGCCGCAACGTCAGGCCAAACACCGTGGCGCAGTTGCGGCAACACACCCTTGGAATTACGGCATCAGGCCCTGTCCAGCGGCTTCAGATAACGCAGGAAAATTTCCTGGAATTCATCCAAGTAATAACCTTTGGGGGTTGACCCGTCCTTCTGGCGAACCGTGCGTGGCTTGAGGTTGTAAACACTCAGATACTTTGACAATTGCCTGGGTGTCAATTCCCGCCCTCGGTTGTACGCAGACCACCCCATTTCTGGGTCTTCGCAGAGTCTTTCGATCAGTTCCACGGACTTGATTGTGGAACTGGTCCAGCCATTCAGGACCTCACGAATGTCTGCAAGTAGGTCGTTACTGGTGCTACCCATTGCTTCACTGGAGGCTGACATCGTCAAGGCAGCATTAGTAGCGCGACGAACCCACTCCTCACCTGCACATTCTGCAATCGCCAACAGTGGCTCCCAGTTGTCTTGCGAACGATCACTCAAGGCATCGGGTAGTACAGGTCTTGCATCACGAACCTGGTCTCTGTAGTCAATGGCAAAACGCACTAACTGAGAGGACAGGCGATCGAACAGGCCAGCTTCTGCGCTGCGCATACGCTGCACTTTTTCTGTGGCCAGTTTGCGACGCATGTTAAACACAATGCCACGGCTCATGGTGGAGTCTGGCAGGTGCTTTGTGAGCGCGATTCCGGCAATGCTTTTGGGGCCGTACACAGAAAACGCTTTGGGCTCGTAGTTGTCACCACTGGCTTCTGCCCGTAAGACCACGCCACCGCGTTTATAGCCAGCATTGACCACACCTTGCAGTTCCTTGTTTTCTTTAAAGAAGGTGTCAGCCTCGTCGATGAACAGCGTGCAGCCCCACTGCTCAATGGCACGGAACACTGCCGCCAGTGTCGCATTGGCCGCAGGCAAAGGGCGATAAGAAAGCATGGCAAGTACATTCTGGAACAGAGTCTTGGCACATGCGCGTTCAGGTGC
>JBEEJZ010000028.1:0-4494 GCA_041168905.1 Pseudomonadota bacterium | reverse complement strand
TGACCGCGCTGACTGGCTCCACCGAAGAAGAACAGTTCCACTAAGCCGCAAGGCTTCCAAAAGGCCGGATTCCGCAAGGTCTCCGGCCTTTTTTTCGTGTGCGCCCAGCATGGGCGCACTCCTACGGGTGCAAGTCCCGTCATAAGTTGATCACGACGAATGAAGCGAAGCGCAACTGCATAAGGGTGACCGAATGTGGGAAGGAAGCGTGGAGCGTAAATCGCGGGCTGATGAACAAGAATCGGATAGAAGGCACTGCCTAGCAGGGCGAGCGGGCACGAAACCGCAAAGCTCTCGTGATCAAAGCAAAGTGGTGTAGATCCGGCAGTCGCGCGATGAAGGAGTGCGTTCTTACCTGAATGAAATGGACTTCCCCGTCCCGAGCTAGCCGCGGTTGCGGCAACCGGCAACTCAGTGCCAAGATGGGGATTCAAGCTCTCATCAACTCACTCAGAAGGGGAAGTCCATGGCTATCGTAACGGTTGGAATAGATTTGGCAAAGGCTGTCTTTGCTGTTCATGGTGTTGGCGTCTCAGGCAAGCCTGAGCTTGTCAGACCAGAGGTGCGACGAGCTAAATTATTGGAACTCATTGCAAGTTTGCCCCCTTGCCTCATCGGTATGGAGGCATGCTCTGGTGCCCATCATTGGGCACGAGAATTTCAAAAACTTGGCCACACTGTTCGGATCATGGCGCCAAAGTTTGTATCTCCGTATCGCATGTCGGGTAAGCATGGCAAGAACGACGCTGCGGATGCCGCGGCAATCTGCGAAGCGGTAACACGTCCCAATATGCGGTTTGTGCCTATCAAAACCATTGAGCAGCAAAGCGAGCTATTCATTCACAGGGCTCAGCAAGGTTACGTGACTGAACGGACAGCGCTTATCAACCGAATTCGCGGGTTGCTCAGCGAGCTTGGAATAGTGCTGCCGCAGTCCCAGAAGGCGTTTAAGCAGGGTGTTCACCAGGTCCTCGAGGATTTGCCAGGGCATTGCAACATGGTTATTGGGGATATGCTCAGCGAGCTAGGCCGCTTGGAGGAGCGCATTGCGCAGAATGAAAAGACCATTGCGCAGCTTGCTCGCAACGACGAGCAGGCCAAATGCCTGATGGAGCTGCGAGGAATTGGACCAACAACTGCCACCGCGATTGTGGCGAGCATAGGCAGTGGGCACGACTTCGAAAGTGGTCGGCAATTTAGCGCGTGGCTGGGCTTGGTCCCTCGTCAGAACAGCTCAGGAGGCAAGGCCAAATTGGGCCGTATTACCAAGGCTGGGGACAGCTACCTGCGCACGCTACTTGTGCTTGGAGCTAGGTCTTTGCTGATGACAGCTCAGAACAAAGAGGATGCCGTCAGCCGATGGGCGCTGCAGCTAAAGGAGCGGCGTGGATACTGGAAAGCGATAGTCGCCATTGCAGCCAAGAACGCGCGCATGTGCTGGGCTGCTTTGCAACTCGGCGAGGGATTTAAAGTTCCAACCTGATACGCGCCGTTGAGCCCAAATTTAGGATAGGAGAAACCACCGCCGCGTGATGTGCCTGAGTTGTTGAGAAAAGGTTTGGACCTGCGTCAGGGAATGCTCGAAGATCTCCCGGGGGAATCATTCAAGAAATTGATCTGATGCCCGTTACCTGATTGGAGCCCTTGACGTGCGTCTTTCATCAGGGTCCGCTGCAGTCAATGCAGCAATAAATGACCGCTTATAGGCTTGCTGTCCGCAACCTCGTTCTCAAACCACTGACAGCCAGAACACGGTCGGGTTAACTGAACTGAGCTGATCCCACATTGGATTGCCTGTGCGATCCAATGTGGTGAAATTTAGCGTTTGACAAAGTGGTGAAGTCTTTATAGGGGAGATCTCGCTTTGTGCCTGAAAGGGCGACGGTCTTGCCGGAGCGAGAAGTCAGCAGAGGTCGTAGTAGCTGGCTGTGCTGGCGAAGGACCGAACGTGAAGGAGTGTCACAAGGACGTGGCGATGTCAAAGGTCATGCGTCAGAAGCCTGCCAAGGCGGGGCCTGGGGTAGTAGTGGGCGGTGAAGCCGACCGCGCAGCCGCGGGTGACGAAACCAGCGACCCGCGCCATGAATACCTGAGCACAGGGTCAGCCAAACCGGGAGCCATGCTCGCGGCGGTGCTGACGAGAGAGAACATGCAGCTTGCGTTGCAGCGCGTCAAAGCCAACAAGGGCGCAGCGGGTGTGGATGGAATGGATATCAGCCAGACTATTGAACACCTGCGAATCCATTGGAAGCAGATTCGCCAGCAATTGCTGCAGGGGACTTACCGGCCCAGCCCGGTGCGAAGGGTGACGATTCCCAAACCCGATGGAGGCCAGCGCGAGCTAGGCATCCCGACGGTGACGGATCGGCTGATCCAGCAGGCACTGCTGCAAGTGCTGCAACCTTTGATCGACCCCACATTCAGTAAACACAGCCACGGCTTTCGCCCCGGCAGACGTGCACACGACGCGGTGAAGGCTGCTAGGGCGTACGTGCAATCCGGTCGGCGCGTGGTGGTGGACGTGGACCTGGAGAAATTCTTCGACCGGGTCAACCACGACATTCTCATGGACCGCTTGAGCAGGCACGTCTGGGACAGAGCAGTGATGCGACTGATCCGGGCTTACCTGAACAGCGGCATCATGGACTGTGGCGTGGTGCAACAGCGAATCCAGGGAACGCCGCAAGGTGGCCCCTTGAGCCCGCTGCTTGCCAACGTCTTGCTGGATGAAGTGGATAAGGAACTGGAGCGCAGGGGGCATTGCTTTGCCCGCTACGCCGATGACTGCAACGTGTACGTTGGCAGCCGTCAGGCGGGTGAGCGGGTAATGATCTTGCTGCGACGTCTATACGCAAAGCTGCACTTAACGCTCAACGAGACCAAGAGTGCGGTGCACAGCGCATTTGATAGCAAGTTCCTGGGCTACAGCCTGTGGGCAAGCAAGGGCAAGGAGGTCAGGTTGAAAGTTGCCAGGAAGGCCATGCTGGCGTTCAAACAGCGAATCAGGGAATTGACCTGGCGCTCGGGTGGACGCAGCATGACTGACACGGTGCAACACCTGCGGGCTTACCTGTTGGGTTGGAAGGCGTACTTTGTCTTGGCGCAAACCCAGGGAATCTGGCGAGCGCTGGACGAATGGATTCGCCATAGGCTCAGAGCCATTCAACTCAAGCACTGGAAAATGGGAACAACCATATATCGGGAACTGATGGCACTGGGAGCGAACGCTGACGTGGCTCGCCAGGTAGCGGCCAACAGCCGTTGCTGGTGGCGCAACAGCGCCAAGCTGCTCAACGCGGTGCTCACCATTGCCCATTTCGATGCGTTGGGAGTGCCCCGCCTCTCATGACCTCAACTTCACGAACCGCCCGGTGCGGACCCGCATGCCGGGTGGTGTGGCAGGGGTACCTCCGATAATGGAGGTCCCCTATGCCGATTGCCGCTGCCTAAAGGCCTAACCAGGCCTGCGCCTGTGAAAGCGTGACAAAGACTTCGGTGGGGGCGGGCGCTTTGGCTTTGTGCTGGTCGATCAGGTAGGGAACTGTTCGTCATCAGACACGATGGCGACCTGATCGAAGCGAATGCCCATGTCCTGCAGTTTTGAGCTCGCATAAAACATCAGTAACGCGGCCATGCCTTCCTGGAGTTGCATGGCTTGTGTGAAGTCGTAAATCAGGTAGCGGAATCGCGTGGCGTTGGCCGAATCCGCAATCGCGGCGTCGGTGCTTTGGATGTCTGCCAGCGTTAATGGAAAACTAAAAATACAACTAACACCTTCAGGGCGCCATTGGACGGAAAGAGCCATTTCAAACGCTGCTTCTTGGGGCGACACCACATCGTGTCGCGAGCATGATGGGTCAAGTTTGCGGATTTCGGTACGAATGTGCGATGTCACACTGCGCCTGCTCTCTTGAAGGGGGCGTGGCCACACCCGCGATGAACGCCACTAAATGGGCCGGATTTAACGCACTTTTCAAGGCAAGCAGAACCGCTTGGGTAACCATAGTGAAGACATCCAGACTATGGATACGAGGTTCATCATGTTGTACGCCAACGATGGTTTGATGTTTGCAGAGGTGTTTCAGGGCTGGTGTGCCGCGCTGCGCGACCAGGCTGCATTGCAATGGATCGCAACGTCCACCGTGCAACACGGGGTGCAGAGCCAATGGGAGCAGGCGGTTCAGGCCGGCACCGATTTGGTGGAAGAGGAGTTGGAGTTGCCTTATCAGGTCGCCCTGGCAAGGCCAGTACCCACCCCCAAGCCGCGCTGCCCAGCGATGCGCACCACACGCCGCAACCACCGGCATTGACCGAATGGACGGCCCGTTGGGACTGCGGGCAGGGCAGCGGTATGCGCCGAGGGTAGGGGGGCATCCTTTATGATGCCCAGCAAGAAAACTATGGCCCCTGCATGAAGCACCCGGTGTTCGACCAGTCCCGCATTGCAAACATGGCGGCTTTGCGCCCGCAGGTGCGCGCGGGCCGTGGTTTTAC
>JBEEJZ010000027.1:0-77048 GCA_041168905.1 Pseudomonadota bacterium | reverse complement strand
GGATCAGAAGAACGCATGTCTGAGCGCAGCGAGTTTGCGTTCTTCCCCCGGTTCGGGAGCAGCACAGGCTGCCCCGAAGCTGCAGGCTTCGGGGTCGCAAACAGTGGGGTCGCCTTTCTTTGGCTTACTTTTCTTTGGCGAGCAAAGAAAAGTGAGGCGCTGCCGGGCGCCCCCCGGCTCCCGCCCTTTGCAGAAGAAAAAAGCAGCTCGCCCGCCGGGGCGAAACCCGGCCTCCACAGATCACTGACTCAAGCGCATCAACAAAGCCTCGTAAGGCCGCAGGTTCAGCTGGCGCAGCTGAGCCTCCAGCTCGGCACCGTGACGCTCATAGTTTCCGAGCAGCAATTCGGCGTGCTGGAACTGCACCTCCTGTGGAAGTTCAAACACGACTTCGTTCGCTGCAAAGTTGCACACCACCAGCAACCCGGGTTCTCCTGATGCACCGATACGCAGATAGGCCACGATCTGTTCATGATCGGGCAAGAGCATTTGCGTGTGGCCGTGTATCAACAGGGGCTCACGCTTGCGCAGGGCGATCAGCTGGCGGTAGTGGTGAAAAACGGAATGGGGGTCGTTCAGCGCTTGTTCGGCGTGGATGTGCGTGTAATTGGGGTTGAGCTTGAGCCAGGGCCGTCCGCTGCTGAAGCCAGCGTTGTAGCCGGCGTTCCATGGCATCGGGGTGCGGGCGTTGTCCCGGCCCTTGGCCCAGATCGAGCGCATCACGTCCTGTGGCTTTTGGCCACGCTCCTCCACCGCCACCCGGTACATATTGCGGATCTCGATGTCCTGGTAGTCATCAATGTCCGCGAACTGCACGTTGGTCATGCCCAGTTCTTCGCCCTGGTACACATAGGGTGTGCCCTGCAGGCCGTGCAGGAACGTGCCCAGCATCTTGGCGGACTCGACCCGGTAGCGCTGATCGTCGCCAAAGCGCGATACCGGACGCGGCTGGTCGTGGTTGCACAGGTACAGGCTGTTCCAGCCCTGGCCTTCCAGGGCGTCCTGCCAACGCATCATGGTGGCTTTCAAGTCGGGCAGGTGCAGGGGCTTGAGGGCCCACTTGCCGTTGACGTGCCCGCCCACGCTGTCCAGGTCCATATGTTCGAACTGGAACAGCATGTTCAGCGCACCGGTGGCTTCGTTGGTGATTTCTCGACCCTGCTGAATGGTCGCCAGCGGCGCTTCGCCCACGGTGATGGTGTCGTAATGGTCCAGCACCTGTTCGCGCATTTCACGCAGAAACTCCAGCAGACGTGGGCCGTTGCAGGTCAGGGCGAAGCCGGGCTGCAGGAAGCCCTCTCGCACCACAGGTGCCTGTGGCAAGCTGCCATCGGCATTCCAGGGCTTGGAGATCATGTTGATCACATCCATGCGAAAGCCGTCCACGCCCCGGTCCAGCCAGAAGCGCATCAGGGCGTAGACCTCTTTGCGCAACTGGGGGTTTTCCCAGTTCAGGTCGGGCTGCTTCTTGCTGAACATGTGCAGGTAGTACTCGCCCGTGGGCTGGTTGAATTCCCAGACCGAGCCGTTGAAGGCGGCCTCCCAGTTGGTGGGGGGCGAGCCGTCTGCTTGCGGTTCGCGCCAGATGTAATAGTCGTGATACGGGTTGTCCCGGCTCTTGCGCGCTTCCCGAAACCACGGGTGTTCGTCGGAGCTGTGGTTGACCACCAGGTCCATCATCAGTTTGATGCCGCGCTGGTGCATGGCGGCCAGCATGGTGTCGAAGTCGGTCAGGGTGCCGAACTCATCCATGATGTCGCGGTAATCGCTGATGTCGTAACCGTTGTCGTCGTTGGGCGACTTGTAGATGGGCGACAGCCACACCACGTCAACGCCCAGAGCTTGCAGGTGGTCGAGTTTGGATGTGATGCCGGGAAGATCCCCGATGCCGTCACCGTTGCTGTCACAAAAGCTGCGGGGGTAGATTTGGTAAACGGTGCTTTCTTTCCACCAGGGGGTCTTGCTCGTGTTCGTCATGAAGGGTCCTGAATCAAAGAAGGGGTTGCCAGGCCTGTGCCTGGCAACCCCTGACTGAATAGTGCGGGTACTGGCGCCGCTCAGGCTGGCAGTTCCAGCGTGCGCTCGCAGGCGATGCCGTCGCCGTCAAACACATGGATCAAATCGGCAGGCAACTGAACGTGGATGGTCTCACCGACACGCTCCTTGGCGGTGCCGTCCACGCGCACGGTCATCATCGGCAGGCCGTCGGCTTGCACATACAGCAGCGAGGCTTCACCCAGCTTTTCGATGTGGGTGATCTTCATGCCCAGGCTGTTGGCTGTGCCCGCGCTCACCAGCACCATGTCCTCAGGGCGGCAGCCCACACTGATCTTGCCGCCTTGGGCCACGCGCTGGGTGTTGACGCGGGCGCTCAGGCTCACTTGTGCCACTTCGATCTGGGCACTGTCGCCCTGGCTGGCCTGCAGCAAGCCAGGCATCACGTTCATCTTGGGCGAGCCGATGAACTCGGCCACAAACAGGCTGGCCGGGCGGTGGTACAGCGTGAGCGGTGAGCCCACCTGCGCAATCGAGCCGTGCGTGGCAATGCGGTCGCCGGTGTTGAGCAGGACGATCTTGTCGGCCAGGGTCATGGCCTCCACCTGGTCGTGCGTTACGTAGATCATGCTGGCGCTGCCGATGTCGTGGTGCAGCTTGGCAATTTCCAGGCGGGTTTGCACGCGCAGGGCGGCGTCCAGGTTGGACAGGGGCTCGTCAAACAGGAACACCTTGGGCTGCTTCACGATGGCGCGACCAATGGCCACGCGCTGGCGCTGGCCGCCCGACAAGGCCTTGGGCAGGCGGTCCAGCAGCGGGGTGAGCTGCAGCACCTCGGCAGCTTCGCGCACCTTGGCGTCGATCGCAGCCGTGTCCGAGCCCATCACCTTCAGGCCGAAGGCCATGTTTTCACGCACGGTCATGTGTGGGTACAGCGCGTAGCTCTGGAACACCATGGCCACACCGCGCTTGGCGGGGGGCAGGTCATTGACGCGCTGACCGCCGATGAACATGTCGCCGCTGGTGATGTCTTCCAGGCCAGCCACCATGCGCAACAGGGTGGACTTGCCGCAGCCCGACGGCCCCACAAACACACAAAACTCGCCGTCCTCGATCACGAGGTTGGCTTTGTTAATGGTCAGCGAAGGGGCTGAAGGGTAGCGCTTGCAGACATCGCGAAATTCGATCTTGGACATATTGAGCTTTCCTTTGAATGTTCACAGTGCGGCAAACAGGCCGCCCCAGGGTTGCAATTGCAGTTCGCCTGCGCTCAGGTTTGCACCTTCCAGCGGGCTGTCAGCTAAGGGCTGTGCTGCGGCGTAAGTTGCGGGCAGGGGCCAGTTGACGGCGTCGTCGCTGAAGTTGAAGGCGCAGAGCACGCGTTGGTCGTCGAGTTCCCGCACAAAGGCCAGCACCTGCGGATGAGCTGGCAGCAAGGTCATGTCTCCCTTGACCAGTGCTGGCAGACCACGACGCCATTGCAGCAGGCGGGTGTAGAACGCCAGCAGACTGGTGTTGTCGGCGCTTTGCACGTCGACTGCCAAGGGGCGATGCTCGGGTGCCACGGGTAGCCAGGGCTTGGCGGGGCCAAAGCCGGCTTGTGCATCGGTTGCGGACCAGGGCATGGGCGTGCGGCAGCCGTCGCGTCCCTTGAACTTGGGCCACATGGTGATGCCAAACGGGTCTTGCAGATCTTCAAAGGCAATCGTCGCCTCAGGCAAGCCCAACTCGTCGCCCTGATAAATGCAAGGACTGCCGCGCAGGCTCATCTGCATGGCAGCGGCTAGGCGCAAGAGGCGCGCATCCGGGTTGGCACCGCCCCAGCGGGTGGCCACGCGCACCACGTCGTGGTTGGACAAGGCCCAGCAGGGCCAGCCATTGCCCACGATGTTCAGGAAACGGTCAAACAGCGAGTGCAGATAGGTGGCGCTGTGAGGCGTGCCCATCAGGTCAAAGCAGTAGGCCATGTGCAGCTTGTCGCCGCCACGGGTGTATTCGGCCATGCGGGCCAGGCCGTCGTCGTCGCCAATCTCCCCCACCATGGTGGTGTTGGGGTATTGGTCAAGCAGCGCACGCAGGCGTTGCAGAAACACCAGGTTTTCAGGTTGGCTCTTGTCGTGCACGTGGCGCTGCCAGCCGTAGGGGTTGACCGAATCCACCGCCGGGTCATCGACCACGGGCTTGCCCTTGCCTGGGTTGTTGCGCAGTTGCTTGTCGTGCACATAGAAGTTGACCGTGTCCAGGCGGTAGCCGTCCACGCCCAGTTCCAGCCAGAACTTCACATCGTCCAGAATGGCTTGCTGAACGTCCTGGTTGTGGAAGTTCAGGTCAGGCTGGCTGGTCAGGAAGTTGTGCATGTAGTACTGCAGGCGTCCGGTGTCCCACTGCCAGGCGCTGCCGCCAAAAATGCTGAGCCAGTTGTTGGGCGGCGTGCCGTCGTCCTTGGCATCAGCCCAGACATACCAGTCGGCCTTGGCGTTGTCGGTGCTGCTACGACTCCCCTTGAACCAGGGGTGCTGGTCCGAGGTGTGCGAAAGAACCTGGTCGATCATCACCTTCAAGCCCAGATCGTGGGCTTTTTTCACCAGGGTCTTGAAGTCGTCAAGAGTGCCAAACATCGGGTCGACATCGCGATAGTCGCTGACGTCGTAGCCAAAGTCTTTCATGGGGCTCTTGAAGAAGGGCGACAGCCAGATGCCGTCCGCCCCGAGCTGAGCCACATGCTCCAGACGGGCGGTGATGCCGGGCAAATCGCCCACGCCGTCGCCATTGCTGTCCTGGTAGGAGCGTGGGTAGATTTGATAGATGACGCCGCCGCGCCACCACTCGTTGTTGCTTGCTTTTGCTTGTTGCGCTGACATAAAACTTAGCCTTTGACTGCGCCTGCGGTCAGGCCGGAGACGATTTTTTTCTGGAATGCAAGTACCAGGCCCACCAGCGGCAAGGTCACCAGCACCGAGGCGGCCATGATGGAACCCCACGGAACCTCATAGGCTGTGGCGCCTGCAATCAGGGAGATGCCCACAGGCACGGTGCGCTGACTGTCGTCGATGGAAAAGGTGAGTGCAAACAGAAACTCGTTCCAGGCGCCGATGAACGCCAGCAAACCCGTAGAGACCAAAGCTGGCCACAGCAGTGGCAAGAACACGCTGGTCACGATGCGCAGTGGCGAGCAACCATCCATGATGGCGGCCTCTTCCAGTTCTTTGGGCAGCTGGCGCATGAAGGTGGTCAGCACCCACACCGTGAATGGCAGGGTAAACACGGTGTAGGGCACGAGCAGGCCGATGGCCTTGTTGTACAGGCCCAGCGCCCGGATCAACTCGAACATACCCGACAACACCGCCACCTGCGGAAACATGGAGACACCCAAAATGGTCATGAGCAACAGGCCCTTGCCCTTGAACTGGATGCGGCCGAGCGCATAGGAGGCCGTAATGCTGATCGCCAGGGACAGCACCACCACCAGGGTTGACACCATGACCGAATTCAGGATGTGCCGCCCAAAAGGCTGGTGCCCCTCAAACAAGGCCACATAGTTGGAAATGCTGGCGGCTGAAGGGATGAACTCGGCATCAAACAGCGCGGTGCCGGATTTGAGGGAGGTAGAGATCGCGTAGAACAGGGGGTAGGTGCAGATGACCACCAGCAAGGCGGCCAAGCTGTAAATAACGATATTGCCCCAAAGTGGACGGTAGTTCATGAATGGGACTCCTCAGTAAAGCGCACACGTGCTGCACGTAAAAAAAGCACGGCAGTCAGCAAAATGATCAGAAACAAGGAGGTTGACGCGGCAGAGCCAAAACCCATGTTGCCGTTGTCCACCATTTCACGGCGCACAAAGCCAGACATGCTGATCGTGCTGTTGTTGCTGCTGGTCAGGACGTAGATCAGGTCGAACACGCGCAGCGCGTCCAACAGACGGAACACCACGGCAACCATCATCGCGGGCCAGATCAGAGGGACCGTGACTTTCAGAAATACGCGCAGGGGGTGCACGCCGTCGACCTTGGCGGCCTCGTAACAGTCTTTGGGCAGGGTCTGCATGGCGGCCAATATGAGCAGCGCCATGAACGGGGTGGTTTTCCAGACGTCTACAGCGACCACGGTCCACAGTGCATAGGAGGGGTCGGCTGTCCAGGCCATTTTTTCGGAAATGATGCCCAGGTTGAGCATGTAGTGGTTCAGCACGCCAAACTGGTCGTGGAGCATCCATCCAAACATCTTGGCAGACACGATGGTGGGGATGGCCCAGGGCACCAAAACGGCGGTACGCACCAACGCTCGTCCCTTGAATTCCTGGTTCAGCAGCATGGCTACGGCCAAACCGATGAGCGTCTCAAAAATGACCGATACGACCGAAAACTTGAAGGTGTTGAGGATGGAATTGCCCCAGTCACTCAGCCAAAAACCCTCGGTGTTATTCTCATTGAAGAACAGGCCAAACTCACCAAAGTAGTTTTCCAGCCCCACGAACTGGGCCGCCGCCAGATCGTTGATGTTGGCGTCAGTCAGGCTGAACCAGATGGATCGCGCCAGTGGCCACAAGGCGACAGCAGCCATCAGCACAATCATCGGGGTCAAAAACAGCCAGGCTGTTCGGGTGCGGGTGTTCATAACGTCATCTCTCAAGGAATGAAAAGGGCGGATGAGTCCGAAGGTTCTCAGCCGCCCTGTGTTTGAAGCCAGCTTCTTGAAAAGCTGGCCCACTCAAGAATCAACCCTTGGTGCGGGTGATTTGCTTGAGCTTGCCTTCCAGTTTCTTGACAGCGGCGTCGCCCTTGGTCTTGCCAGACAGCACTTCATGGGTTGCATCCCAGAAGGCGTTGGAAACTTCAGGGTACTTCAGGCCGGTCACGGTTGCTGGGCGAGCCACAGCGCTGGTGAACACGTCATACAAGTCGCCCATGAAGGGGTTGGCGGCCAACACATCCTTGTCCTTGTACAGGGACGGGATGGTGGGGTTGTAAGAACCGTTGATGGCGCGGTCTTTCTGCACTTCCGGGCTGGTCATGTACATGGCCAGGTCGGCAGCTTCTTTTTCTACCTTGGAGTACTTGCTCACGGCCAGTTGCCAGCCACCCAGAGTGGCTGCGTTCTTGCCATTTGCGCCACCCTTGGGCAGTGCGGCAACGCCAATCTTGCCCTTGATGGGGCTGTCGTCCTTGTTGCCCAAGGACCAGGCGTAAGGCCAGTTGCGCATGAAAGCGGCATTGCCGGCTTGCCACACGCCACGGGCGTCTTCTTCACCATAGTTCAACACGCCCTGGGGAGCGATCTTGCCAATCCAGGAAGCAGCGGTGTCCAAAGCCTTGGCAGCGTTGGCGTTGTTGATGGAGATCTTGCCGTCGCTTTCAATGATGGAGCCACCGCCGTAGCTGTACACCCACTCCAGGGCGTCGCAGGTCAGGCCTTCGTAGGCCTTGGCCTGGAACACGAAGCCCTGGAAGTCCTTGTTGCCGGCGGCGCGCTCGCCGTCTTGAATCTTGGCGGCTGCGGCAGCCAGGTCTTCCCATGAACCGGGGGCCTTCAGGTTGTACTTGGCCACCAGGTCTTTACGGTAGAACAGCAAGCCTGCATCGGTGAACCAGGGCATGCCCAGCAGCTTGCCACCGACGGTGTTGTTGGCCACGATGGCGGGGAAATGGTTTTTCTCGGCGCCCTTGGAGTATTTCTTCAGGTCAACCAGGTGATCCTTGATCACACCAGGCCACACCACGTCAATCATCATGACGTCCACGTCGGTGGACTTGGCGGCGAACAACTGACGGTACAGAGCCAGGCTGTCGGTCGTGTTGTTGGGTGGGGAGAACATCTTCACGGTGTTGCCGGTTTTGGCAGCCCAGGCATCAGCGTGTTTTTTGCAGGTTTCGTAGTCCTGGCCGCTGGTGCCGCAGGAGATGGTCACGGTGGCGGCTTGCACGGCCGTCATCGCGAAGGGCACAGCCATGGCCAACAGGGCAGCCTTAAAGGTAATTTTCATGAAGGAGTTCTCCAGCTAGGTTCAGTTTGAAATACGCGGTCTGTGCTTGGCGCCTGAACGTCTCGGGGGAGGAATTCCCCTTCAGGCGCTCGCTTCAAGCTGACTGCGAACTGAATTTCACCAAAATTGCAAACGATTGCATACTAGGGAAAACCCGTAACTCATGAAAATATTTTGCGCTCAAAAATGTAATTTTGTTACCGAGAGTGTTGTCGGCCTTGCGACGCCGCGGCCTCACAGCCGCATGCTGCTGTCACGCTGGATGAGCTGGGCCGGTAGCACCACGGCGCCGGGGTGTTCCTCTGCCAGCAAGTCGAACAACATGCGCACCATGGTGCTTGCTGCGAGCTCGGTGGGTTGTCGCACAGAGGTGATGGACGGATGCAGGTGGGCGGACATCGCCACATCGTCGTAACCCACCACCTTGACATCGCGCGGTACCTGCATGCCACGCTCGCTCACTGCTGCAATCACCGACATGGCCGCCACGTCACTGGTCGCAAAAACGCCATCGAAGCGGATGCCTTGCGCGACCCAGTCGCCAATGGCCTGTCGTAGCTCACTGTCCTGAAAGAGGATCGGCTTGTAAATCAACGGGTCGGGCCGCAGACCCCGCTCAGCCAATGCACGGGCGTAGCCGTCGTGGCGCAGCATGACTTCGGGGTGGGTCACATCTCCCAAAAATGCAATTTCCTGGCAACCCTGCTCCAGCAAGTGGCGCGTGGCAAGGTAGCCGCCTTGCTCGTTGTCGCCGCCCACAATGGCGTAGCGCGTGTCGGGCAGGCCAGCACCCCACACCACCATCGGGATGCCCCGGCTGGCCAGCTCATTGAGGTAGTCATGACAGGTCATTTGCCCCACCACCAACAGCCCGGCGACCTGTCCGCTTTCCACCAGCGTTGCAAGCATGTGCTGACGTTCCACCGTGACCCGGCTCAACAGCAGACTCATGCCGCGCTGATCCAGTTCGTCAGCGATGTGGCCCACCAGACTGAGGATAAAGGGGTCTGAAATCATTTGCAGGCTGTCGCCCATGACTGCGACTGCCACGGTTTGCACATCACGCTTGCGCAGATTGGCCGCGCCGACGTTGATCTGGTAGTTCATGGAACGCGCCAGTTCGGCAATGCGCTCGCGGGTCTCGGCTTTGATCAGAGGGTTGCCACTGAGTGCGCGTGACACCGTCGAGGTGGACACGCCCGCCAGCCGCGCAATGTCGGCCATTAGCATGCGCCGGTCTCGCGGGCTCGAAGCCGGTGAGGCGGGTGCGCTGCCAGTGGGCGTTGCAGAAGGACGGGCAGGTGGCATAAAGGTCGTGGGGGCGCAGTTCCGGGGAAAGTTGCGCCATGGACAAAGCGGCTGGTAAGGCCGGAATCTTATGACAGCTTGGTGCAGGACTTGAACTCGCGCGTGGCAGATGTTGGTCCAAAGGGTTTTGAGCAGGGCCACCAGCGCCGCAATAACCTCGCCCCTACACTGCGCCGCCATGACATCACTGGTCTGGTTCAAGCGGGATTTGAGGGTGAGCGACCACGCGCCGCTGGATGCCGCCGCCCGCTCTGGGCATGCGCTGGGCCTGTATGTCATCGAGACCGAGTGGCTGGCCAGCCCCGAGTGTGATGCCCGCCACCTGGCCTTTGTACTGGATTGCCTGCGTGAGTTGCGCCGTAATCTGGCCGAGCGCGGCCTGCCGCTGGTGGTGCGTGTGGGATCGGTGCTGCCTTTGCTGGCACGCTTGCATCAGCGCCTGGGACTGACCCAGATCCTGAGCCATGAAGAAACTGGCCCGGGCTGGAGTTATGAACGTGACCGCGCCGTGGGGGCCTGGTGTATGGCCCACGGCGTGCCCTGGCAAGAGTTCCCCCAGACCGGTGTGGTGCGGCGCCTGCGCTCGCGCAATGCCTGGGCGCGCACCTGGCAGGCGCGCATGGATATGCCGGTGCTGCCGGCATCCACCTCGTTTTTGGCTGTGCCCGAGGTGCCGGTGCAGCAGCGGGAGCTGCCCACGCTACAGGACCTGGGCATGGCCGTGCCTAGCTGCACTGTGCAGTCCGGGGGCGAGAGCGCAGCCCTAAATACCCTGCATGATTTCTTGAACTTTCGGGGGCGAGACTACCGTCGTGCCCTTTCCAGCCCGCTGACCGCTGAGGAGGGCTGCAGCCGCCTGAGCCCGCACCTGGCGTTTGGCACGGTGTCCATGCGCGCCGTGCACCAGGCCACCGAGCGTGCCATTGCCCTGGCGGCTGCCAGTGCCGATCCGGCAGACCGCCAACGTGCCTATGGCCTGCGCGGCTTTGCTGGCCGCTTGCGCTGGCACTGCCATTTCATGCAAAAGCTCGAAGACGAGCCCCGCATCGAGTACCAGAACTTCGCCCATGCCTACGACGGCCTTCGCCCCGGCGATGAGCCAGCGCCCTGGACGGCCGAGTCCCAGCGCCGCTTCGACGCCTGGTGCACCGGCCAAACGGGTTACCCCATGGTGGATGCCTGCATGCGATCGCTGATCGCCACCGGCTGGCTCAACTTTCGCATGCGTGCGATGCTCGTGAGTTTTGCGTCGTACCACCTGTGGCTGCATTGGCGGCCCACCGGCTTGTTTCTGGCGCGCCAGTTTCTCGATTTCGAAGCCGGCATCCATTGGTCGCAGATGCAGATGCAAAGCGGCACCACCGGCATCAACACCTTGCGCATTTACTCGCCCACGCGGCAGGCTCAGGAGCATGACCCCGAGGGCCGGTTCATACGCCGTTGGGTGCCCGAGTTGTGCCATGTGCCGCTGCCGCTGCTGGCGCAGCCCTGGCTGCTGAACGATGGCCGCCACCCCGACTACCCGCTGCCCATTGTGGACGATCGAACCGCCGTGAAGTGGGCCAAGGATCAGCTTTACCCGCTGCGCAAAACACCGCAGGCCCGCGAGGAGGCCGACGCTATCCAGCAGCGCCATGGGTCGCGCAAATCCGGCTTGCCGCCCAGTGGCACACGCGCCAAGGCCCGGGGTGCCAAGCCAGAGCCCCAGCACCCCGGGCAGGCTGATTTGTTTGGTTTTGGGGCGGACGCATGAGCCGCAAAACAGGCAACGCAACCCATGGGGCATCTGCCGGCTTCAGGGGCAATAAGCAGTACCTGCCGGTGAAACCCTGCGTGGCCTGCGGTCGTGACATGGTGTGGCGCAAAAGCTGGGCCAAAAACTGGGAGTCGGTCAAATACTGCAGTGAAGCCTGCCGCCGTCTGGGTGACCCACGCACCGTCTCTCACGAACTCAAAAAATCCACAGGACCCAGATGACAACCGTCACAGCGCTGCTCGACTCCTTGGCTGTGCCCTTGCACTTGAGGGACTTTGTGCCCACGCGGGCGGCGGCCCGGGCTCGCTTGGCCAGCGTGCACCCAGGTCAGTACGCGCGCACCCGCAACGCACTCGATGGGGCGGCGTCGGGCTTGTCGCCCTATTTCACCCACGGCCTGCTCAGCTTGCGGGAAGCGGCCACGCAAGTCGCACACCACCACGCGCTGAGCTTCGATGACAAGCTGGTCGCCGAATGGGCATGGCGATCCTTTTATCACCATGTCTGGCGACATGCCGCTGACGGTGGGCGCGCCATCTTCAGCGACTTGCGCAGCCCACCTGTCTGGCTTGGGCATTACGCCGAGGTTGTGCCCGCCGACATCCGCGAAGGACGTACCGGGGTAGCAGCCATCGATGCGGCCGTGCGCACCTTGTATGCCACGGGCTACCTGCACAACCACGCACGCATGTGGCTGGCCAGCTATGTGGTGCATATGCGCAAGGTTCATTGGCGGGCCGGGGCTGACTGGCTTTACGGCCATTTGCTCGATGGCGATCTCGCGTCCAACCACCTGAGCTGGCAGTGGGTGGCTGGTACGTTTTCCATCAAGCCTTATCTTTTCAATGCCGAGAACGTGGCCCGCTATGCGCCGGCGGCAAGCTCAGCCTGGCACAGCCCCGGCACGGTGATCGATCAAAGTTACCAGGCCCTCGAAGAAATCGCCCGCCATCAAGGCGATGTCGGTCCTCAGCCGGGGTCGCATCCGGGTGTGCAGGAACCCATCCTGCTGGCGCAGCCGCCGGCGGATGTGCTGAGTGCTTGCGGTGCAGAACACCTGCCTGTGCTGGCGCAGATCGCGGGTCGTGACGTGGTGCTGGTTCATCCCTGGTCCATCGGAATGGGGTTGACGCCGCCAGATGACCAGGCCACTCGGGAAATTCCGGGCCCCCAACGCCCCCTACACCTGGGCTTCATTCACGGCCCGGCCCACACAGCCTGGCCTTGGTCGAACCGCCGCTGGTCCTTTGTGCTGCAGGCCATGGCGCAGACTTGCGACCTGCTTTGGGCGGGAGACGTTCAACAGCTGGATCTGCGTGCCGCCAGGTCCGTGCACCTGGCGCCGGTGTTGCAGCCAGGTTACAGCGATATTGCTCAGACCATGGCTTTACCGCCTGCGGGGTGCCTGCCGCTGGTAGACGCACCTTTGTTTGCCGAACCAGACATGTTCTGCAGCTCGTTCAGCCGCTACTACTCGGCCGTGCGCAAGCGTGCGGGCTCTTTTGATACCCTCTGCGCCTTGCCCTGCCAGGAGACCCTGTTTTGAAATCTGCCTCTGCTCCCACCCCCGCCGCTACGTCCCAAACCCGCCATGATCCGCCGTCGATGCACACCCGTTCGGAGCCACCCCTGTGGGCCTTGCGCCTGGGTTATGCCGGTCTGGCACCTTTTGTGATCGGGGCTTTGACGGTCTGGTTGGTCAGCCACGACCTCACGCCTTTTGCCATGCTCGGTCTGGCGGCCTATGCCGCTGTCATCGCCAGCTTTTTAGGGGGCATTTACTGGGGGCTGGCCATGCGCGACGGTCAGACCTCGCCACTCTTCCCTTTTGTCTGGGGCGTGGTCCCCAGTCTGGTGGCGGCGGTGGCCGTGATCATGCCCCCGTGGGCCGGGCTGGTCGTGCTGGGCTTCTTGCTGATGGCCTGCTACCTGGTCGACCGCAAGCAGTACCGGCTGTTCCACATGAACGGTTGGCTCACGCTGCGGTTTCGCCTGACGATCGTGGCCAGCCTGTGCTGTTTTCTGGGGGCGTCGGGGGTCTGACGCCCCGACTGTCATCAGTCGCTGACCAGGCTGACCAGGGTCGGGCCGGGCGAGACTTCCGGCAGACTGGGCGGGTGCCAGCTCAAACCTTCTTCACGCGCCCATTGCTTCAGTCGCCCGTCTGCCATCACTTGGGACAACACCCTGTTCGTGCCCTGGAGAAGATCAGCCGGTGCCGATGCCAGCGTGACAAAGCCCAGGTTAACGCCGATGGGGCGCTGGTAGGTGGCCAAGGTCAGGTCGCTGGCGGGGGCTTGCAAGCGATGGGCGTCAAAGGCCTCGGTCGGCAAAATCAGGGCGTCGATGCGCCCGCTTTCCAGCGCAGACCAGGCGCTCTCGCGTTGCGACAAGCTCACCATGCCGCCACGTAAGGCGCCGTTGCGATACAAACTGACCAGGGTGCCCGCCAAGGTGCCAGTCACCGCTCCTACCTTGCGGCCCTGCAGATCCATGAGGCCAGACACGGGGGGCTGGCCTGCACGCAGCACGACACCGAGCGTGGCCGCCTGATAGGCCTTGCTGGCCACCAATTCACCCAGGGGCACGAATGGACGTTCCCGTTTGCGTTTGGCGCCCGGGTAGTCCGGCGTGCGGGCTGAAGGCCGGCTGGCCGGTCCCAGGTCAGACTGCAGCAGCGGAAAACCGCTGACCAGGTCACACACCCCTGCGGACAGCAGCGCGTTGACCTCTTGCGTGAGGGTGGATTCTTTCTCGAATTCCGTCTCGAATGGCACGATGGTGAGTGGTCTGCCCAGCGTAGCCGCGACCGCTTCCGCCAGTCGAACATCCAGGCCGCTGGCTTTGCCTTTGCTCACGCGCGACTGGGGTGGGCTGTCCTCGCTGACGCACACCTTCAGCGGCTCGGCAGCCACCAGGCCGCACCCCGCCATGAGCAAGGCCCATGCGCTCAGGCGTCGGCGCCAACGGGTTTGGAATGCAGAACGTTGCATGGGTTCAGGGCTCCTTGCCGCCACGCGAGCCGACGTAGGCCCACAATTTGCGAATTTCTTCAGAAGTCAAAGCGTCCTTGAACGAAGGCATATTGCCTTTGCCTTGGGTCACCGATTGAATGAAGCGCTCAGGTTGATCGACTGGAAAGCGCCGCAGGTCGTAGGTGGTGGTGCCCGAGTTGACCATGTTGCGCCCGTGGCACTGCGCACAGGTGCGGTGAAACAGCGTGTTTCCCTGGTTGATCTCGTCCACCACAAAGCGCGGCGCGTCTTGCGCGTGTGCAGCCCCGGCCAGGGCTGCACAGCACGCCAGTAGCAAGCTGGCCCGCATCATCAGTTGAGTGCGAAGGTCCAGACTGAGCCGCCTGCGGGCACGTTGCCCATGCGCTCGTCACCCAACAGTGCCCACACGCCGCCGGCACCCGACAGCACCGTTACGTACTGTTTGCCTTTGTGCTCCCAAGTGATGGGCAGACCAATGATGCCGGAGCTGGTCTGGAACTGCCAGAGCTTCTTGCCGGTGTTGGCATCCACCGCAATGAACTCGCCCGTGGCGGCGCCTGTGAAGACCAGATCACCGGCCGTGGACAAGGTGCCCGCCATGCTGGGCTGACCTGGCCAGGCCAGCTGCCACTTGCTCTTGCCCGTCATGGGGTCGATGGCGCTCAGGTAGCCGTGGGGCTGGTCCTTCGGCATGGTGACGCCGCGGAAGTTCACGCCCAGATACCACTCGCCTTTTTTGTACTCGGGCTTGACCAGCTGGTAGGGCCAGCTGATGTTGAGCGTGTTGGCATAAGCCAGGCCGGTGGCCGGGTTCCAGGACATGGGGCTCCAGTTTTTGCCGCCCAGCACCGACGGGAAGACCTCCAGGTCCGCGCCAGCGCGAATGCGCTTGGACACGTCAGACTCCACCGGCCTGCCTGTGGCCATGTCGATCTTGTCGGCCCAGTTGACCTTGACGTAGGGGTTGGCGGCCAACAGCTTGCCGTTGGCGCGGTCCAGCACATAGAAGAAACCGTTGCGGTTGGCCTGTGCCAGCACCTTGCGGTCCTTGCCGTCGATCTTCATGTCCACCAGCATGCCGACTTCGGTGGCGTCATAGTCATAGAGATCGTTGGGGCTGAACTGGTAGTGCCAGACCATCTCACCCGTCTTGGGGCGGAAAGCCAGCACCGAGGCGATGTACAGGTTGTCGCCTTTGCGTGCTTCCGCATTCCAGGGACCACCGTTGCCGGTGCCCCAGTACACCAGGTCCAGGTCCGGGTCGTAGGCCCCGGTCAGCCAGGTGGGCGCGCCGCCCTTCATGGCCGTGTCGCCGGGCCAGGTGTCGCCGCCTTTTTCACCAGGGGCGGCGGTGGTGTAAATGCGCCAGAGTTGCTTGCCTGTGGCTGGGTCCCAGCCGTCAATGAAGCCACGGGTTCCGTATTCGCCACCGGCAATGCCAGTCATCACCACGCCGTTAGCGATCAGGGGGGCTGCGGTCATGGCCTGACCGTCCTGATAGTTGGCCGCCTTGCTCTTCCAGAGTTGCTTGCCAGTTTTGGCGTCGATGGCCATCACGTGGGCGTCCAGCGTGGTGCGGTAGATCTTGCCGTCCATGATGGCAGCGCCGCGGTTCAGAATGCCGCAGCAGGCCATCTTGAACACATCCTGCGGCAACTCGATTTCATTTTTCCAGATCTGTTTGCCTGAGATGGGGTCCAGCGCAATCGTGGTGTTGTGGGTGGTGACGTACATCACGCCTTCATGCACGATGGGCTGTGCCTCCTGGCCTTGCGGGTTGTTCAGGCTATAGGCCCAGGCTGGCTGCAGCTTGCTCACGTTGCCTGCATTGATTTGCTTGAGCGGGCTGTAGCGTTGGTTGTTGTAGCCCATACCGTAAGTGAGCACATCGCCGGGCGTTGCAGCATCCTGCTTGAGTGCATCGATGCCCTGGGCCTGTGCACCAGAGAAAAGGGCTGCGGCAATCAAGCCGCCCACAAAGCTGTAATTCTTGGCCATGAACTGTCTCCTGTCCTGATGTTTGTTGCGTCGTAAGCGCCCCCGCACAAACGTGTGCAAGGTGTTTGATGATTGCAACGGAACGATAGATTTGCACCTGCGGGAATACCCTAGGTAGGAACTGTTCTACGGTGGAACAATTCCACAAAAAAATGGCGGGTAAATGGAGGAAAACCCGTATTTACCCTGTGTACGGCGGGCATCTGGCCTGCCAAACTCCGGTCATCTGCTTTGAGTCTTTGACGAAAAATACCCATGGCCCTGCGTGCGACCCATCACCTGTCAGCTTCCCTGCCCACACAGTTGTTTCCTAGCACCCGCATGCAACGCATCGCGCAAGCCAGAGATCAGTTTTTCGAGCAAGGGTTGAGACCCACAGGTTTGGTGGGCGAGGGGGTAATCCAGTCCTGGATGCGTTGTACCTCGGGCCGGCAAGTAGCCCGGCAGTCCCTGGAGTTCAATCCCGTCACGGCCAGCCGCAAGCACGCGACACTGAACCGAAATCGAGAATTGCTGGAGGCCGCGCAACAAGAACTGTTGACCATGGAGGCGGCCCTGGCGGGCATTGATTGCCGCGTGCTGCTGACCGACGCGCAGGGGGTCATCGTGCATGCCACCCACAACCCCATGGCCGCGCAGGAGCCCCTGCTGGGCAAGGCCTGCCGGGTGGGCGTTAATTTGTCCGAAGCCCATGTCGGTACCACCGCGCCGGGTATCGTCACACTCACCGGTCAGGCCTGTACGGTGACTGGAGCCGAGCATTACTTTGACTGTCTGAGCAGTTTTGAATGCGCGGCAGCGCCCATTCATGACGTGCATGGCCAGGTAGCTGCGGTGCTGGACATCACGCTGGAAGGGCGGCATTTCGATTTCGACGCGGCCTCCATGGTCGGGGTCTACGCAACGTCCATCGAAAACCGGCTTTTGCTGGCGCAGTCCCGTGAGCATCTGCTCTTGCGTTTTCAGGCCAGCCCATCCCTGCTGGCGACCCCGATGGAGGCGTTGGCAGGTATCAGCGCCACCGGTCAGGTTGCCTGGCTCAATGGCGCAGCCGCACGCTTGTTAGGGGCTACCGCCCATGGCGCCGCACGCGATGTGACCTCCCTGTTTGGCCTTGAACCCTCGTCTTTGCTGGCCCTGACTCGCCACACCGGACTGACCGCTTTGCGCTTGCCCAATGGGCTGGGAGTGTGGGCTCGGGCCAGTCTGCTGGCGTCGGATGGCCTCGATTTTGGGCACGCCATCGCCTTGTCGGCGAACAAGCCGCCTGTATCTTCGAGCGGGTTGCCAACTTCCCTCGCGCCGCTGGCGGGTGAAGACGCCGGCTCTGAGACCGAGCACACGACACTGTTGCCGACCAGCAAATTGCCCGCCGGCGCGCGTTTGAGTGAACACCACAACCAGATGATCGACAGCACGCTGGCGGCCTGCGGCGGCAATATCTCCAAGGCCGCCCGCAGTCTGGGCGTGTCGCGGGGCCTGCTGTATCGGCACCTTAACGCCCGTAAATCGGAGCCGCAGGCGGTCGACTCTGATTAGCCCCAGGCCAGGTCGTCGATGGCTTTGCGCACCAGCGGCAGGGCGACCTGCAACGTTTCGATGCTGGCACCGCCCAGACTCAGGCGGATGGCGCGGGGTGCGTGTGCACCCGCAGCGAACGCGGTGGCTGGCGCCACTGCGATGCCCAGCTCGGCTAATCGCAGTGTCAGCGGTTCGGGGCGCACCGCTTCAGGCAAGTGCACCCAGACAAAAAACGATTCCAGGTTAGCCTGCAGACGCAGCCCGTTCAAGTGAACTTGCGCCATGGCCTGACGTTGCTGGGCGGCCCGGCGTTTGTCTCCCTCCAAGCGCAGCACCTCGCCGCTGTGGATCCAGTGCGCGGCCAATGCCGCCATCAGCCCAGGCTGGCTCCAGGTCAGGGCCCGCAGTGTGCGCTCAAAACGGGGCGCTAGCGCAGGGGGAACCACCATGAAGCCCAGCCGCCCGCCGCCGCCCACGCTTTTGCTCAGACTTGAAACATAGACTGTTCGCTCGGGGGCAAGGGCGGCCAGGGGCAGCGGGGCGTCAGACACCAAAAACGCATAGGTGGCATCTTCAATCAACCACACTTTGTGCTGGCGCGCCAGGGCCACCAGCGCCTCACGCTCCGTCTCGTTCATGACCCAGCCTGTGGGGTTGTGCAGGGTAGGCATGGTGTAGATGGCTTTCACTGGGCGGCGTTGCAGCAGGTCTGCCAGGGCTTGCAGATCGGGGCCGCCATGGGCGTGCCAGCGCAGGGCCTGCATGTCCAGCATGTGGGTCTGGCCCAGTGCCAGCATGCCGGGATAGGTCATTTCGTCCACGACCACCACATCGCCGGGCTGCAGCAAGGCCATGACCGTGCAGGCCAGGCCCTGCTGAGCACCACCCACCAGCATCACGTCGTTGGCGTCGGCATTCAGGCCGCGGCTGTATAGGTGATGTGCCACCGCTTCCCGGTGTGGCCAGGCACCCGCCAGCGGCTGCACCTCCATCAGGCGCGGGAGCTCGCCCGCGTCACGCAGGGCCTGCCAGGCGGATGTCAGCAATGCCTCGGCGTTGGGCGTGTGCGGGTAGGTAAAGGCCAGGTCCACCGGCGCTGGCTGAGGCATGGCCGACTGCAGGCTGTGGTCCGAGCCGCTGGGCCATTCACGCACATAGGTGCCACGCCCGGTTTCGCCAGCGACCAGTGCCATCTCTTGCAAAGTGGCGTAGACCTTGCTGGCGGTGGCCAGTGCAATGCCGTTTTCGCGGGCAAAGGCGCGGTGCGTGGGCAGACGGCTCCCGGCAGGCCAACGCCCAGCCCGAATGCCGGTACTCATTTCATCGACCAGGGCCTGGTGTCGGGTGGTGCTCATGTGTAACTAGGACAATTGTTTGATTGTATTGGTGGTGCCATCTATGCTGCCCACCATGAGTAACCTGACTTCTTCCACCCTGATTGCCTGTGCCCTGTTTGCGCTGGCCACCTCCATCACCCCGGGGCCCAACAACACCATGCTGCTGGCCTCGGGTGTCAATTTCGGCTTTCGCCGCACCGTGCCCCATCTTTTGGGCGTCAGTGGCGGGCTGGGGCTGATTCTGTTGCCGGCCAGCGCGGGCCTGCAAACCCTGGTGGCTTTACACCCGGCAGTGCATGAGGTGCTGCGCTGGCTGGGTTCTGCTTACCTGCTGTGGCTGGCCTGGGGCCTCGCCCATACGCAAGCCTCGTCCATCCAGACCTCGGGCGCAGCGGCACGGCCCATGGGTTTTTGGGCTGCGGCAGCATTTCAGTGGGTCAATCCCAAGGTGTGGGTGATGGTGCTGGGCTTTTTCAGCACCTATGTGCCGCCACAGGCCTCTTTGGGTCAGGCCATGGCCTTGTCTTTGTTGTTTTGCCTGGTCAACCTACCCTGCGTCGGCAGCTGGGCCCTGCTGGGCCAACACCTGCGCCGCTGGCTGGCACCGCCCACCCGGCGCCGCTGGTTCAACCGGGCCATGGGTGGCTTGCTGGCGCTGTCGGTGTTGGGGAATTGGGTGTGAAGAGTGGGCCTAGGGTTGGTGGTTGATGGTGATCAACGCTGATGCACCTGCTCTGGGCTTGGCTCGCTTGGGGCCTGTTTTGACATATTGAGCCACCTTCTCAGACACTCGCGAAACAGCGGATTGGTACACCACGCTGTCCTCGCGTTTGTCTACCGCCATCACCATGACGATGAGCACATCATCCTCGACCCCATAAATCAGACGGTAGCCCTGTTTCCTGAGTTTGATCTTGTAGTGTCCGAGCAGTGGCCCACGGAGTGCAGAGCCCGGAACATGGGGCTGGTCCAAGCGTTTTTTGAGTAACTTTCGCAAGGGCTCTCTGACCGATCCATCCAGCTTTTGCCATTCGTCCCAAGCGCTGGGCACAAACTGCAGCCGGTACTTGTGTTTGCTGGGTGCTGGCGTGCCCTCAGATGGCATCGATATCTACCTCGATTGCTTGTGCTCGCTCCCCCATACGAGCCAGCACCGTGCGGCCAAGTTCCTGATTTGCCAGCTCTTCCAGCATGGCCTCAAACAAGGCGGGCTCCAGCATGTAAAACGCGGCCTTGTTGTGGTTCAAAACCGCTACTGGCCGGCTATGGGCTGCACGCAAAACAGCCGCCGGGTTTTTTTTGAACTCGGACATGCTGACCATGACATCGGCATAAATGGCTTCCATCTTCGACTCCTAATTTAGAGCTAATTATGGCGCTATTTTTTGGTCAGACGTTGACCTGTACCGTTCGTTTCGGCCTACCCAGCCCGGGTGGTCTCACGCCCCATTCGTCCGTGCAAAATATGGCGCTTTGGAGCAAGTCATGAAATCTGTCGTGCCCCCTGTAACAGGCCGTTGTCCTGTAGACCACCAGGCTCTCATGGGGCGGGCCGTGGCTCCCAACGGGTGCCCGGTGAGTGACAACGCTGCCGCATTCAACCCGTTTGAGTCCGCTTACATGCAGGCACCGGCGCAATACCTGCGCTGGGCACGCGAGCAGCAGCCCATCTTCTGGAGCCCTCAGCTGGGCTACTGGGTCGTCACACGGTATGAAGACGTCAAGGCGGTGTTCCGCGACAACATCCTGTTCTCTCCGTCGATAGCGCTGGAAAAAATCACCCCCGCCACGCCCGAGGTGATGCAGATCCTGCAGGGCTATGGCTTTGCAATGAATCGCACCATGGTGAACGAGGACGAGCCCGACCACATGGCGCGCCGGCGCCTGCTGATGGATGCATTCCTGCCCGAGCGTCTGGTGACGTACGAGCCCACGGTGCGAGCATTGGCGCGGCAGTACCTGGACCGTTTTGTTGACCAAGGCCGCGCCGACCTCGTGCGTGAGATGTTCTACGAGATTCCGCTGAACATCGCTCTGAAATTCCTGGGTGTACCCGACGACGGTGCCGAGCAGCTGCGCCAGTTCGCCGTGGCGCACACGCTCAACACCTGGGGTCGCCCCACCGCACAGGAACAGCTGCAGATCGCCGAGAGCGTGGGCCGGTTCTGGCAAACCGCGCAAAAAATCCTGGACGGCATGATGGCCCAACCGGATGGCGAAGGCTGGATGTTCGAGAGCATCCGACAGCACCACAAGCACCCGGACATCGTCACGATGTCCTATTTGCGCTCCATGATGATGGCCATCCTGGCGGCTGCGCACGAGACTACCTCCAACGCCACAGCCAACGCCTTCATGACGCTGTTGACGCATCGCGAGGCCTGGGACGCCATCTGCAAGAACCCGGCGCTGATACCCAACGCGGTGGAGGAGTGCCTGCGCGTGGCTGGCTCCATCATTGCCTGGCGTCGTGTGGCCACCGCCGATGCCTACGTGGGTGGTGTGCTCATTCCCAAAGGTGCCAAGCTGCTGCTGGTTCAGGCGTCAGCCAACTTCGACCCCTTGCATTTCGAGAACCCCGACAACGTGGACCTGTACCGCGAAAACGCCGTGGAACACCTCACCTTCGGCTACGGTGCGCACCAGTGCATGGGCAAGAACATCGGGCGCATGCAAATGAGGGTGTTCCTGGAAGAGTTTGCCCGCCGCCTGCCGCATATGCGCCTGGTACCGGGCCAAAAGTTTGATTTCCTGCCCAACACCTCGTTTCGTGGGCCCGAAGAACTGTGGGTTGAATGGGACCCGGCGCAAAACCCCGAGCGCGCCGATCCAGCCGTGGTCTCCCGCCACAGCATGGACTTTTACATCGGGCCACCAGCCAAGGGCAATATCGCCCGCACGGTCGTTGTCCGCGAAAGGCACTCTGAGGGCCTTGGGCTGTGCCGCTTGGTGCTGGCTGACCCGGAGGGTGGCGACATGCCCGCCTGGACGGCAGGTGCGCATGTGGATCTCATCGCTGGCGGGTACCGGCGCAAATACTCCCTGTGTGGGAAGGCTGCCGACCGCAAGACGCTGCAGGTGGTGGTGCAGCGCGAAAACGAGGGCCGTGGTGGCTCGCGGCACTTCTGTGACGAACTGGCTGTGGGTGATGTGCTGAAACTTGCCGGCCCCAGGAACCTGTTCCGGCTCGACGAGTCAGCCGAGCACTTCGTGCTCATTGCCGGGGGCATAGGCATCACTCCCATGATGGCCATGGCAGACCGGCTCAGGCAATTGGGCAAACCCTACGAGCTGCACTACGCCGGGCGCTCACGTCAGCACATGGCCCTGCTTGCCAGGCTGCAGCAAGACCATGGTGAACACTTGAGTCTGTACATCAAGGCCGCAGGCCAGCGCATGTCCCTGCCGCACATGCTGGCCTCTGTGACTGCCAGCACCAGCGTCTACGCCTGTGGCCCGGGCCGGCTGATCGACGAGCTGGAAGCCTTGAGCGAACAGTGGCCCCAAGGAGTGCTGCACTTTGAGCACTTTCATGCGGAAGCAGGCGCACTGGACCCGGGCAAGGAGCATGCTTTCGTTGCGCGGCTCAAGGACTCTGGCCTGGACGTGCTGGTGCCCGCCGACCGCACACTGCTGCAGGCGCTGCAATCGGCGGGTATCGACGTCCCTTGCGACTGTGGCGAGGGCCTGTGCGGGACCTGCGAAGTTACCGTGGTCGAAGGCGAGGTTGATCACCGCGACAAGGTGTTGACCAAGACCGAGCGCGCTACCAACAAGCGCATGCTGAGCTGCTGCTCAAGGGCGGCGGGTCAGACCATCATGTTGGCGCTTTGAGTGGGAGCAAGATGTCTCGGCGTACACCTGATTCCTGGGTTTGATGTCGTTGTGCGTGAGCGGCGCGACCCCAAAGTGCAGACCTGGCCGCGGGGGAGCGACTTCTACGCCGAGCTGGTGCTCAGTTGATGCGCCGCTCGGTGCAGGTGCGTGATGAACTGACGAATGGCGGGAGACACCACGGAGTCGCTACGAATGATGGCGCCCACCGTCAGCGGCAGGCCGGGCTCTTCCAGTGGCACTTCCACGATGTCCTGCCCGGCCAAGGGGTGGCTGATGATCTGTTTGGGCATAAGCCCCAGCAGGTCACCCGAGCCGATGAGAGCAAGCAGCGATAGCGTGGAGTTCACCATCGCACCTACGGGAGGTGCAGGCAGGCCGTGAGCTTCAAAAAGACGGCTGGCATATCCCGTCTGCGCTGAGGTGCCGGTGTAGACCCAGGTCGCTTGGGATAGCTCGGACAGTCGCTTGGCGCGGGCGTGACGGCTACCGCGCCGCGCCACGACCACCATGCGCGTGTCCATCAGCCTTTCGGCGATGAACTCCCCGCTGGGCAGGCCTTCCGGGATGCCGCCCACCACCAGATCCACTTGGCCGTTGCGCAGTTTTTGCAGCTGTTCCACAAACAGCTCTTCGCTCACCCGCAGTCGAATGTCGGGGAAGGCCCGGCTAAAGGTGCGCAAGGTTTCCGGAATCAGCAGCATCATGGCCACCGGCACGGCCGCTACCTGGATCTCGCCTTTCATCTGGCCGCCCAGCTGCTGAATCTGGTCGGTGGCCGTGGCCAGCTCCCGCGCCACTTTCAGCGCGTGCTCAAACAGCACCTGGCCCTGAGGTGTGGGGCGAACGCCTTGTGAATGCCGCGCCAGCAGAGGCGCCGCCAGCTCAATTTCCAGCTCACGCACCAGCTTGGTCACGGCCGGTTGCGACACACCCATGCGGCGTGCGGAACCGCGCAGGCTGCCTTCCTCGATGGCAGCTACCAGGGCTTGCAGGGCGTTGAGTTTCATGGCGTACGGGCTTCGGTGATAACTCCATGTTATCGCGCTAACCATCCTGGCATCTTTTCAGGGCGGGTTGGATTTCCCAAAATCGCAGCCCATTCGCCTTCTGCGAATTGACCCCGCTCAAGATTTTTTGGAGACCCCCCATGTTCAAACGCACCCTCACCGCCCTGACCCTCGGACTGGCGTTGGCCGCCCAGGCTCAAACCTTTCCGACCAAGCCCGTGCGCATCATCACCCCTTTCCCGGTGGGCAGTGGCCCCGAAGGCGTCGCCCGTCTGGTGGCTGACAAACTCTCCAAAGCCTGGGGTCAGTCCGTCATCGTGGAAAACCGCCCGGGCGGCAATGGGTTCATCGCGATCGACGCCTTCAAGCGCGGCGCCACCGACGGCACCGACCTGATCCAGCTGGACAACGTGCACCTGACGGCCTACCCGCACCTGTTCAAGAAGCTGCCCTACAACGCCGCCGCCGACTTTGATGTGCTGCTGCCGCTGTTCAAGACCTACTTCTTCTTCACCGCCGCCAACGACAGCAAGTACAAGAACGTGGCAGACATCGTGGCTGACGCCAAGGCCAACCCGGGCAAGCTCAATTACGGCTCCTGGTCGGTGGGTAACCCCGTGCACCTGGGTTCGGCCCTGTTCGAGACCGTGACTGGCACCGAGATGCAGCACGTGATTTACAAGGAAACCAGCCAGCTCTATACCGGCGTGGCCACAGGCGAGCTGGCTTTTGCCATGGGCACCAGCGCCACTGCGGGCCCGTTGTACCGCGCCGGCAAACTCAAGTTCCTGGCGATTGCCGCGCCCAAGCGCTTGCCAGCTTACAAGGACGTGCCCACTGTGGCTGAAGCTGGTGGCCCCAAAGACTTTGAAGTCAGCGGCTGGACCGCGATCGCTGCGCCCAAAGGCCTGCCCAAAGCCGTGGCCGACAAGATCAACGCCGACATCGCCAAGGCCCTGGCCGAACCCGATGTGCGCGAGAAGTTTGTTTCGTTTGGCTACGAGCCCTTTACGCCCACACGCGAGCAGTTCAACGCCTACATCCAGGCTGAATCCACCAAGCTGGCAGGCGTGATCGTCAAGGCCAAGGCCGCACTCGACTGATCTTCAAACAGGACAACCACCATGGCACGCATCGTCGGGGGAATCGGCGCCTCGCACTCTCCCACCATTGGTTTTGCCAAAGACACTGGCAAGCACAAGGACCCGGCGTGGAAGCCGATCTTTGACGGCTTCGATGCCATCCGTGGCTGGGTGCACAACAGGAAGGTCGACGTGATCTTCATGATCTACAACGATCACATCACGTCTTTCTTCCTCGACCACTACTCTGCCTTTGTGCTGGGCATCGACGACCGTTACGAGGCGGCCGACGAGGGTGGCGGCCCGCGCGAAGTGGCCCCGGCCATCGGCCATTTGGGCCTGTCGCAGCACATCGGCATGTCGCTGGTGGCCGACGAGTTCGACATGTCCTTCTTTCAGGGCAAGCCGGTGGACCACGGCTTTCTGTCGCCGCTGTCCATGCTGGGCGACGAGCGCGGCCCGTGGCCGGGTCAGGTGGTGCCGCTGCAGGTGGGTGTGCTGCAACTGCCTGTGCCCAGTGCCAAGCGCATGTGGAAGCTCGGTCAGGCGCTGCGCCGCGCCATCGAGAGCTATCCTGAAGACATCAACGTGGCCATCATGGCCACGGGTGGCCTGTCGCACCAAGTGCATGGCGAGCGCGCGGGCTTCCTCAACGAAGCCTGGGACGCCGAATTCCTCGAGTTACTCGAAAAAGCCCCAGAGCAACTCGTGAACATGCGCATCGCCGAGTACGCGGCCAAGGGCGGCATGGAAGGCGCCGAAGTCATCATGTGGCTCATCATGCGCGGCGCGCTGTCGCAGCAGGTCAAGCTGGTGCACAAACAGACCTACGCGCCTTCGGTCACCAACATCGCCACGCTGGTGTTCGAAGACCTGGGCGGCGAGCCCGATGTGGCGGCGGTGGATGCCCACCGCCAGCACATCGGCCACGAGCTCGAGGGTGCGGGTGCGCTACAGGGCACCTACCCCTTTACCCACGCACGCAGCCACGCCAACCTGCGCATCAACCGCTTTTTGCACGCCTTGATCCGGCCCGAGCACCGCGCGCGCTTCGTCAACGACTTCGAGGCCCTGGCCACCGAACACAGCCTGAGCGAAGAAGAAAAAGACCTGATCCGTGGTCGCAAGTGGATCGAGATGATCCGCCGCGGCGTGATCTTTTTTGTGCTTGAAAAAATGGCCGCCGTGCTGGGCGTGCCCAACCCGGCCGTCTATGCCGCTTTCCGAGGCGAGACGCTCGAACAGTTCCTGGCCACGCGCAAGCTGCCGATCACCTACTCGGTGGCGGGTGGCGACAAGGTTCGGGCGATGGACAAGTCCTGATTCGCTTTTTGCCCAACGCCCGTCACGTCCGGGCGAAGGGCCTCTCCCGCAATGAAAACGGCACCCTTGGGTGCCGTTCAGTCAGCAAGAGTTGGGCGAGCCCAGCTCCATTAGCATAGGCCTCAGGCCGCTTTCACCTTCAGGCGCCAGGCGTGCAGCAGGGGCTCGGTGTAGCCGCTGGGTTGCTCCAGGCCCTTGAAGACGAGGTCGCAGGCGGCCTGGTAGGCCATGGAGGTCTTGAAGTTGCCGGCCATGGGCTGGTACAGCGGGTCGCCGGCGTTTTGCTTGTCGACCACAGCAGCCATACGCTCGAAGGTTTCGGTGATCTGGGCTTTCGTCACGACGCCATGCAGCAGCCAGTTGGCCATGTGCTGACTGGAGATGCGCAGCGTGGCGCGGTCTTCCATCAGGCCCACGTTGTGGATGTCGGGCACCTTGGAGCAGCCCACGCCCTGGTCCACCCAGCGCACCACGTAGCCCAGAATGCCCTGGGCGTTGTTGTCCAGCTCCTGCTGCTTTTCGGCGGCTGTCCAGTTGGGGGTGGCCGTCACGGGGATGGTCAGCAGGCCGGTTAGCAGGGTGTCGCGCTCGGTCTTGAGCTTGATCTTTTCCAGCTCTTTTTGCACATCGCTGACCAGCACCTGGTGGTAGTGCAGGGCGTGCAAGGTGGCACCGGTGGGGCTGGGCACCCAGGCGGTGTTGGCGCCGGCCTTGGGGTGGGCAATCTTTTGCTCCAGCATGGCGGCCATCAGGTCGGGCATGGCCCACATGCCCTTGCCGATTTGCGCCTTGCCGCGCAGGCCGCAGGAGAGGCCCACCAGCACGTTGTTGCGCTCATAAGACTGAATCCACGCGCTGGACTTCATGTCGCCCTTGCGCAGCATGGGGCCGGCGTGCATGGCGGTGTGCATCTCGTCGCCGGTGCGGTCCAGGAAGCCGGTGTTGATGAAGGCGATACGGCTGCTGGCCGCCGCAATACAGGCCTTCAGGTTGACGCTGGTGCGGCGCTCTTCGTCCATGATGCCCAGCTTGACTGTGTTCTCGGGCAGGCCCAGCATTTTTTCAACGCGGCTGAACAGTTCGGCCGCAAAAGCAACTTCGGCCGGGCCATGCATCTTGGGCTTGACGATGTACACGCTGCCCTTGCGGGAGTTACGGATGGCGTCTTTCTTGCTCTTGGCCAGGTCGTGCAGGGCGATGGTGGTGGTCACCACCGCGTCCATGATGCCCTCGGGGATTTCGAGTGTGCTGCCGTCCTTGGCGGTGTACAGGATGGCAGGGTTGGTCATCAAGTGGCCCACATTGCGCACAAACATCAGCGAGCGGCCATGCAGGCGCACCTCGCCCTTGCCGTCGGGTGCGGTGTAGAGGCGGTCAGGGTTCAGGCCCCGGGTAAACGACTTGCCGCCCTTGGCGACTTCTTCGGTCAGGGTGCCCTTCAGGATGCCCAGCCAGTTGCCGTAGGCCAGCACCTTGTCATCGGCGTCAACCACGGCCACGGAGTCTTCGAGGTCGAGAATGGTGGACAAGGCAGCTTCCAGCACCAGGTCGCTCACGCCAGCGGCGTCACTGGCACCAATGGTGGTGCTGCGGTCGATCTGGATGTCGAGGTGCAGGCCGTTGTGCTGCAGCAGCACCGACGAGGGTGCAGAGGCCTTGCCCTGGTAGCCGACCAGTTGTTCGGGGTCTTGCAGCGAGGTGCTGCCGCCGTCCTTGAGCTTGACCGAAAGCTTGCCACCTTTGATGACATAGCCCGCAGCATCGACATGCGAGCCCTTCTTGAGCGGTGCGGTGCGATCCAGCACATGGCGCGCGTACTCGATCACCTTGGCGCCGCGCACCGGGTTGTAGGCCTTGCCTTTTTCTGCACCGCCAGTTTCGGGAATGGCGTCGGTGCCGTACAGGGCGTCGTACAGGCTGCCCCAGCGGGCGTTGGCGGCATTCAGGGCATAGCGCGCGTTCAGGATCGGCACCACCAGCTGTGGGCCGGCCTGCTTGGCCAGCTCGGCGTCCACCTTGGTGGTGGTCGCTTTCACCTTGTCGGGCTGGGGCACCAGGTAGCCGATCTTTTCAAGAAACCCGCGGTAGCCGGTCATATCGCTAATAGGGCCAGGGTGGGCCTTGTGCCAGCTGTCCAGCTCGGTTTGCAGGCGGTCACGCTCGGCCAGCAGGGCGATGTTCTTGGGGGCCAGGTCAGCCACGATGGCATCAAAACCTTTCCAGAAGGCGGCGGGCTTGATGCCGGTGCCGGGCAGCACTTGCTCGTTGATGAAGGCGTGCAGATTGCTGGCCACTTGCAGGCGGTGAGCTTGGGTTCTTTGCGTCATGGTGGAGTGCTCCAGGAAGTGTTGAAACAGTAAAAAACGAGGATCAGTTAAGGCCGGCCAGAAACGTGCCTAGGCGTCAAAAAAGCCCATCACGTCGCGCAAGGTGCTGCCTGTCCGCACCGGCTGAGTGCCCAGCTCTTCAAAGGGGGCGTTGGCACGGTTCACCCACAGTGTCTGGTAGCCGTACCAGGTGGCGGCCAGCGCGTCCCAGCCGTTGCTGCTGACAAACACGATCTGGCTGGCGCTGAGCTTGCAGGCTTGCTCGCCCAGGGCGTAGGCGTCGGGGTGGGTCTTGTACTTGCGGATGCCATCCACGCTGATGACGTGGTCCAGCAGACCGTCCAGCCCGGCAGATTTGACCGCCATGTTCAGCATGGCCGGGTCGCCATTGCTCAGGATGCCAGTCTGTATGCCACGCGCTTTCAGGGTGCTCAGCACGTCGCGGTTTTCCGGGAAGGCGCTGAGGTGGTGGTACTGATTGAGCAACTGTTCGACCTTGCTGTCGAAATCGCTGGTGGCCCATTGGGTGTGGTCGTAGCCTGCAGTCTTCTTGATGGCGTAGACCAGCGCGGCGCGGGTCAGCTGCCAGAAGGGCTGGTAATGGCGACCGTGATTGCTGGTGGTCACCAGGCGGGTGTATTCGATTTGCTTGTCGCGCCACAGCACGCTCAATGCCTGGCCTTTGCCGGGAAACATCTGCTCGGCCAGCAAAGCCACGCTGTACACATCAAACAAGGTGCCGTAGGCGTCAAACAAGACGGCCTGGGGCAGGTTGGAACGGGAAATACTCATGCCTCAACTTTATTGCATACCTAGTCGTTTATTGTTGTGTTGAAAATATCAAAATCTGTGACATTTTGGTGGGTAATGTTTGAGGTGGCACGCACGGCCCAGCCCGCTGCAAAATCCCGCACACGCATGCAAGCCATGCACCCACACCCATGACAAGGAGACAGACCATGAAAATTTGCATCTTGGGCGCCGGGGCCCTGGGTTGCGCCATGGGCGGCGTGCTGACCGAGGCCGGCCATGAGGTCTGGCTGATCAACCGCCACGCCGACCAGGTGAACGCCATGAACCAGCGCGGGCTCGTGCTGCGCACCGATGGCGTGGATCGCACCGTGCCCGTGCGCGCAGCCACCTCGGCACAGGGCGTGCCCGTGGGCCTGGCAGATGCGCCGGTTGATTTGCTGATCGTGCTGGTCAAGTCTTTTCATACGGCTGAGGCCATGCAGGCCGCCACCGGCCTGCTGGGGCCGGACACGCTGGTGCTGTCTTTGCAAAACGGCCTGGGCCACGAGGAGGTGCTGGCGCCCATCGTGGGCCGGCATCGCCTGCTGGCCGGGAAAACCTACGTAGGCGGCACCGCGCTGGGCCCAGGCCACGTGATTGCCGGCACGCGCCGCAAGCTGACCCTGATCGGCGAGCCTGACGGGGGCTTGTCTGAGCGGGCGCAGCGCGTAGCCGAGGTCTTTAACCAGGCGGGGCTGGACACCACCGCCAGTGCCAACATCATGGGCAATATCTGGGACAAGCTGCTGGTCAATGTGGCCACCGGCGCGGTCAGCGGCATTTCCGGCTTGCCTTACGGGCCGCTGTACCAGTGTGCAGAACTGCAAGCCACAGCCGTTGCCGCCGTGACCGAGGCCATGGCCGTTGCCCGCGCCAGCGGCGTGACCCTGAGCATCACCGACCCTCTGGACGCCTGGCACAGGGCTGGCGCGGGTTTGCCGCCCGAATTCCGGCCGTCCATGTTGCAAAGCCTGGACAAGGGCTCCATCACCGAGATCGATTTCATCAACGGCGCCGTGGTGGCCCAAGGCGCCCGCCTGGGCGTGCCCACGCCGGTCAATGCCACGCTGGTGGCTTGTATCAAGGGGATAGAGCAGCGGCTGCTTTTGGGCGTGCCGGGTGCTCAGCCCATCAAGAACTGAGGCTCAGGACCTGATTAGCGCCGCGTCCAGGACTTCCACCCAGTGCTTCACCGGCGTCGCAGTGCCGCTTTGCAGGTGCTGGATGCAGCCGATATTGGCGGAGACGATGCAGGTGGGCTGGCTCTCGGCCAGGTTGTTCAGCTTGCGGTCGCGCAGCTGGTAGGCCAGTTCGGGCTGCAGCACCGAGTAGGTGCCCGCCGAGCCGCAGCACAAGTGGCTTTCCACCCGGCTGGTCTGCACGTCAAAGCCCAGGGCTTGCAGGTGGGTCTCCACGCCGCCGCGCAACTTTTGGCCGTGCTGCAAGGTGCAGGGCGGGTGAAAGACCAACGCCTGGGCTGCGTCCGCCTTGACCTTGCCCGCCAGGGCCGGTGCCAGCAGCGGCAGCAGTTCTGACAGGTCTCGGGTCAGGGCGCTGATGCGGGCTGCCTTGGCAGCATAGGCCTCGTCGTGCGCGAGGGCGTGGCCGTAGTCCTTGACCGTGGCACCACAGCCCGAGGCATTCATCACGATGGCCTCCACGCTGCCGTCTTCCACAAAAGGCCACCAGGCGTCGATGTTGCGCCGCATGTCGTTGAGGCCGCCTTCGGCATCGTTCAGGTGGGAGCGGATGGCACCGCAGCAGCCGGCCTTGGGTGCCACCAGGGTCTGGATGCCTGCCGCGTCCAGTACCCGGGCGGTGGCGCTGTTGATGTTGGGCATCATGGCAGGTTGCACGCAGCCCGCCAGCATCAGCACCTTGCGGGCGTGTGCGTCTTGTGGCCAGACATGCGCGCTGGCCGGCGCGGGTGCGGGCACCTTGTTTTTGAGGGCGGCCGGCAGCAGAGGCCGCACCAGCTGGCCCAGCTTCATGGCGGGGCCGAACAGCGGCGAGGTCAGGCCTTCCTTCAGCGCGGTGCGCATCACTTTTTCAGCCAGGGGGCGCTCGACACGGGCTTCGACGATGTTGCGGCCGATTTCCACCAGATGGCCGTAGTCCACGCCGGAGGGGCAGGTCGATTCGCAATTGCGGCAGGTCAGGCAGCGGTCCAGGTGCTGCTGGGTGCTGCGCGTGACCTCGCCGCCTTCAAGCACCTGCTTCATCAGGTAAATGCGGCCACGCGGTCCGTCCAGCTCATCGCCCAGCAGCTGGTAGGTGGGGCAGGTGGCGGTGCAAAAACCGCAGTGCACGCACTTGCGCAGGATGGCCTCGGCCGCCTGGCCTTCGCGGGTGCCGCTGAACTCCGGGCTGAGATGGGTTTGCATGTGGGGCTCTTTCAGCGCCTGGCGCAGGCGCGATGATCAAAGGTCGTTGTAGAGGCGGCTGGGCTTGAATATACCGGCAGGATCAAAGGCCATCAGCCCGTGGGTTTGTCGTCAGTTATTTGCCGCCCACCAACGCTCACCCAGCTGCCCCTGCAGCCAGCTGACAAAGCCGCTGACCTTGGCGGTGACCAGCCTTGGGGAGGAGTAGACAGCGTGAATCTCCTGAGAGGGCAGCGACCACTCCGTGAGCAGGGTGTGCACCTTCTCGCTTTGCACCGAGGCATGGGCCACATACCAGGGCAGTGCCGCCACACCCATGCCATCGCGTGCGGCGGCCAGCAGCGTCGACAGGTTGTTGGAGCGCAGTCGTCCGCGCACCGGCACCGACTGCAGCCGCCCGTCCGCTCCGGTGAAGTGCCAGCGTGCGTCGCCTTGCACGGTGCTGTAGATCAGCGCGTCGTGTCCGGCCAGGTCACCCGGTTGCGCGGGGGTGCCGCGTGCCTGAAGGTAGTCGGGTGAGGCCACCACCACCCAGGGGTTGACGCCCAGAAAGCGCGCACCCAAGGTCGAATCCGCCAGCGATCCCATGCGTATGGCCACGTCGATGCCTTGCTCCACCAGATTCACGTAGCGGTCATCGAAGGTCAGCTCGACCTGCAGTTTGGGGTTCAGTCGCATGAAGCGCATCACCAGCGGTGCCAGTACCCGCCGCCCGAAAGCCACCGACGTGCTCACCCGCAGAGCGCCTTGCACTTCAGACTGCAGCAAGGTGGCCAGGCTTTGGGCCTCTTCGACGTGGTGGGTGATCAGGCGGCACTTCTCGTAATAGAGTGCCCCGATCTCGGTGGGCGTGACGCCGTGGGTCGAGCGATGCAGCAGTCGCGCGCCGAGCTGTCTTTCGAGCTGCGCGACCATCTTGGTGGCGCTGGGCTGTCCGATGCCCAGGTCCGCAGCCGCCTTGCTGAAGGAGCCGAGGTCCACCACACGAATAAAGAGACGTAGAGCTTGTATGCGATCCATGGTGCGACAGTAGGCCACGTTCGGCGACAAATTGCCATTCCCAATTGGCATATGCCAAATGCTGCGCCGACGGCTTCCGCCTGCAGCGGCAATTCACGACCATAGCCACCAGTTCATTTTTAACTTGACTGGAGATGATGATGGCAAAGATGAAAGCCGCGATGGCGGCCGTGCTGGTGATGGAAAAAGAAGGCATCACGCAAGCCTTCGGGGTGCCGGGCGCGGCGATCAACCCCCTGTACAACGCGCTGCGCGAGCGCCAGTCCATCAGCCACATCCTGGCCCGCCATGTGGAGGGTGCCTCGCACATGGCCGAGGGTTACACCCGGGCGCAGGCGGGCAACATCGGCGTGTGCATAGGCACCAGCGGCCCGGCTGGCACCGACATGATCACCGGCTTGTATTCGGCCATTGCCGACAGCATTCCGATCTTGTGCATCACCGGTCAGGCACCGCGCGCCCGCCTTTACAAGGAGGACTTTCAGGCGGTGGACATCGAATCCATCAGCAAGCCTGTTACCAAGTGGAGCGTGACGGTGCGCGAGCCGGCCCAGGTGCCGCGGGCTTTTCAGCAGGCGTTTCACCTCATGCGCTCCGGTCGGCCCGGCCCGGTGCTGATCGATCTGCCCTTTGATGTGCAGATGGCCGAGATCGAATTCGACATCGACACCTATGAGCCGCTGCCCATTTACAAGCCCGCTGCCAGCCGCAAGCAGGTCGAGAAGGCGCTGGACATGCTGCAGGCCGCCGACAGGCCGCTGATCGTGGCTGGCGGCGGCATCATCAATGCGGATGCCAGCGACTTGCTGGTGGAGCTGGCAGAGCTGATGGGGGTGCCCGTGATACCGACCTTGATGGGCTGGGGCAGCATGGCCGACGACCACCCCCTGATGGCGGGCATGTGTGGCTTGCAGACCAGCCACCGCTATGGCAACGCCACCGTGCTGGCCAGTGACTTTGTGCTGGGCATCGGCAACCGCTGGGCCAACCGCCATACTGGCAGCCCCGAGGTCTATTGCAAGGGCCGCACCTTTGTGCACGTGGACATCGAGCCCACCCAGATCGGACGCGTCTTCATGCCTGATCTGGGTATCGTGAGTGATGCCGGTGCGGCCTTGGCTTTGTTTGTGCAAGTCGCGCGGGAGCGTCGGGCAGCCGGCAAGCTCAGGGACTACGGCGACTGGGCCCGGCGTTGCGCAGAACGCAAAAAGCTGATGCACCGCAAATCGCATTACGAGCAGACGCCCATCAAGCCCATGCGTGTGTACGAGGAGATGAACCAGGCCTTTGGTCGCGACACCATCTACGTGACCACCATCGGCTTGTCACAGATTGCCGGGGCCCAGTTTCTGCATGTGTACGGCCCGCGCCAGTGGATCAACTGCGGGCAGGCGGGTCCACTGGGCTGGACGATCCCTGCCGCGCTGGGCGTGGTGGCGGCCGACCCGACCCGCACCGTGGTCGGCCTGTCAGGCGATTACGACTTTCAGTTCATGATCGAGGAGTTGGCGGTGGGCGCGCAATTTAGGTTGCCCTATGTTCAGGTGCTGGTCAACAACAGTTATCTGGGCCTGATCCGCCAGAGCCAGCGCGGCTTTGACATGGATTACTGCGTGCAACTGGCTTTTGACAACCAGAACATCCCCGAAAGCGAGGGCGATCTGCGCAGCTACGGTGTGGACCATCAGGCCGTGGTGCAGGGCCTGGGTTGCAAGTCCCTGCGTGTGACCGATCCAGAAAAAATCGGATCAGCCCTGATCGAGGCTCAGGCCATGGCGCGCCGCTACAGTGTGCCGGTGGTGGTGGAAGTGATTCTGGAACGGGTCACCAACATCGCCATGGGTGTGGAAATCGACAAAATCAACGAATTTGAAGACATCGATTGCCGCCACCCCGAAGGCACCCAGGGCCTGGCGCTGGCCGGTTTGCTGGATTGAGCAGAGTGACTGCAATGCCCACCGAATTTCCCCCAAAAATCAGGAGATATTGATGCCCCGTTTTGCTGCTAATGTGTCCATGCTGTTCACTGAAGTGCCCTTTCTTGAGCGCTTTGGACGTGCCGCCCGCGCCGGTTTTCAGGCTGTGGAGTGCCAGTTTCCCTATGAGGCCACGCCCGAGCAGATCCGCGCCGAGCTGGATGCCCATCACTTGAGCATGGTGTTGCACAACCTGCCCGCCGGCGACTGGGCAGCAGGTGAGCGCGGCATTGCCTGCCACCCGGACCGCGTGGACGAGTTTCGGGCCGGGGTAGGGCGCGCCATCACCTACGCCCGGGCGCTGGGCGTGCCCAACATCAACTGCCTGGCCGGCATCGCACCTGCCGGCGTGCCGTTGGGGCTGGCCCGGCAGACCCTGGTGGACAACCTGCGTTTTGCCGCAGCCCAATTGCAGGCGGTGGGTATTGCCCTGCTGATCGAGCCCATCAACACCTACGACATCCCCGGCTTCTTTATCAGCACCACGGCCCAGGCGCTGGCGCTGATGGACGAAGTGGGTTCAGACAACCTCTATGTGCAATACGACCTGTACCACATGCAGCGCATGGAAGGCGAGCTGGCCGGCACCCTGCAGCGCCACCTGGGCCGCATCGGCCATGTGCAGATTGCCGACAACCCCGGCCGGCATGAGCCCGGCACCGGCGAAATCAATTACCCCTTTGTGTTTGCCCATCTCGATCGCATCGGCTACGACGGCTGGGTGGGCTGTGAATACAAGCCGGCCACCACCACCGAGGCGGGCCTGGGCTGGCGCCCGACCCCCGCTACAACCCTTTGAGCCCCTGATCCCCTGATTTTTCTGATCCAAACTGAAAGCAGACAAACATGACTTCCACCTCACTTCGCATTGGATTCATCGGCCTGGGCATCATGGGCACTCCCATGGTGGGGCACCTCATCGCGGCCGGGCACCAGCTGTTTGTGTACACCCGCAGCAAGGTGCCCGAGGCGATCGCCAGCAGCACGGCCACCCAGTGCACCAGTGCCCGTGGTGTGGCCGAGCGCGCCGACATCATCTTCACCATGCTGCCCGACACGCCCGACGTAGAGACCGTGCTCTTTGGCGATGCCGGCGTTGCTGCCGGTCTGACCCCGGGCAAAACCGTGGTGGACATGAGCTCGATCTCCCCCATCGCCACCAAGACCTTTGCACAAAAAATCAAGGCCCTGGGCTGCGACTACATGGACGCTCCGGTGTCGGGTGGGCAAGTCGGGGCCAGGAACGCGACCCTGTCCATCATGGTGGGGGGCGACGAGCAGGTGTTTGCCCGCATCCGGCCCCTGTTCGAGCTGATGGGCAAGAACATCACCCTGGTCGGGGGCGTGGGCGACGGCCAAACAGCCAAGGTCGCCAATCAGATCATCGTGGCGCTCAATATCGAGGCCGTGGGTGAGGCGCTGCTGTTTGCGGCCAAGGCAGGCGCAGATCCGGCGCGTGTGCGTCAGGCACTGATGGGTGGGTTTGCTTCGAGCAAGATCCTGGAGGTGCATGGCGAGCGCATGGTGAAGCGCACCTTCGACCCCGGCTTTCGCATCGAGCTGCATCAGAAAGACCTGAACCTGGCACTCAACAGTGCCCGCTTGCTGGGCGTGTCCTTGCCCAATACGGCCACGGCGCAGGAGTTGTTCAACAGCTGCGTGGCGCACGGCGGCAAGGCCTGGGACCACAGCGCCATGGTGCGGGCGTTGGAAAATATGGCCAATTTCGAAATTGGACAAACACCATGAGCCTGACTCCACAGCAAACGCTGTTGCGGCAACTGTTTGATGCGGCCATCGCATCGGCCCAACCTGCGCGTTGCATTCCGCCCCATCTGCCCCGGCCCCAGGACCTGGGCGGTGGCCGGCTGGTGGTGATCGGTGCTGGCAAGGCGTCTGCCGCCATGGCCCGTGCTGTGGAAGACAGCTGGACCGGGCCGAAGTCGGCCTTGAGTGGCCTGGTGGTCACGCGCTACGGCTATGCCGTGCCCTGTGAACATATCGAGATCGTGGAAGCTGCCCACCCGGTGCCCGATGAGGCGGGTTTGCTGGCGGCCCAGCGCATGCTGGACCTGGTGCAGGGCCTGACGCCCCAGGATCTGGTGCTGTGCCTGATTTCAGGCGGCGGCTCTTCGCTACTGCCCCTGCCACTGCCGGGCCTCACGCTGGCGCACAAGCAGGCCGTCAACCGCGCCTTGCTGGCCTCGGGCGCCACCATTTCCGAGATGAACTGCGTGCGTCGCCACCTCTCGGGCATCAAAGGCGGGCGTCTGGCGGCGGCCTGCCATCCGGCCCGGGTCTTGACGCTCCTGATCTCCGATGTGCCCGGAGATCGGCCCATCGACATTGCCTCCGGGCCCACGGTGGCCGACCCCACGACTTGCGAAGACGCGCTGGCCATCGTGCGCCGCTACGGCATCGAGCTGCCAGAGCCAGTGCGCCAGGTGCTTGAAAGCGGCCGGGGCGAGTCGCTCAAGCCCGGCGATGCACGTCTGGCCGGTGCCGAGACCCGCATGATCGCCACGCCGCAAATGGCGCTGGAAGCCGCTGCTGCGGTGGCGCGTGAGGCCGGGTATGCCGCGCACATCCTGGGTGATGCCATCGAGGGTGAGGCGCGAGACGTGGGCAAGGTGCTGGCGGCGATCAGCCTGCAGGTGGCCGAGCGTGGTCAGCCCTTTGCGGCGCCCTGCGTGCTTCTGTCGGGTGGCGAAACCACTGTTACCTTGCGCGGCACTGGCCGCGGAGGCCGCAATGTCGAATGCCTGCTGGCACTGGCGATTGCCCTGGACGGTCGCGCTGGCGTGCACGCCCTGGCCGGCGATACCGATGGGGTGGATGGCCAGGAAGAAATTGCCGGCGCCTGTGTGCGGCCCGACACCCTGGCCCGCGCCTGGGCCCAGGGCCTGCGCCCGCGTGATGAACTGGCCAACAACAATGGGCACGGCTTTTTTGAGCGGCTCGGGGACTCGGTGCGGACCGGGCCCACGCTGACCAATGTGAACGATTTCCGGGCCATCCTGATCGAATCGGTCTGAGCCTGCGCGCAGGCCTGTGCAAGTGCGGTGTATGCCCGCGCACTCCGCATCAAGCCTATACTCCCCAAAATGAACGAACCAGTACATCTTGCAGTCGCAACGACGCCAGTGCCAGCGGGCCGCAAGACGGCTGGGCGTGAAACCACGCGCACCAACGACCCGGCCCGCACCATGGCCGGCATCCTGGCGGTGGCCACGGCCGAGTTCGCCGAGAAGGGCCTGACAGGCGCGCGCATCGACGAAATCGCCGCCGCCACCCAGACCAGCAAGCGCATGATCTACTACTACTTCGGTAGCAAGGAAGGTCTGTACCTTGCCGTGCTGGAAGAGCAGTACCGGCTGATGCGTTCCATCGAGTCCGATCTGCATCTGGAGGACCTGGCGCCCGAGCAGGCCTTGCGCCGCCTGGTGGAGTTCACCTTCGATCACCACCTGAGCAACGAGCAGTACATCCGCCTGGTGATGTCCGAGAACATGCAGCGCGGGCAGTTTCTGGCGCAAAGCAAGATCATTCAGGAACTCAATGTGCCCGCCATTGCGGCCATCCGCAAACTGTATGACCGCGGGGTGGCGCAAGGCGTTTTCCGGCCCGGGCTGGACCCGCTGGACATCCACGCCTCGATCTCGGCGCTGACGTTTTTCAATGTCTCCAACCGCCATTCCTTCGGCCTGATCTTCAAGACAGACACCGCCGCCACGGCCGCCCTGGTGGCCCGGCGCAGCAACATCGTCGACATGCTGGTGCGCTTTGTGCGCGCCGACTGACACCTGCAGCGACGGGCAGACCTCCAGTCGGCTACCTCAAGCCGCTGGAGATGGCATTAGGGTTTCTACCAATAAAAAAACTAACCAGTTCGTACATAATTTCCTGGCAACAAGCAATTGGAGATTCGAATGGTGAGAAAACTGATAGACGGGTACTGCCACGTGATCGGCTACCTGATCGCTGCCGCGATGGCGGTGATGGTGGTGCTGGTGTTCGGCAACGTGGTGATGCGCTACGGCTTCAATTCCGGCTTTACCCTGTCTGAAGAACTCTCACGCTGGCTGTTTGTGTGGCTCACCTTCCTGGGTGCTGTGGTCGCCCTGCGCGACAACGCTCATTTGGGCACCGACATGCTGGTGGGCAAGCTGGGCCCTCTGGGCAAGCGCATCTGCATGGGCCTGTCCCTGGCCTTGATGCTGTACTGCCTGTGGCTGCTCTTCAAGGGCAGCCTGGAGCAGTTCCGCATCAACCGCGACTCCGAGAGCCCGGTGATGGAGGCCTCCATGGGCTGGTTCTACGCCAGCGGCATGGTATTCGCCGTGCTGGGTGCGCCGATTTTGCTGCTGGACCTGTATCGCCTGATCACCGGACAAATCGACGATGACCACCTCATGCTCATCCAGGAATCCGAAGAAGCGCCGCACGGTGAATCCGAGGCCACTTCCACCCGTTAATTGAGAGAACCATCATGACTGTCATTGTTTTTCTGGGTTCCCTGATCGCCGCCATGGCCCTGGGCGTGCCCATTGCCTTCGCGCTGCTGTTGTGCGGTGTGGCGTTGATGGTGCACATGGGCAATTTCGATGCCCAGATCCTGGCGCAAAACCTGCTCGAAGGTGCCAACAGCTTCCCCCTGCTGGCTGTTCCATTCTTCATGCTGGCCGGTGAAATCATGAACGCCGGTGGTTTGTCCAAGCGCATTGTCAACTTTGCGATGGCGCTGGTGGGTCACATCAAAGGCGGGCTAGGCTATGTCACCATCGTGGCCGCCGTGATCATGGCCTCCTTGTCGGGTTCCGCAGTGGCCGATGCTGCGGCCCTGACGGCCCTCTTGCTGCCCATGATGGTGGCCGCCGGCCATGACAAGGCTCGCTCTGCCGGCTTGATTGCCTCGGGCGGCATCATTGCGCCCATCATCCCGCCCAGCATCGGTTTCGTGGTATTCGGTGTGGCCGGTGGTGTGTCCATTTCCAAGCTGTTCATGGCCGGCATCTTTCCGGGTGTCATGCTGGCCTTGTCGCTGGTGGCGACCTGGTGGTGGCTGGTTCGCAGTGAACAAGTGACTCCACCACCCCGCAAAAGCATGGCCGAGATCCTGCAGGCGCTGCGCCTGGCGACCTGGGCTCTGGTGCTGCCCTTCATCATCGTGTTCGGTTTGAAGTTCGGCATCTTCACCCCCACCGAGGCGGCTGTGGTGGCTGCGGTGTACTCGCTGTTTGTCTCCACGGTGATTTACCGCGAGCTCAGCTTCAAGAAACTGCTGCCCATTTTCATTTCCGCGTCCAAGACCAGCGCGGTGGTGATGTTCCTGGTGGCGGCTGCCATGGTGTCTGCCTGGCTGATCACGGTGGCCAACCTGCCAGGCCAGATTGTGGAATTGCTGCAACCCCTGCTGGACAGCCCGCGCCTGCTGATGCTGTGCATCATGCTGTTGACCATGGTGGTGGGCACGGCCCTGGACATGACGCCCACGATCCTGCTGCTGACCCCGGTGCTGATGCCAGTGGTGAAGGCCGCAGGCATCGACCCTGTTTACTTTGGGGTCCTGTTCATCATCAACAACGCCATAGGCCTGATCACGCCGCCGGTGGGCACCGTGCTCAACGCGGTCGCGGGCGCCGGCAAGATCACCATGGATGAGGTGACCAAAGGCGTGGTGCCCTTCATGATTGCCCAGTTCATCATCATGTTCCTGATGGTGGCCTTTCCTCAGTTGGTGATGGTGCCGGCCCGCTGGTTCTATTGAGCTTTTTTTAGCCCGGCGTGTATGGGTGCGCCATGCCGGGTGACATGTTTTGCGTACATCCTTTTTCAACCCTCTGTCCAGGAGACAAAACCATGAAACGTCTGTTCATCAAATCTGTACTCGCCACTGTTGCTGTTGCCGCCATGGGCGTAGCCTCGGCCCAGGACATCAAGGAGCGCACGCTCAAGTTCGGTACCAACGGTAACGACGGTCACCCTTCCGTGGTCGGCATGAAGAAGTTCAAGGAAGCCGTGGAAGCCCGTTCGGGTGGCAAGATCAAGGTGCAGTTGTTCATTGGCGGTACCCTGGGTAGTGACCAGGCCACCTTGTCTGCCATCAAGGGCGGCACGGTGGAAATGGGTGTCATGAACTCTGGCATCCTGGCCAGCGAGGTCAAGGCGCTGGAAGTGTTCGACTTCCCCTTCCTGTTCGCCAACGAGAAAGAGGCTGATGCCATCGTTGATGGGCCTGTCGGCAAGAAGATGCACGCGGCACTGGAAGACAAGGGCATCGTGGGCCTGTCGTATTGGGAACTGGGTTTTCGCAACATCACCAACAGCAAGCGCCCCTTGCTGAAGGTTGAGGATGTCGAGGGCCTGAAGCTGCGCGTCATCCCGAACGCCATCAATGTCGACTGGGTCAAGGCTCTGGGCGCCAACCCGACGCCGCTGCCGTTCCCCGAGGTGTACGCCGCGCTGGAGCAAAAGGCCATCGACGGACAGGAAAACCCCATCTCCGTGATTGCTTCCAGCAAGTTCTATGAAGTTCAAAAATACCTGGCGCTGACCAACCACCAATACAACCCGCAGTCGGTGATTTTCAGCAAGAAGGTCTGGGACACGCTGAGCGCCGCAGAACGCAAGATCATTGATGACTCTGCAGACGAAGCTGTCAAGGCTCAGCGTGAAGGCGCCCGTGCCGCTGTGGCCGCCAATCTGGAGCTGCTGAAGAAGAACGGCATGACCGTGACATCCTTCCCTGCCGCTGAAGTGGCCAAACTGCGTGAAAAGATGAAGCCCGTCATCGAGAAGCACAGCGGCCCCATCGCAGCCACCGTGGCTGACGTGCAAGCCGAACTGGCCAAGCTGCGCAAGTAAATCGCCCCCGGGCGCCTGAGGCGACCGCAGCACAGGATGCGCGCGGTCGCTTTTTCTCTGCAAATTTGTCATCTCTTTTATCTACCCCACTCATGTCAAAGGTCCGCATCGCGATTGCTGGCGCTGGTGTCATTGGGCAGGCCCATATGGCCGTCCTGCAGGCCAGCCCCAGCGCGCAGTTGTGTGCGGTGGTGGATCCCTCGACGCATGCTCAGGCGGTGGCGGCGCAGGCAGGGGTGCCCCTGTTTGCGTCGATGGACGACTTGCTGGCGCAGGAGCGGCCTGACGGCCTGATCCTGGCCACTCCCAATTTCCTGCATGTGCCGCAGGCCATGCAATGCATCGCGGCAGGCTTGCCCATCCTGCTGGAAAAACCCATCGCCACCACAGTGGCAGAAGGCCAGACGCTGGTCGATGCGGTGGCCCAGACCGGGGCCCGGGTGCTGATCGGTCATCACCGTGCGCACAGCCCCATCATGGCCAAGGCAAGGCAGGTGATCGAGTCCGGGCAGCTGGGTCGGCTGGTGGCCATCCAGGGCAGCGCCACTTTTTTGAAGCCCGATGCGTACTTTGCGCAGGGCCCCTGGCGCACTGAACCAGGCGGTGGCCCGATCCTGTTGAACATGATTCACGAGGTGCACAACCTGCGCATGCTGTGTGGCGATATCTCGGCGGTGCAAGCCTTTGCCTCGAATGCCACGCGTGGCTATGCGGTGGAAGACACGGTGGCCATCAATCTGCGTTTTGCCAATGGCGTGCTGGGCACTTTTTTGCTGAGCGACACCGCCGCCAGCCCCCGCAGCTGGGAGCAGACCAGCCAGGAAAACAAGGCCTACACCACCTACACCGACGAAGATTGCTACGTGATTTCTGGCACCAACGGCAGCCTGTCGGTGCCCACCATGCGCCTGAAGACCTACCCCCGCCCCGAAGACCGTTCGTGGTGGAAAGAATTTGAAGTCGGCACCGTGGGCATGGTGCGCGACGATCCGCTCAAACACCAGATCGAGCACTTTGTGCAAGTGATCAAGGGCAAGGTGGACCCGTTGGTCAGCGCCTCCGATGGGCTGCTGAACCTGCGCGTGACCGAAGCCATTGTTGAAGCCGCCAAGACCGGCCAGACCGTTCGTCTTTAATTCTTTAATACCTGGAGCGACCCATGAAAGTTCTTATGCTGCACGGCATCAACCACAACATGTTTGGCAAGCGCGACCCCAAGCAGTACGGCACCATCACCCTCGATGAAATCAACGCCAATCTGGTGGCCCTGGGCCAGGAGCTGGGCGCCGAGATCGAGTGCTTCCAGACCAATGACGAAGGCGCCATGTGCGACCGTATTCACCAGGGCTACTTCGACAACGTCGATGCCGTGCTGATCAATGCCGGCGCCTGGACGCACTACAGCTATGGCATTCGCGACGCGCTGGCCGTGCTCACCTGCCCCATCGTCGAGCTGCACATGTCCAACATCCATGCCCGCGAGGAATTTCGCCACAAGTCGGTGTTTGCTGAAATCGTCAAGGGCCAGATTTGCGGCTTTGGTGCCGACAGCTATTTGCTGGCCTTGCGCGCCGGTGTGTCCGCCGCTCAGGCCGCCAAGGCCTAAATCCGAATCCGAGACCCAGCCATCATGCGCCGTTCCATTGCCACCGTCTCTCTCTCCGGCATGTTGCGCGAAAAGCTGCAGGCGGCAGCCGCAGCGCGCTTTGACGGCGTCGAGATTTTTGAAAACGATCTGCTGCAGTTTCCGGGCTCGCCACGGGAGGTGCGCCGCATTTGCGAGGACCTGGGCCTGACCATCGACCTGTTTCAGCCTTTTCGGGACTTTGACGGCACCACTGCTGCGCAGGTGGCCCGCAACCTGGAACGGGCAGAGCGCAAGTTCGATGTGATGCAGGAGCTGGGCACCCAGATGATTCTGGTGTGCTCCAACGTCCAGCCCGATGCCTTGTCAGACTACGACCAGCTGGCCGAGCAGTTTGCACAGCTGGCCGAGCGCGCGGGTCGACGCGGCATGTTTGTGGCCTACGAGGCGCTGGCCTGGGGCAGCAAGATCAAGCTGTTTTCACAGGTGTGGGAAGTGGTGCGCCGGGTCAATCATCCGCACCTGGGTCTGGCACTGGACAGCTTTCACACGCTGTCGCTGCGCGACAACCCTGACCCGATCGCCCAGTTGCCGGGCGACAAGATCTTCTTTTTGCAGCTGGCCGATGCGCCCTGGGTGAACACCGATGTGCTCACCCACAGTCGCCACTACCGCTGCTTTCCGGGGCAGGGCGAATTTGAGATGGCTCGCTTCACCCGCGCCGTCATCGATGCGGGTTACACCGGCCCGCTGTCGCTCGAAATCTTCAACGACGAATTCCGCTCCGCGCCGGCGCGGGCCAACGCGGTCGACGCCATGCGTTCGCTCCTGTGGCTGGAAGAGCAGGTGCGCCTCAGCCACGCGCCCGCCGTACCCCCTTACAAAGTGCCCCTGTTCGCCCCACCCGCAGCGCCGGTCTACACCGGCTGGGCCTTTGTGGAATTTGCGGTAGACCCGGCTAGCGGCGCACGCCTGGTGGAGTGGCTGCAAAGCGCGGGTTTTGCCCGTATCGGCCGCCATCGTTCCAAGCAAGTCGAGTTGTTTGGCCTGGGCGAGGTCCGCATCGTCATCAACCTGGAGGAAGACTCGGCGGCGCGTGCGCATTTCGAGCTGCACGGCACCTCGGCTTGTGCGCTGGCGCTGTCCACCGCCGATACCGCCGGGGCTCTGGCCCGCGCGGAAGCCTTGCAATGCCCACGCGTGGCCGGTCGTCTGGGGCTGCACGAGCTGGCAATTCCGGCGGTGCGCACGCCCGACGGCAGCCTGCTGTACTTCTGCGAGGCGCCTGTGAACGGTCGTCATCCCTTTGAGGCCGACTTCGTGATGGACGAAGCAGCTCTGAGCGCCACAGGGCACGGCGCAGGGGCCCGCTTTGACCACCTGGTGCAAGTGGTGCCCGGGGGGCAGGTCGAGCCCTGGGTCTTGTTCCACCGGGCCGTGCTGGGCCTGCAGCCCGAACGCAGCGTGGTGATGCACGACCCCTACGGCGTCATCCGTAGCCGCGAGATCGAGTCTGCCGACCATGCGGTGCGTGTGTCCATCACCGTGTCTGAACGCGAGAACACCTCGGCTTCGCGTGCCGTGTCGCACTTTCGCGGTGGCGGTGTTCAGCAAATCGCCCTGGCCATGGGCAATCTGGTGGCCACTGCCCGAGCCTTGCAAGCCGCCGGCGCTCCGCTGCTGCCTGTGCCCGACAACTACTACGATGACCTCGCCGCCCGCTTTGATCTGGACGCCGCTTTGTTGGCCGCCATGCGTGAGCTGGGCATTTTTTACGACCGTGACGCCCAAGGTGGCGAATTCCTTCAGCTTTACCTCACGCCCTTCGACGACCGCTTTCACTTCGAGTTGGTGGAGCGGCGCGGTGGCTACGACGGCTATGGCGCGGCCAATGCCCCGTTCCGGCTTGCGGCCATGGCGCAGTGGCGTCTGGGCCAGCCGAATTAACTCTTTTCTCTCAGACCAGTACTTTCATGATCACCGGCCACACCGAACTCATCGCCCACATCGGCTTTCCCACGCACTCTTTCAAGGCGCCGATGATCTACAACCCCTACTTCGACAAGGCAGGCATTGATGCCGTGGTGGTGCCCATGGGGTGCCAGGCCCCCGATTACCCGGATTTTTTGCGCAATATCTTCAAGCTGCAAAACATCCGGGGTGCCTTGATCACCATGCCACACAAGGTCACGACCGTCGATTTGCTAGACGTTGCCACGCCCACCGTGCGCATCGCCGGTGCCTGCAATGCCGTCAAGCGTGATGAGACTGGCCGTCTGGTCGGTGATATGTTCGACGGCGAAGGCTTCGTGCGTGGCGTGCTGCGCAAGGGTTTTGAGCTGCGCGGCAAGCGCGCCCTGGTGGTGGGCAGCGGCGGCGTGGGCTGTGCCATTGCTGCCTCACTGGCCAAGGCTGGGGTGGCCATGCTGGGCGTGTTTGATGTGAATGCAGAAGCCGCCACCGGCCTGGGCGAGCGCCTGAGTCAGCATTACCCCGCCCTGCAAGTGGGCGTAGGTTCCAACGACCCGGCGGGTTTTGACATTGTGGTCAATGCCACGCCGCTGGGCATGAATGTGGGCGACCCGCTGCCCATGGACATGGATCGCATTGCCCCCGGCACCTTTGTGGGCGAGGTGGTCATGAAGTCGGAAATGACTGCTTTTCTGGCTGCAGCCCAGGCCCGTGGCTGCCAGGTGCAGATCGGCACCGACATGCTGTTTGAGCAAATCCCGGCTTACCTGGAGTTTTTTGGCTTCCCCAGCACCACGGCAGACGAGCTGCGCGCCGTGGCCCGGCTGCAATACTGACCACGGTCAGTTGCCGCGGAGGTGAGGCCTATCATCACCCTCCATGGACAAGCTCAAAGCCATTGAATCATTTGTCTCCGTCGCCGCGCGGGGCAGCCTGACAGCCGCAGCCGTTGCCGAGGGCGTGGCGCCCGCCATCATGGGGCGCAGGCTCGATGCGCTGGAAGAGTCCCTGGGCGTCAAGCTGCTGGTGCGCACCACACGGCGCATCACGCTCACCTTTGAAGGCAGCGCTTTTCTGGAAGACTGCCAGCGCCTGCTGTCCGACCTGGCCAATGCCGAGGCCAGCGTCAGTGCTGGTGGTGTCAAGGCCAGCGGTCATTTGCGCATCACCGCACCGGCGGGCTTTGGGCGTCGCCACGTGGCGCCCCTGGTGCCCCGTTTTCGCGAACAGCACGCCGACGTCACCATCTCGCTGAACCTCAGCGACCGTGTGGTCGATCTGGCGGCCGAATCCTTTGACTGTGCGGTGCGTGTGGGTGACATGCCCGACTCGGCCCTGATCAGCGTGCGCCTGGCCGACAACCGCCGCCTGTGCGTGGCCACGCCTGCGTATCTGGCGCGTCATGGCAAGCCTGCACATCCCAACGACCTGGTGCGTTTTGACTGCCTGACCTTGTCCAGCGATGCATCGCAAACCCGGGGCTGGGCGTTTTCGGTGCCAGGCGCAGCTGGCCCCGAGCTGATACACCTCAAGCCCGGTGGGCCCCTGAGCTGCTCCGATGGTCAGGTGTTGCATGACTGGTGCATGTCTGGTTACGGCATCGCCTGGCGCAGCACCTGGGAGGTCGAGGCCGAAGTGGCTGCAGGCAAACTGGTGGCCGTGCTGGAAGAGTTTGCCGCTCCGCCCAGCGGCATTTACGCGGTGTTTCCTCAGCGCAAGCACTTGCCCTTGCGGGTACGCCTGTGGATCGACTTCCTGAAGCACCACTACAGCCAGCCTGGCTTTTGGCGGGCCGCTTGATGGAGTCGCGCCAAATATTGGTGGACGAGCCCACTGCCCTGCACCGGGCCGAGCGGCGGCTGGTGCTGTGCGCAGACGACTTTGCGGTCCACGACAACGCCTCGATCGGCATTGCCAAGCTGGCGACCTTGGGGCGCCTGAGTGCCACCAGTGCCATGGTGCTGTCGCCGCGCTGGCCTACCGACGTAGCCCTGTTGCGTGAGCTGCGAGGCCACATCGATGTGGGTCTGCACCTGGACTGGACCAGCGAATTCGCCATCGCCGCAGGTCACGGCATGAGCCTGGGCCGGGCCATGGCGAAGTCTGTGCTGGGCGGCTTTGATCGGGTCACTGCCAGGCGGGAAATCGAGCGGCAGCTGCAGCTGTTTGACCAACATTGGGGTGCGCCGCCCGACCACATCGACGGTCATCAGCATGTGCAGCAATTTGCCGGCCTCCGCGACGCCTTGCTCGACGTGCTGCGCGAGGCCATGCAAAACCGCTGGGCTGGCGCCGTGCCCTATTTGCGCATCTCACGCGCACCAGCCGGGCAGGCCGACATCAAGGCCCGCATCATCGCTGCCATGGGCGCCCAGGCCTTGCAAGTGCGTGCAACGGCCGCCGGCGTGCCGGTGGCCCCCGCCCTGAGCGGCATCTACAACTTTGACGGCGATGGGCCCGGCTACGCCAGGCACATGCAGCATTGGCTGCGCACCACACCCCACCACGGCATCATCATGTGCCACCCCGCGCTGGGCGTGGCATCCAACGACCCCATCGGCCCCGCCCGCGACCGCGAATACCACTATCTGGCCAGCCCCGACTTTGCCCACGCCCTGGTGGAGGCCGGGGTGGTGCTGGGCAGGGGGATGCACAGGCATTGAGGCTCAAGTGCCCAGACTCGTCCAGGTCAGATAGCCCCACACCAGTACATAGAGCGCGGATCCCGCACCCAAGGCCTGGGGCGAATAGGTTCCAAAGTAGCGATCAGCAACGAGGCCCCACAAGGGGACGAGTTGTTGGGCATGGACGCCCAGGAAATGGGACGGGCGTATGTCCTTGTACAGGTGCCAACCAACCACCGGAAGTCCTTGCCCTGCAGGAGGCTGGTGACCCCCCAACAGAAATCCGCTGATGGTGGAAAGCAGGAAGGTGAGCGTCAGCCCAATGACAACGCCCCACGCCGTGACAGACAGCCCTCGGGCTTCTCGTGCGGTCCAGATTTCCCAGGCCAACCAGCCCTGCGATGCGGTGAGTCCCACCGCCGCAATGGCCATCACGCCAAATAGCAGGGTGTGCAAGGCATCGCTGGTGTTGTAGTGGGATGCGGCCACTTGGGAGGCCTGGTAGGTGATGTACGCCACTTCAAACAATGACGTGACCACGAGCAGCGCGCAGATCCCCTTGTAAGCCTCACCGTGGGTGTGGGGGCCGTTGGCCCATTCGGCCAGCCATACCGTGGTCCATGCAAACAAGGCTGTGGCCGCCATGAATTTCATGGGTTTGACCCAGATACCCACCTCGCGCAGGGTCCGTGCGTCGTTGAGCGACAAGAAGTAGGTGACCCCACACGCCAGCCACATCAAGGCACCGTAGACCAGCAAACTCTTGGATGCCAATGACAACGTGGCAAGGTCACAACTTGACCAGAAAGACGAGTCACTTAAAGCAGTTTGTGTCATGGGGTCTCGCATGTTGACGCTGTCGACCATTATTGAACGAGGCGTGCGTACAGGCCACGAGACATTATTTCTGAACAGGGTGTTGGCGGGCTGAGCCCAGACGTTTTCAATTATTCATTTCGTCGCTTGCAAGAGTTTCAACTGCAGGGAAGCGGAAAGTTAGACGTACTGACGTTGGTTGAGCATTCTGAGCAATTCGCCACAGTATTTCCTTGAAGCGCGACAGTTTGTGCGACAAAATGGTGTTGTGAATTGTCGCTCCTCGGTGACAAAGCACGACAAAATTACCACTTCAAGGACAGCACATGCCACGCGCCAAGTCAACCGAAGAACTCCTGCAGATTGAGGCCATCGTGGCAGGACTTCCCAATGGGGCTGGTATTGCCGCCATTGAAGCTGAATTGGATCGGCTCAACGCACACAAGCCCAACCGTCGCACGCTGCAGCGACGGTTGGGCCAGCTCGTTGCGGAAAAACGACTGCGCACTGAGGGTGAAAGCGTCGCCTTGGTCTACAAGGCGGTATCAGAGGATGTAATTCAGCTCGCAGGTGTAGAGACCCCAACGGCCACGGCTACTGCTGAACCGGAGTTGTACGTACCAGTGTCTGCGGAGGGCGCGGCCGTTCGTGATCAGGTCCGCCGCGCCTTGATGCACCGTCGCCCAGTGGGCTATCAGCGGGAGTTTCTTCAGGCTTACCAGCCTGGCACCAGTTTCTATTTGCCGGACTCATTGCGCCGTCAATTGCACGATATGGGGCGTACCCCTGAGAGCGAGCGCCCGGCGGGCACCTACGCCCGCGAAATCCTGGGACGGCTGTTGGTGGATCTGTCGTGGGCCTCATCCAAGTTGGAAGGCAACACCTACAGCCGACTCGATACCCAGAACTTGATCGAGTTCGGCCAGATTGCTCGCGGCAAGGATGCTATCGAGACTCAGATGATTCTGAACCACAAGGCGGCTATCGAGATGCTGGTTGAGGACGTGAATGAGGTGGGCTTTGATGCCTTTACGTTCAAAAACCTGCACGCTGTGTTGTCCCAGGACCTGATGCGCGACCCGCAAGCCAGCGGCAGGTTGCGCCGCAGACCAGTCGAGGTATCGGGCACCGTGTTTCACCCTCTGGCTTTGCCCCAAGTAATTGAGGATAGTTTTCTGCTTCTGTTGGACAAAGCCGCTGCCATCCCGGACCCCTTCGAACAGGCATTCTTCCTGATGGTGCAGCTGCCCTACCTGCAGCCCTTTGAAGATGTGAACAAGCGGGTTTCTCGCATTGGTGCAAATATCCCGCTGATCAAACACAACCTGTGCCCCTTGTCGTTTATCGATGTTCCGGAGCGTGCTTACATTGAGGGTACGTTGGGTGTTTACGAGCTCAACCAGGTTGAGTTGTTGCGGGATGTGTTTGTTTGGGCCTACGAGCGTTCTTGTCAGCGTTACTTGGCCATCACGCAAACCATGGTGGAGCCAGACCCCTTGAAGATCAAGTACCGTGAGGCCTTGATTCAAGCGGTACAGGCGGTTGTCAAAGGTGCAAAGCAACCGGGTCGAGAACTCATTGCTCAGCTGTCTGTTGCATATGCTGAGGAGGCCGATCGAGCTGCGTTTGCGTCAGTGCTGATGACTGCCTTGCAGCAGTTGCACGAGGGCAGTATCGCGCGTTACCGACTGCGCCGGTCTGAATACTTGGCGTGGCAAAACACGCAATCGGTAGCAGGCCTGGCAGAGACGGTAACCAGGTTGGCTGTACCCACGGCGCTACCTGGGCGATAGGTGAATACCCGCCAGCGCACATTGCGCTGAGCCGCCGGTTACACGGCGCTGGGAGCTTGCGCAAACACGGTGTTGCGCATGGCTGGGGGCACGTCGACGGACTTATGCGGCACGGCGCAGCCACGGGCGACCAGCCTGGCGGCGGGTGTGGCTGAACAGGTCCTTGGGGTTGCTCGCCTCGGGGACCAGTTCGATGTCGCTACCGATGTTGTGGCGCAGCGCCTGCTCGTGCACAAAACGCAGCGTGGAGTAGTCCTCCAGCGCAAAACCGACCGAGTCAAACACCGTGATTTGCTCTGCACTTTGTCGTCCAGCCTGGGCTCCAGCCAGCACCTTCCACAGGTCCACCACAGGAAAATCGCCTGGCAGCTGCTGGATATCGCCTTCTATGCGGGTTTGCGGCTCGAACTCGACAAACACCCGCGCTGTGCGCAGCACATCGGCATGCAGCTCGGTCTTGCCGGGGCAGTCGCCACCCACGGCGTTGAGGTGCATGCCGGGCTCCAGCATGTCAGGGGTGATGATGGTGGCGTAGGTTTTGTCGGCGGTCACCGTGGTGACGATGTCGGCGCCTGCCACGGCTTCTGCGGTACTGCCCGCACGCACCACGCGCAGGGTGGGGAAGGCGCTCAGGTTGGCGATCAGCTTGTCGGTGGCGGCACTGTCCACGTCAAACACGGCAACTTCCTCAATCCCCATCCCAACGTGGAAGGCCAGCGCCTGAAATTCGCTTTGTGCGCCGTTACCGATCAGCGCCATGCGCTTGGCATTTGTGCGCGCCAAAGCACGGGCGGCCATGAGCGAGGTGGCGCAGGTGCGCAGGGCTGTGGCTAATGTCAACTCGGACAACAAAACGGGGTAGCCCGTATCAACCTCAGCCAACAAGCCAAAGGCCATCACGGTGTACAGCCCTTTGGCGGTGTTTTTGGGGTGGCCGTTTACGTATTTAAAGGCGTAGCGCGTGGCGTCGGAAACCGGCATCAGTTCAATCACACCGATGTCGGAATGGTTGGCGACACGGGCAGATTTTTCAAACTCGGGCCAGCGTAAAAAGTCATCGTGAATGTAGTTTGCCAATTGACCGATGAAGTCTTTGACGCCAATGGTGTGGATCAGTTCGGTCATGGCGGGGACGTCGATAAAGCGGGTCATATAAAGCTCTGGGAGGTAGGGTTTGGGGCCCACGCAGTGGTGAGTCTCTGTATTCAGATTCCATTGTTCCGGCGCATGGAGCCAGTCAGAAGAGCACAATATGAACAAAAAGATCTGCTAATTAAGCAAACTGACAGGTTGTTGTGACGATATGAAAGTTTTGCGATGGATGACACGGACCGAGAACTGATAGGCTTGTTGCGCGACAACGCCCGCATGTCCACAGTGGCATTGGCCGCGAAGCTGCGGGTGGCAAGGGCGACGGTGCAAAACCGCATCGCGAAACTGGAGAAAGACGGCACCATCGTGGGCTATACCGTGCGCCTGAAGCCGGCCGTTGAGGTGGCCCGTATTCGCGCGCTGATGAGCGTCGCGGTAGACGGCAACCAGACTTCCAAAGTAATGGCCAGTCTGCGTGGTCACCCCAACGTGCAAGCCCTGCACAGTACCAATGGCCGCTGGGATATCGTGGCTGAGTTACGGGCCGATTCGCTGGAGGCCTTTGATGCCGTGCTTGGCGCTATCCGTCAGATCGAAGGCATAGCCACGACCGAAACCAGCCTGCTGTTGTCGACTTACAAATAGGGCAGGGCTCACATCCCCCACACATACCCCAATCCCCCCAAAGTCAGCAAAAACACCCCGGCATGGGCGTAGGCCCAGAGGCGAATGCGATTGCTTAATTTGTGGTTTTACTGTCAAACGCAGGCTTGAAGTCATTGAGCTCATGCGGCTGCAGCCCAACCTCTGTTGAGATAGCCACATCTTTCCAGCGCTTGACCGCTGTGGTGACCTCTTCAAGGATGGATTGTGCTTGTGGCTGTGATAACTCAAAGCGTGCGGCTTGATCGAGCAGTTGTTGAATGGAGGTGATCGGGCCGCTGTCTTCACTGAGCCAGGTTTTGGATTCCGGATCCTTGTCGGGGAAAGGGTTCAGATCACCCGTCGTCCCCACGCATCTGGCTCGGTATCGGCTAGGGCCAAGAAGAAGCATGTGTCGTTCTTGGTGGGGGGCTTGCGAAGTTGGTAGCCGCTTTGGCGATTCAGGTCAGGTGAGACATCAAAGAACTGGGCATCTGCCAACCATTCGTCGCTGTAGGCGAATTGAGAAAACTCCCGTTGACCGTCTTTGACGAAGATAAGCCGTCCCAGCGGCTTTTCTGCCTTGCCCAGAAAGACATTCATCTGGGTGCGACTGGGGGCTAACCTGGCGGCGGGTTTGACAGCAGGTTTGGTGGCCATCAGAACGCCCCGGATTCTGGTGATTTGCGGGATTTGCGCACGCGCTGAGGCAATTTTTCATCCATCAGGGTCAGGCCAATGGTGTCGTGAGGGGTGTCAAGCAACTGATCAAGCTTGTCCAGCTCCCCGAACACCTGCAAGGCCCTTGCAAAGTGAACCAGCGCCGTGCCCGGATAACCCGCCTCCATACGACGCACGGTGTTCGCGGACGTGGCGATGCGTTCCGCCAGGTCTTGCTGCGTCAGGTGTCTGCGCCGGCGCGCGAGCGAAATCGCCTTGCCCAGGCGGTCCAAGCTGCGCGCAACCGGCAGTGGTGGAGGCGAGAGGGTCTTCATTTAAAACACTTTTATGAATGCTTAAATTGTATATGGCGTTATATATGGATGATTATTTGTGATTTTGAAATGAAGGTGTGGGCCGAGGCGTCAGGCATGTGCCTGCCACGCATACCCCAATCCCCCCAAAGCCAGCAAAAACACCCCGGCATGGGCGTAGGCCCACAGGCGAAAACGGCGGCCCAGTTTTTCTGGGGCGTGCGATGAAATCAGGTAGGGCCGGCCGTCGGTGGGCAGGCCGATGGTGTGGGTGTGCGGCTGGGCGCGGATGTCGCGGTGCAGCTGCTCCACCTCGCGTCGGGCGTCGCTGCGGGCCTGTTCCCATTCCTGCAGATCGAGTTGGCCGTCGCCGTTTTTGTCATAACGCTGGGCCAAGGCTGGCATGTCGCGCTTCCAGTCCTCCAGCAATTCGCTGACGTCGCGCCTCAGGCTCAGATCGGCACTGTCGCCCCCCTGGGTTTTGAAGTCGCCCAGGATGTAGAGCGGCTCACCCGGCAGGATCAGCGCCTGCGTGTAGCGGCGGTCGCCCTGGGTCCAGGTTTCGCTGTGCTGGGGCAACACCTCGGCGCCCTCGGGGTCGACGGTGCATCGGCCGCTGTTGTCGTCAATGAAAAAAGAGGTGGTGGATTCGTCTTGCGACTCGGTTTTCCAATCGTCGCCTTGCCGCTTTTCTACTTTGTAGCGGTACCAAAGGCAGGGCAGGCCGTGGTGGGGTGCATACACCGGGTAGCCCTCAAACTGGGCACCCTGGCCCTGCAATTCGACGTAGCCCTGGGCCGCCGAGGCGATGTGGGAGGTGGGGGTGTCTGCCATGGCGCGAGCGCGCTTGAGCACCAGTTGCCACGCCAGCAGTGCCATCAAAGCCGTCAGGCCCACACTGAGGCGCCAGCCCTGTGGCGTGCCCAGGTGTGCCCCCAGGATCAGCAACATCACATAGCCGCCAGATGTGAGCCACAGCCGCAAGGCGCGGCCCCAACGCTGCATCATGGTCTTAGCGGAACAGGGCCTTCAGGTCCACATCGGTCTTTTCTTCGGCAGCAAAGGTCAGCAGGGCGCGTGGGCCAAAGTTAAAGCGCTGTGCAATCAGTCGGTCGGGGAAGAGTTCGATGCGAACGTTGTTGATGTTGACGGCCTCGTTGTAAAACTCGCGCCGGTCGGCAAGGGCGTTTTCCAGCTGGCTGATGCGGCTTTGCAATTGCTGAAAGCTCTCGTTGGCGCGCAGCTCCGGGTAGGCCTCGGCCACCGCAAAAATCTGCCCCAGGCCGCTGCGCAGGCTGCCCTCGGCACGGCCCAGGGCTGCTATGTCCTGCTGCTCCCGAGACGTCTGGACCTGAGCACGGGCTGCAATCACCTGTTGCAAGGTGCTTTGCTCAAATTGCTGGTACTCCTTGCAGACCGTGACCAGCTTGGGCAGCTCGTCATGCCGCTGCTTGAGCAGCACATCGATATTGGCCCAGGCCTTGTCCACGGCGTGCTTGACAGCCACCAGCCGGTTGTAGGCACTGATGACATACACCACCACCAGCACCGCCACACCCAACAAAACCCCAGTTGCCATGTTCATGATCTGCTCCGAATGTCCTTGATGAGGCTATTGTGGCCGCACGGCGCACACAGTTGCCCGCTCCTAGAATCACCGCCTGCAAAGCGCCAGCCCCGATGGTCGTCATTCGGGCAGGTACCCACCGGGAGCCACCTGATGACTCAGCAACATCTCATCGGCAAATTCACACGGCGCGTGGCTTTCGGTCTGCCCGCCGACCAGGCCCTGCCTGCCGATCCGGTGGCGTGGGCGCAGGCGCAACTGCTCAAAGCGCCGCCCATTGACATCATCGAGCGCGACGGGTCCCGACGCTCCGACCTGCCTGATTGGGTCAAACTGCTCTGGTCCATGGACGATGTGATGACGGCGTTTCAAGGTCATCAGGAGGCAGAAAGAGCCTCCTTTGACAAAGGCAAGACGCTGCCGCGCGCCCAGTTCGAGGCTGAGCGCAAGCGCGATGTGGAGATTCCCTACAGCCGTATGGAGCACTGGAAAGAAGTGCAAGCGCGGGCCACCACGGCGGTTTACGGGCGCGCTCCGGTGTTTGAGCGTTTCTGGCACTTCTGGACCAACCACTTCATGGTGGCACCGGGCAATCAAAACAACGATGTGCTCATCGGCCCCTACCAGCGTTCGCTGCGCGACAAGATGACTGGCAGTTTTCGCGAGATGCTCTGGCATGCGGTCACCCACCCAGCCATGCTGGTGTACCTGGACAACAACCGCAACACCGGCCCGCGTTCCAAAGCCGCCCGGGAAAAATGGACGAAGGACAGCATCAACGAGAACCTGGGCCGCGAACTGCTCGAGTTGTTTACCCTGAGCCCGGCCAGTGGCTACACCCAAAAAGATGTGGAAGCCACCACCCTGATCCTGACGGGCTGGCGCGACATGAAGCCCGACAAATGGCGCAAGGCAGGTGTGCCCCTGGGTACTTACTTCGACTTCAACCATCACGAGCCGGGGGCACAAGAGGTCATGGGCAAGACCTATTCCGCGCTGTTTCGGCCCTCGGCCAAGCTGGAAGATCTGGTCACAGACCTGGCCAACCATCCCGCCACGGCCCGGCATCTGGCGCACAAGCTGTGTGTGTATTTTCTGGACGACGAGCCGCCGCCTGCTGCAGTTGCCCATGTGCAGCGAGCCTTTGTCAGCAGTCAGGGCGATTTGCCCAAGGTGCACCAGGCGGTGGTGGAGGCCTGCTGGGCGCACATCGACAACACACGCAAATTCACCTCGCCCGAGACCTGGCTGTGGCAAACCCTCACCCTGACCGGGGTGGAGGTGCCGCGTGTGGTGCCGCTGGACGACCGAGGTGGAACCAAGACCTTTTATTTGCTGGGCGACCTGGGCCAGCCTTTGCCACGGTGCCCGCAGCCCAATGGCTGGCCGATCCGCTCGAGTGACTGGGTTTCCAAGGAGATGCTCGACCGGCGGGTGCGGGTGATGCCGGTGCTGCTGCGCGAATTGATAAGCAACCCCGACCGCGCCGTGGAGGGTTTGCGCACCCAAATTGATCAATACCTGCCCGCTGCTGGGCTGGGCAGTGAGCCCATCCGCGCCGCGCTCGCCAAAGGTGACCATCGCCAGGCCTATGGTCTGCTGCATGTCAGTCCTGCCCTGTTGTGGAGTTAATGCCCATGCAAAGAAGAACATTCATTCAGCGCAGTGCCGCCTGGGCTGCCCTCAGTTTTGCTGGCCTGCGTGAGCCGCTGGCGTCTCCCAAGGCAGATGAGCCCCGGCTGCTGGTCGTGCTGCTGCGGGGTGGCATGGATGGCTTGACCGCCGCGCCGCCGGTGGCCGACCCCCTGTACGAGAGCATGCGCGCCAACATCGCTGTTAAAAATGCCTTGCCGCTGGATGGCTCGTTTGCGCTGCACCCCCAGCTCAAGGTCATGCACAGCCTGTGGGCGGCGGGTCATCTGGCGGTGGTGCACAGCACTGGCTTTGGGTACACGGGGCGCTCGCATTTTGAGGGGCAGGACATCATGCAAACCGGCATGGCCAAGCCCTACACGTCCGCCTCGGGCTGGATCGGGCGCGCCATGCAGGCCTCCGGCCAGAGCGGAGGTGTGTCCATTTCCATCCCCATGCCGCTGATCCTGCGCGGCAACCCGGCAGCCACCACCCAGTTTCCGAACTGGATGCCGCCTCTGAGCGCGAGCGTGGCAGATGCTTTGCCTGCCTTGTGGGCCGATGACCCCATGCTGGCTGCCTATGCGCCGGTGATCCGGGCCGAGAACCTGGCGCTGCGCCAGGGCGCCATGAACAACGCCTCGTTCCAGAACGCGCGTGCGGTGCCCCAACTGGCCCGCCTGGCAGCCAAGGAGATGCGTGAACCCAACGGCCCCCGCGTTGGGCTGATCGATATGCAACATGGTTTTGACACCCATGCCAGCCAGGGCGCAGACAGCGGCACCCATGCCGACCGGCTGGGCGAACTGGACGCTCTGGTCGGCGCCTACAAAGAGGGCATGGGTGACGCCTGGGTCAACACCTTGGTGGTGACGGTGACCGAGTTTGGTCGCACTGCAGCTGAAAACGGCACCACCGGCACCGACCACGGTGTGGGCAGTTGCTGCTTTCTGGCTGGCGGCTTGTTGACCGGCTCCCGGGTGTATGCCGACTGGCGCGGCCTGAAAAAAGAGCAACTCTTTGAGGGGCGTGACTTACCTGCCAGCATCGACCTGGCTGCGGTGTATGCCCGGGTGATGGAGCGTGTGTTTGGCTTGTCGCCCAAGGCCATTCAAGACCAGGTGATGGCCCACCGTCCCAGCCCCGCCCTGAAAGGCTTGCTCGGCCTGGGGTGAATCAGTGCCACAGCTACGTGTGGGTTGGGTGATCCCTTGCATCACCCCTGCTCAGCCCGCTGCCTGACAGCTTCGAACAACTCAAAAACTGTCATGCCAAGGCCAATCGCAATAACTTCTATCACGTTCAGTGTCGGATTGGCTTGGCCGCCTTCAATGCGGCTTAGGTAGGTTTGGTAGAAGCCACACCGCTCGCTGAACTCCACTTGCGTCCACCCCCGCTCCTGCCTCAAGGTGCGCACGCATGTGCCAAAGGTTCTACTGAGGGGCTGATTCACGCCGGTGAATGTCCCAAAGTACCACTATTTCACATACACACTAATTCGTATAATTTACGAATCAGCATCAATTGCCTGTGAGATATGAGGCCGGCAACTCAGCTGTTGACGCTCAACCGATAGTGGCTGGTTGGCGCAAACTTAAAACAAACAAGCCACTTTTGTAAGTTCAGGGAGGATTCATGACATTAGTCCGTCTATTGGTTGCGGCCGGCTTGGTCGCGGCGCTTGCCGCTTGTGGCGGTGGCAGCAGTGGTGGTGGTTCTACACCTTCGACGTACGTTCTTAACGGCGTTGTCAGCAAAGGGCCCGTCAATAACTCAGCCGTGTGTGCCTACGCCGTCACGGGCGCAGCCAAGGGCGCGTCCTTGGGCAAATGCGCATCAACCAATGCCAGTGGCGCTTTTTCTGTTGACATCGGCACTTACACCGGTCCGGTCCTGCTTGAAAGTAGTGGCGGCACTTATGTAGACGAGGCGACACGGGGTGCCACGGCGTTGTCCACACCACTTCGTTCCGTGCTGGGAAGCGTGACAGGTTCCAAAACAGTGGCAATTACAGCGCTCACTGAACTGGCTCATGGTCTGGCTCTCGCGTCCCCGGATGGCTTGAACACCGCAAACATCGACGCAGCAGTTAACACCGTACAAAACAACTTTGGCGTGTTTGACATCATGTACACGCTACCGGTTGATGCGCTGAACGTACCCGCCGGGTCAACGGTTTCTCAGCGGACCTACGCGTTGGCGCTAGCCCTCGTATCTCAGTACTTGGCCAACAAGCCCGCTGGCAGCACCTTATCGGCCGCACTATTGGAGATGAAGTCTTGTTTGGCAAATCCTGCCAGCGGCTGTGTCGTGGGTAGTTCCGACGTGGGGACCTTGCTTGCCGCAGCCGGCCAGAGCTTTGCGGCAGCCCACACAGATTTCTCTGACATCAACCTACCGGTCAACAGTTTTGGGTCTGTATCTACGCCACCTGGGAATAAATCAGTGGCTGTGAGTCTGCTTGCCGCAGTGGCTTTTGATGCCTGCCCTAACGGGGGGATCACGGTGATGTCTGGTATCGATACCAACGGCAACGGACGGCTGGATGATGCTGAAGGTACGAACTCGCAACAGGTCTGCTACGGCCTGGATGGCGCGAACGGGAGCAACGGAACAAATGGCTCCAACGGTTCAAACGGCAGTAACGGTTTGAGCACACTGGTTGTGGTGTCCCAAGAGTCAGTGGGCTTGAATTGCGCCGCAGGCGGCTCCAAGGTGGCTGCGGGCTTGGATGCCAATACCAACAGTGTTCTCGATATCTCCGAGGTGACCTCGACCAGCTATGTTTGTGGCGGTACAACCGGCGCTACTGGTGCGGCTGGGACAACCGGTGCGACGGGCGCGACCGGTGCCACAGGCGCAGCTGGCAGCAATGCGCTATTCACAGTGATGCCGGAAGCGGCGGGCGGCAATTGTGCTTACGGTGGAAGTCGTCTGGCATCGGGGTCGGATGCCAATGCCAACAATGTCTTGGATGCGGCTGAAGTCAGCTCTCAAGGTTACGTGTGCAACGGCGCTGCTGCAGGTGCTGCCACGGTGAGTGGTCGTGTGGCAGATGGCTACATCATTGGCGCCAGGGTCACGCTTGACCTGAATGACGACCGTATTTGCGATGCTGCAGAGCCCAACACCACCACCAACGGCAGTGGGGGCTATGTGTTTGACGCCACCCTGGGCCAACACATGCTGTGCGCGAGTGGCGGTGTGGATATGGCGACGCTCTTGCCATTCCGTGGCGAACTCCGTGCGCCCGCCGGAGCTACCCAAATCACACCTTTGAGTACCTTGGTCATGACCCGTGTGAACCAGGCCATGCCCACCCCGGTCAGTGGCATACCGTCGCCTGCCTTGACAAGCAATGTAGACGCGGCGAACACTCTTTTGGCAAATTCGCTGGGGCTGCCTGGCGTGAATTTGCTGACGGCTGATCCGGTCGCTAGCGTGGCAACTCTGCCGCAACTCGCCCGAACCACTTCTGCCATAGAGACACTCTTGGAGCAACTCTCCGCGGCGGTATCGGTTGCCTCCGGCGGCAATGGTTACGAGGGGGCCTTGTACTTGTCTGCATTGCGTGCCACGGCTGATACGCTAGCTACCCTGACCGTCAATTTTTCTGATCCAACATCGGTCAGGCAGCTGGTGGATGCAGCGGTTGAAAAAACAGTGACAAATTCAGGTCGCTCACTGAAGGGCTCAGCTGTTGCGGCATTGTCCGGCGACCTGATCTCCGTGACCGTACGAGCGGTGGCCAATGCCTCAGCCAATGCCCTGACCACCACCGGCGGAGCTGTGGAAATGAGTCAGGCCGTACGCCAGTACACCAACTCCCTGGTCAATGTTGTCCAGGCCAATAGGAGGCACCTGCTGCTGCCCATCAGTTCTTTTGCCTGTACCCAAACCTGTCTGAATCTGGCTGGTTTGCAAGCTGTCGGGGCATCTGCCGCCACGCTACTGAATAACGCTGTGCCGAATGTCAATGCACTCGAAATCAAGTTGACCACCATCCTGGTGAACGACCAAGCCTTGAGGGCACCCACTGCCAACACCGCGTTGCGTAGCATCACTATTGCAGGTGCACTGACCAAAGTGTCCATGCAGTTAGGTGGTACGCCCGCAGCGGCGCGGGGCTCAGCCAATGTGAGCATCACTCGCAGCGACAGTAGGCAGCTACAACTGGTGATAGACCAGGTCGATGTCGCGACGATTGCGGGTAAGCCAAGTGTCACGGTCCCACCAACAGCCAGGATGTTGGTGTACTTTGGTCAAGGTTACAGCTATCAGCCTGATCTGAAAGCGACCTTCAGCAACGTCAGTAGTCTGTTGTCGACGGATGCCAATGGTGTGGCGACTATCGACATGACGGCTTTGCTGGATCTGGTCAAGTCCATTCAGCCCAATCGAGGCGATATCGCCACAACAGGCAACTTCAAAGTGGGCTTTGGTATCCAGGGCGTACCCGTGGCGATCAGCACCGAGTTGGGGGCGACTTTGCCGGTCATCGAAAACAGCAGCTACACCGACTATGGGCCACACCTGGCGCTGGGGGCAGACTTCTTTGTGGAGTCTGTGGCGACCATTACGCCGGCCACCCTGCCCGCCACCACTCTGCAACTTGATCTGGCCTCCTTGGCCTTCAATAACAATGCTGTGACGGCACCCAACCCCTACACCTACTACGGTGAAGTCAATCTGCAGGGCAACCCACTGACCGCCATCAGTTTTCAGGCGACGGGCTCGCCGGTCAGCGCGATAGCGCAAGGCACTGTGACCATCTATCGCGGCTCGCCAAGGTACGGATATATGAATCTGTGGTTTGATCAGATTCAAGTCGCCACGGTCAGCGGCAAGCCGGTTTTGAGCATTCCACTTGCCGCCAAGTTGTATGTCACCACCCATGTGGGAAGCGCGACCTTGAGCAACGTCAGTAGCTTGTTGACGACATCCGCCAATGGTGTGGTCAACCTCAATATGGGTGGTCTCAATACCCTATTGAGCTCGCTGTTTCCTGCTGCAAGTGCGTTGACCGACCCCGTCGGCACTTATTCCATAAGCTTTGGCATGACGGGCGTACCTTTGGCTATCACTGACGCCCGAGGGGCATCGGTCAGCAATTACGGCAGTGCTGGCGTCATCGTGAAATAAATGTTGGGTAACCGGGGCCAGGCCTGTCGCCCCGGTTGCTGCAAACCACGATGCAAACGAAATATTTGCAACCTCTTGTCGCGGTGCAATTCATATTGCCGCTGACTTTGTGCGCTGCGCCGCTGGATGCCTTGCTGTCGGCCGACTTGCCTGGAGGTCCGGGTCAACTTCGTCTGGAGCTGGGCGTTGATGCCGTTAACGACACGCTCGATTTTTTGCATCTTCGGTCGAGTGACCCCGCGTACGCTGGCACAAATGTCGGCGACTATCAGGGACAACATGTGCTTGTCAGCTATCGGCTCACGGACGACTGGTCAGCGTCTGGGCAGCTCTGGCGGCGGCGCATCGATTACCGCACTGACAGCGCATACATTGACAGTTGGCAAGTGGCAGGTCAATACCGCTTACTGGGTAATGCGGCGAGCCCGGGGCACTTGGCTGTCCGCATGAGTGTGTGGGGCAATGCCTCAGCCGAGCTCGTGAAGTCGTCACCCACCACCGTGGCGGGGAAAACGGTATATGACGTGCGCGTGGATTCCGCCCATGACCTCCAAAAGCAACTGGATGTGGTCGGCACGTGGCGTTTGTCAGACTCGGTGAGTGTGAACGCATTGGGCGGTTTTGGGCAAAGCCGCGTGGGCGCCGGCGGGGTAACTGCCCTGTATAAAACTGGAAGCGGCTGCACCTACAGGTTAACTTTTGCCGGCAGTGCCTTGAACGGGTCCCTGGTCGATACCTGTAGCGCGTCGGGGCCGGTACTTGATACTTTCAGTGCCGCAACCGACGCAGACCTTCATGTTTCTTACCGCGCAAACTACTGGTTGGTAGGTGGCAGTTTGCAATGGTTTAACCAGGATTGGATGCTACGTGGCGGGTTTTTCCGCCAACAGTTGAAGCGTAGCGAGGTGGACGACACGATCAGAAATTTGGGTGGTGTTGCATACACGGCGAACAACACCTGGGTTGCAGAAATTTCACGTCGAATAGCCCCACATTCAGCCGTCGTCTTGCGCGGACAGTTGATGAGCAATCAGTTTGTGGGCGAGATACCGTTTGCCTACAACCCCATGACCGCAAGCAAGTTTGGCAAGCGTTACGGCATGGCGACCCTGGCCTGGTTAGGGGTTTTCTGAGGCTTGTGCTGAAAGGGGGGACTTGCCCCGCCCCTAAAATTCGCGGGTGAAAAAATACCTGACTGAACGACAAATATCCTGGCTCGCGATGGGCCTGTTGTGGGCTTTTCTGCTGGTGCTGTCGCTGTTGCGGCCGCTGGCGGTGCCCGACGAGGGGCGTTACGGCGACATTGGCCGTGCCATGCTGCTCCATGGCGACTGGCTCACGCCGCGCCTGAATGGCCTGCCCTTTTTTCACAAACCGCCCTTGCTGCACTGGCTGCAGTCGCTGTCCCTCACGGTGTTTGGCGTCAACGAGTTTGCCTTGCGCTTTGTGCCCGCCCTGCATGTGGGGTTGATGACCGTGGCGCTGTACCTGGCCGCACGCGTTGTGGCCACCGAGGCCCTGGCCCGACGTGCCGCCATCATGCTGGCAAGTGGTCTGGCCTTCATGGTGGGTGGCCAGTATGTCAATCACGACATGCAGGTGGCGACCTGGATCAGCGTGGCCATCTGGTGTTTTGCCTTTGCGTTTCAGGCGGGCGACAAACCCCATGCCAACCTGGCGCGCCTGGGTTTTGTGGCCTGTGGCCTGGGCATGATGAGCAAGGGCCTGATCGGCATTGCCTTGCCCGGTCTGGTGCTGCTGGTGTGGCTGGTCTGGACACGCCAGCTGCGCAAGATGCTGTACCTGCCGTGGCTCAGTGGCCTGGCCTTGTTTGCGGCGGTCGTGGTGCCCTGGTTTGCGCTGGCCCAGCAAAAATACCCCGACCTGCTGAACTACATGTTTGTGCATCACCACTTTGCACGCTACACCGCCAAGACCTTCAACAACCCCCAGCCGATGTGGTTTTACGTGTTGTCGATCGGCCTGCTGATGTTCCCCTGGGTTTTCTGGACCCTGGCTGCCTGGCGCAAGCGCGGGACTCAAGCTGCAGCATCTCTGGCGACCCGCCCCTGGCTCAGCCTGTGCTGGATCTGGGTGCTGTGCATCACAGTGTTCTTCTCGCTGCCCAGCTCCAAGCTGGTGGGCTACATCTTGCCGGTGATGCCGCCGGTGGCCTGGCTGGCCGCACTGGGCTGGGAGCGCACGCTGGCACACCGTGCCTGGGCGGGTAAGCTGTTTGGGGCGCTGGTGCTGCTCAACATCGGCATCGCCACCACCCTGGTGTTGATGGTGGGCGGGGTCACCGCTCCTGGTCGCTCGCAAGACATGGCTCGCGTTCTGGCCTGCGAGGCCCGGCCCAGTGACACCGTCTACGCCTTGCGTGGATTTCCCTACGACCTGCCGTTCTACACGCAGGCGGCCAAGCCCATGATCGTGATTCACGACTGGGCCGAGCGCCGTGCGAACGCGCGTGATGGCTGGGAGCGCGAGCTGTTTGAGGGCGCTGACTTCGATGCCGAGGCCGCCAAGGTTTTGCGAGGCCCAGAGGTGCTGGCCAGCGCCGCGCAAGCTCCGGGTAACTGGCTGATTGCACGCAAGGCCGAGTCGGCCAGTGCGGTGGCTGCGGGCTGGAAACCCTTTGCCCAGGGTGTGGGTTGGGACCTGTTCCAGTCGGCGGGTGCGTTAGCGCCGGAAAGCCCAGAAGCGGCTCAGCAAAAAGGTCTGCCCGGCTGCCAGCACTAAAGCCACGAACAGCGCCAGCAGCGACGGCCAGCCCAGGCCGCGCAGCAAGATCACAAACACGACTTCGTTGCCGGCAAAACCCGCCAGCGCCGTGACGGCAAAGCGGCCCAGGCTGGTGAGCAGCGAGGTGCCGGCGTCCTGAAAACTCAGCCAGCGGTGGCCAGCAAAGCTCACCACAAAAGCCACGACAAAGCCCAGGGCGTTGGCCAGCTCGGGCCACATGGCCTCACGCGTCAGGGCAAACACGCCCATGTGGGTGGCCGCGGCGCTGGCGCCCACAGCCAGAAACCACAAGCTGGACTTGCTGGGCAAGGGCAATGCCATGGGTTCAGGCCTGTGGGGGCGCTTTGATCAAGCCACCACCGCTGCGCTGACTGATCAAATAGGCCGGGCGCTGTTTGACTTCTTCGTAGATGCGGCCCACGTACTCGGCCAGGATGCCGATGCACAGCAACTGGATGCCACTGAAAAACATCATGCCCACCACGATGGTGGCGTAGCCCGGCACGCTGATGCCGGTCACAAAATACTCGCCCACCACCCAAACACCGTAGCTCAAAGCGAGAGCTGACAGGGCCAGGCCCAAAAACGTCATGGCGCGCAGCGGCGCGGTCGAGAACGCCAGAATGCCGGTGATGGCCAGCGAGAGCGAGCCACGCAAGCCAAAGCGCGAGACGCCATCGGTACGTTCCAGCGGTTCGTAATCGATGGCAGTGGCATTGAAGCCCACCCAGGCGTAGAGTCCCTTCATGAAGCGGTTGCGCTCGGGCAGGCGTTTCAGGGCCTCCACCACCTGGCGGTCCATCAGCCTGAAATCGCCGGCATGGGCCGGAATCTGCACCCGGTTGCCCCAGTTGATGAGCTTGTAAAACAACCCGGTCAGGCCGATTTGCAGGCCGGACTGGTCAGAGCGTGTCTTGCGCACGGCATACACCACGTCCGAGCCCTGGCGCCATTTGCTCACCATGTCGGCCAGCAGGGCGGTGGGGTGCTGGCCGTCGGCATCCATCAGCACCACGATGTCGCCCCGGGTGGCGTCAATGCCGGCCTGCAGCGCTGGCTCCTTACCGAAGTTGCGCGAGAGCTTCAAAAAAACCACCTGCGGGTGTGCGGCGCACAGCGTTTGCATGACCTGCACCGTGTCATCGCGACTGCCATCGTCCACCACGATCAGCTCGATGTTGTCAGACAGCTGGGCCATGGCGGCCAGAACCTCGGGCACGACGCGCACCAGATTGCGTGCCTCGTTGTAAGCCGGCATGACGCAGGACAGGGATGGGCGGCACTCGTTGCGTGGTACCACAGCAGCAGGCCGGATGACAGGGGTGGGGGACATCGACATGCCCGAATCATGCCAAAAGAAAGGGCGTCAGCCGCCTGAGGTGCTTCAAACGCATGCAATTTAGTCTGCAAGCTAGCCTGCAAGCGGGTCGGCCTCCGCATCTGTAGCCGCCCAAAGTCGCGCCCGTAGAATCCCGCGCATGCTGACTGTCAAAAACGAATTGCTGGAGGCCCTGGGCCTCGCGCTGGACAGCCTGGCCCCCGGTGCGGGTGCCAAGGCTATTTTCGAATCCCCCAAAGTCGCGGCCCATGGCGACTTCGCCACCACAGCGGCCATGCAATTGGCCAAGCCGCTCAAGGCCAATCCCCGTCAGCTGGCCGAGACCCTGCGCGCCGCCTTGCTGGCTGCACCCGCCTACGAGCGTTGGGTGGAATCGGTCGATATTGCTGGCCCCGGCTTCATCAACATACGCCTCAAGCCTGAAGCCAAGCAGCAGGTGGTGCGCGAAGTGCTGACCCAGACCACGGCCTATGGCAGTCAGGCACCGCGCCAGCAGCGCATGCTGGTGGAGTTTGTGTCTGCCAATCCCACCGGGCCTTTGCATGTGGGGCATGGCCGCCAGGCGGCGCTGGGTGATGCCATCTGCAACCTGTACCAGACCCAGGGCTGGGACGTTTACCGCGAGTTTTATTACAACGACGCCGGCGTGCAGATAGGCACCTTGGCCAACAGCACCCATCTGCGCGCGCAGGGCTACAAACCCGGCGACGAGCAGTGGCCCGAGCAGGCCTACAACGGCGATTACATTGCCGACATCGCGGCAGACTTTCTGGCCGGCAAGACGGTGACCTCGGACGACCGTGCGTACACGGCGTCGGGCGACATCAACGACATCGATGGCATGCGCCAGTTTGCGGTGGCCTACCTGCGTCACGAACAAGACCTGGACCTGCAGGCCTTTGCCGTCAAGTTTGACAACTACTACCTGGAAAGCAGTCTCTACACCAGTGGTCGGGTCGAGGCGGCCGTGGCGCGCCTGCAGGCCGCTGGCAAAACCTACGAGCAAGATGGCGCCTTGTGGCTCAAGTCCACCGACTACGGTGACGACAAGGACCGCGTCATGCGCAAGGGCGATGGCAGCTACACCTACTTTGTGCCTGATGTGGCCTATCACATCACCAAGTGGGAACGGGGCTTTGGCAAGGTGGTGAATATTCAGGGCACCGACCACCACGGCACCATTGCCCGGGTGCGTGCCGGTTTGCAGGCGGCTGATGTGGGTATCCCAGAAGGCTACCCCGACTACGTGCTGCACACCATGGTGCGTGTGATGCGCGGTGGTGAAGAGGTCAAGATCAGCAAGCGCGCGGGCAGCTACGTGACGCTGCGTGACCTGATCGAGTGGACCAGCAAGGACGCGGTGCGCTTTTTCCTGCTCAGCCGCAAGCCGGACACCGAATACATCTTCGATGTGGACCTGGCCTTGGCCAAAAACAACGACAACCCGGTGTATTACGTGCAATATGCGCACGCCCGCATTTGCTCGGTGCTGGCGGCGTGGCAAGAAAAAGATGGCGGTCAGCTTGCCGACCTGGCCCAGGTGGATTTGTCGCCGCTGCAAAGCCCGCAGGCGCTGGCCTTGATGCTGCTGCTGGCCAAGTACGGCCCCATGCTGAGCTCGGCGGCAGAAGGATTCGCCCCACACGATGTGACGTTTTATCTGCGCGAGCTGGCCTCCAGCTACCACAGCTATTACGATGCCGAGCGCATTCTGGTCGACGACGAGGTGGTCAAGAAGGCCCGGCTGGCGCTGGTCGCGGCAGTCGCGCAGGTACTGCACAATGGTCTGGCCGTGCTGGGTGTGAGTGCACCGCAAAAGATGTAAACCGCCGCTCCCCGTGGCATTTTTTATCAGTTGAGCAACAAAGGCAGCGCATGAAGCAGCAGCGTGGCGGAACTTTTCTGGGCTTTGTCCTGGGCTTGGTCGTAGGTTTGGGGGTGGCGCTGGCGGTGGCGGTGTACGTCACCAAGGTGCCGGTGCCCTTTGTGAACAAGGGCCAGATGCGCACCACCGACCAGGACGAGGCCGAGACCAAGAAAAACAAGGACTGGGACCCGAACGCGCCGCTTTATGGCAAGAACCCCGCCAAGCCTGTGGCACCTGCCGCCGATGGGGCCGAGGCGGGCGCTGCGCCGGCACCTGCGACTAGCCCTGCAACCCCGACCACCCCCGCCAAGACCGACACCAAGGCGGACGCCAAGCCCGAGGTCAAACCCGCCGTGACGGCAGACCCCTTGGGCGACCTGGCCAAAGCCAAGGCCAAGACGGCCACGACCGCGCCTGCGGCCAACCCTTCTGCAGCGAGCGAGCCCGCCGACCCCTTCATCTACTTTGTGCAGATTGGCGCCTACCGCACCCCCGAAGACGCCGAAAGTCAGCGTGCCAAGCTGTCGCTCAGTGGCATCGAGGCCAAAGTGTCCGAACGCGAACAATCGGGCCGCACTGTTTACCGCGTCCGCGTCGGGCCGTTCGAGCGCAAGGACGATGCCGATAAAGCCAAATTGCGCCTGGATGGCACCGGCCTGGAAACGGCCCTGGTGCGGGTGCAGCGCTGAAGCACTCAAGTGCCAGGTTCCGTCCATTTCCATTTTTATTGTTGAGGAGCAAGTCGATGATGAAGCGTCGTGATTTCAATGTGGCGGCCTCGGTCGCCCTGACGGCTGCCGGTTGGGGCTGGACGGCCAACACCGGCGCGCAGCCGATCAAGGCCGAAGCAGGCACGGACTACCTGGCGCTGGACAAGCGCGTGCCGGTGGAGGCACCTGCCGGCAAGATCGAAGTCGTCGAGTTCTTCTGGTACAGCTGTCCCCATTGCAACCAGTTTGAGCCGGCCTTGGAAGCCTGGTCCAGGAAGTTGCCCAAGGATGTGGTCTTGCGTCGCGTGCCCGTGGCGTTCCGCGATGACTTCGTGCCTCAGCAGCGCCTTTACTTTGCGCTCGAAGCGATGGACCTGGTCGACAAGTTGCATGCCAAGGTGTTTGCCGCCATTCATGTCGAAAAACTGGCGCTGAACCGGGGCGATGCCATTGCCGACTGGGTAGCCAAGCAGGGCGTGGACAAGGCCAAGTTCATGGAACAGTACAACTCCTTCTCTGTGGTCAACAAGTCCACCCGATCCAAGCAACTGCAGGACAGCTACCGTGTTGAAGGTGTGCCGGCGCTGGGTGTCGCAGGTCGTTATTACACCGACGGCTCCCTGGCCAAGAGCATGCCCCGGGCGCTGCAGGTGGTGGAGTTCCTGGTCAACGAGGTGCGAGCAGGCCGCTGAGGCAAGTGCAAAGAGGGCTGCCCGTGAAGATCGACACGCATCAGCATCACTGGCGTTACGAGCCAGCGGCCTTTCCGTGGATCAGTCCGGCCATGACAACCTTGGCCCAGGATCGACTGCCCGCCGACGTTCTGCCTGCCATGCAGACCTGCGGTGTCACGACTTCCGTCTTGGTGCAGGCGCGCACGGACGCGGCGGAAACCGATTTCCTGCTGCAGCAAGCCAGTAGCCACGCCCATGTGGCGGGTGTGGTTGGCTGGGTGGATCTGGCGGCACCTGACCTGGCAAAGCGCCTGGAGCGCTGGCAGGATGAGCCCCTGCTGCGCGGTTTTCGGCATATTTTGCAAGATGAGGGTTCGGTGCCGGCCTGGCTGGCGCAGCCGGGCGTGCAGCAGGCTTTGCCGCTGTTGCAGGCGCGCGGCCTGGTGTACGACGTGCTGGTGTTTGATCACCAGTTGCCCGATGTGCGGGCGTTTTGTGCTCGCCACGACCAGCACTGGCTGGTGCTGGATCACCTGGGCAAACCCTGTATTCGAGACTGGTGGGTCCGGCCCGAGGTGGAGGCTAACTGGCGTGCCGCCGTGCGGGAAATGGCTGCCTTGCCGCATGTGATGTGCAAGTTGTCCGGGCTGGTCACGGAGGCTGACTGGCAGGCCGCGCAGGCCCGTGGTGGCTTGAGCGAGCGCGATCACCGTGCCATGCGTGCCTGTCTGGACGAGGCACTGGACGCCTTTGGTCCGCAGCGCCTGATGTTTGGTTCTGACTGGCCGGTGTGTGAACTCGCGGCCCACTACGATCAGGTCCATGCCATCGTGCAGGATTGGGTGCAAGACCGTCTGAGCGACGCTGAGCAGGCTGCCCTCTGGGGCGGCAATGCCGTGCGCTGCTACGGCTTGCGGCTGTAGCGCGCCGGCATCGACAATTCTCCCTATCGAACTGACAAGGCCCGACATGGATCTTCAACTCCAGGACAAGGTGTTCATCGTCACGGGCGGGGCCAGCGGCATCGGTGCCGCCATCAGTCTGACCCTGGCGGGTGAGGGCGCCATGCCGGTCATTCTGGGGCGTGACCCGATGCCGGCCGAATTTGCGGCCGAGTTGCAGGCTCTGCAGCCTCGCCATTTGTTTGTGCAACTCGACCTGCGCGACGAGCCCGCCTGCCGAGATGCCGTGGCCACAACCGTGGAGCGCTTCGGCCGCATCGACGGCTTGGTCAACAACGCGGGTATCAACGACAGCGTGGGACTGGGTGCGGGGCGCGATGCTTTCGTCGCCTCACTCGAAAAGAACCTGATTCACTGCTATGTGATGGCGCACTACTGCGAGCCGCACCTCAAGGCCACGCGCGGTGCGATCGTCAATGTTTCGTCCAAGACTGCCATCACCGGCCAGGGGGACACCAGTGGCTACACCGCCGCCAAGGGGGCGCAACTGGCTCTGACCCGCGAATGGGCCGCTTCGCTGGCACCGTTCGGTGTCCGGGTGAATGCGGTCATTCCAGCAGAGGTCATGACGCCCCTGTACCAGCGCTGGCTGGATGGTTTTGAGAACCCCGAAGAAAAGCTGGCCCACATCACCCGCAGGATTCCCCTGGGACACCGCATGACCACGGCCCAGGAGATGGCCAACAGCGCCGTGTTTCTGCTGTCGCCGGCAGCGTCCCACACCACCGGTCAATGGGTGTTTGCCGATGGCGGTTACACCCACCTGGACCGCGCACTGAGCTGATACCGGCATCTCGTTTGCGGCCCCGCAAGAGGGAGTCTGCCCCATCCAGTCACCATGCGGTCTGGGTGCGCTTCGGGGTCAAGTGACCGCTACAATCCACCCCGTTGCGCCCTTGAGCAAGATTCGTGCCTTATGAAAATACCCCCCGCGTCACTGTTGCTGGTCCTGGTCACTGCCTTGTGTTGCGGTGCGGCCTTGGCTGAGAAGGCCGACCGCAACAAGCCCATGAATGTGGAAGCCGACGCCCTGCGTTACGACGATCTGCAGCAAACCAGCGTGTTCACCGGCAAGGTGGTGTTGACCAAGGGCACCATCATCATTCGCGGTGCCCAGCTCACGGTGCGCCAGGACCCGGATGGCAACCAATTTGGCCTGGTTAAGGCCGAGCCCGGCAAGCTGGCCTACTTTCGGCAAAAGCGCGAAGGGCTGGACGAGTTCATTGAAGGCGAGGGCGAGACCATCGACTACAACGGCAAGGCCGACACGGTCAAGTTCATCGGCCGTGCTCAGCTGCGCCGCTACAAGGGCGCCGTTTTGAATGACGAGATGACCGGCGGGCTGATCGTTTACGACAACAGCACCGAGGTGTTCACCATTGACAAGGGGGCTGCCAGCGGCAGCCCCACCGGCCCGGGCGGCCGCGTGCGAGCCATGCTGACGCCCGCTGCTGCTGCCGACGCAGCGGCCAAGCCGGCACCGGCGGGGCCCGCGCCCACTTTGAAGCCCAGCACCGCGCTTGAAGGTGCTGCCAAGTGAGTGCTGCTCGCCCTGAATTGGCGGACTTGTCCGCCGCCCCTGACGCGGGCTTGTCGCCTGAGGCGATGAGTAGTCAGCTCGAGGCCCGTCATCTGCAAAAAGCATATGGCAGCCGCCAGGTCGTCAAGGACGTGTCGCTCATGGTGCGCCGGGGTGAGGTGGTCGGACTGCTCGGCCCCAACGGTGCCGGCAAGACCACCTCGTTTTACATGATCGTGGGCCTGGTGCGTGCGGGTGCCGGCGAGATTCTGATCGATGGCCACAACGTGGAGCGCCTGCCCATTCACCGGCGCGCGCGTCTGGGTCTGAGCTACTTGCCGCAAGAGGCCTCGATTTTCCGCAAGCTCAATGTGCAGGAAAACGTGCGTGCCGTGCTGGAGTTGCAGCACGACGCTGCCGGCCGACCCTTGCGTAAGGCCCAGTTGGAAGAGCGCCTGGAAACCCTGCTGCGTGATTTGCGCGTGGACCACCTGCGTGATTCGCCGGCCTTGGCGCTGTCGGGCGGCGAGCGTCGCCGTGTCGAAATTGCCCGTGCCCTGGCTACCAACCCGCGTTTCATTCTGCTGGATGAGCCTTTTGCAGGCATAGACCCGATTGCCGTGATCGAGATTCAGCGCATCATCAGTTTCCTGAAAGGCCGTGGCATCGGTGTGTTGATCACCGACCACAACGTGCGCGAAACCCTGGGGATTTGCGACCACGCCTACATCATCAGCGATGGCCATGTGCTGGCCCAAGGCACCCCCGCAGACATCGTGAACAACGCCGATGTGCGCCGGGTGTACCTGGGCGAACACTTCAAAATGTGAGCATGAAACAAGGGCTCTCGCTACGGGTTTCGCAGCATCTGGCGCTCACGCCTCAGTTGCAGCAGTCCATCCGCTTGCTGCAACTGTCCACGCTGGAGCTGGGGCAGGAGGTCGAGCAGATGCTAGACGACAACCCCTTTCTGGAGTTGGGGGCGGATGAGGCGCCGCGCGAGGAGTTCGGGCTGCGGCAAGCCGACGAGCGGGTGCGTGATGACGATCGGGAGTCCGAGTGGGCCGCCTCGGGTTCATCAGACTATGCCGGCGACTCGGGTGTCAGCACCACCACAGACAGCGATGCAACGCCCCTGACTGCCCAGGACGAGCCCAGCTGGGAGGGCGACGGCACCGTGGACATGTCGCCCGACGACAGCGAGTGGGGCGGTGACGCCCGCGCACGCGACGGCGCGGCCACCGAGGACGACGTCGATGCCACCGAGCTGGCGCGCAGCCAGGAGTCCTTGCAGAGCTTTTTGCACCGCCAGGCCCTGAGCCTGCGCCTGAGCGCCGAAGACCGGGCCGCGTTGAGCTTCCTGATTGAGTCGCTCAACGACGACGGCTACCTGGAAGATAGCTTGCATTCCTTGGCCGAAGGCCTGGCCGGCCCCCAGAACACCGAGCAGGTCGACGAGCTGGTGCATCACTTCACCGTGGCCCTGGGCTTGCTGCACCACCTGGAGCCTGTGGGCGTCGGAGCCAGAGACCTGGGCGAGTGTCTGTCGCTGCAATTGCGCACCCTGCAAAAAGCAGAGGCCTTGGATGCGCACCAGGCGGTCCTGTTGGCACTGGCGCTGAAGATCTGCGCTCAACCCATGGACTTGTTGGCCCGCCGCGACATCAAGCGGCTGGTCCAGCTGTGCGGTGGCAGCGACGCCGACACGCGCGAAGCCATTGCACTCATCGGCCGGCTGGAGCCCAAGCCGGGCCGCAGGTTTGTCGATGTGGAGCGCAACATCGTGGTGCCCGATGTGCTGGTGACCAGCGTGGGCAAGGGTGCCAGCCAGCGGTTCAGGGTGCAAATCAACCCGGATGTGATGCCGCGCTTACGGGTGCACGACATCTACGCCAATGCCCTCAAGCAACATCGTGGCGGCGGGCGCGAAGCCTCTGCCAATGCCGCACTGCAGCAGCGCTTGCAGGAGGCGCGCTGGTTCATCAAGAACATCCAGCAGCGCTTCGAGACCATACAGCGCGTCAGCAATGCCATCGTCGAGCGTCAGAAGAATTTCTTCATGCACGGCGAGCTGGCCATGCGCCCGCTGGTGCTGCGTGAAATTGCCGATGAACTGGGCCTGCACGAGTCCACCATCAGCCGCGTCACCACCGCCAAGTACATGGCCACGCCCTTTGGCACTTTCGAGCTGAAGTACTTTTTTGGTTCGGGTCTGGGCACCGAGTCGGGCGGCAGCGCGTCCAGCACGGCGGTGCGGGCACTTATCAAACAGTTTGTGGCCAGCGAAAGCAGCAAAAAGCCCCTGAGCGACAACCAGATCTCCGACATGCTCAAGGAGCAGGGCATTGAATGTGCCCGCCGCACTGTGGCCAAATACCGCGAGGCCCTCAAGATCGCCCCCGCCAGTTTGCGCAAGGCCCTGTAGCCCGCCCTGGCCTTTTTCCCGGATATTTTGTGAATCAACTTCAACTGTTTTTGCCCTGCGCCGCTGGCGTGGAGGACTATCTGGCTGCCGAGGTGCATGGCCTGACCGGCCTGATGGGCGAGGACCTGCTGCTGCGTCGCGGTGGTGTGCTGGCCCGTGCGTCCTGGCGCGACGCCATGCGTCTGAACCTGCACAGCCGTCTGGCCCAGCGCGTGTTGGCGCAACTGTCTTACACCGAGTACCGAAACGAGCAGGACCTGTACCGCGCCGCCAGCGAAGTGGCCTGGGAGATCTGGTTCACCCCGCGCGAAAGCATCAAGATCGAGGTCACGGCGCAGCACAGTCCGCTCAACAGCCTGAACTTTGCGGCTCTCAAGATCAAGGATGCGGTCTGCGACCGTTTTCGGGCCAAGGCCGGCGGCGTGCGCCCGGACGTGAACACCCAGTGGCCCGACGTGCGTATCTTTGCCCACCTCACCACCGATAGCTGTTCGCTTTACATCGATACCTCGGGCGAGCCGTTATTCAAGCGGGGCTGGCGCGAGGACAAGGGCGATGCCCCCCTGAAGGAAACACTGGCGGCCGCCATGCTGGCAGCCAGTGGCTGGGCCGATGGCGACGAGGACCTGCTGCCGCTGTACGACCCCTGCTGTGGCAGCGGCACCATCGCGATCGAGGCCGCACAAATCGCCTGCAACATCGCGCCCGGGTCGCTGCGCCGCTTTGCCTTCGAAAAATACCTGCCCTTTCAGCGCCATGTGTGGGCGCAGATCAAACAACAGGCGGACGAAGCCGTGGTTCGCCCCGCGCCCGGCCAGGCACCGCTGGTGTTTGGCAGCGACGTGGCCCACCGCATGGTGGACTTTGCCCAGCGCAACGCCCAGCGTGCGGGTGTGGCCGATGTGGTCGAGTTTCGGGGGGGCGATGCCTTGCAGCGGATGCCACCCAGCGCTGTGCCCGGCGTGCTGCTGCTGAACCCTCCTTACGGCGAGCGCATTGACGTGGGCGGTATTGCCCGCGTGGACGCCCGGCCAGACGAGCGCGGCGAAGGTCGTTATGGCGCCCGCGAGCAGGCTGTTACCGACGATGGCGGCGAGTTTTTCAGCCAACTGGCTACGCACTGGAAGAAGAACTTCTCGGGCTGGACGGCCTGGGTGCTCACGCCCGACCTGAAACTGCCCAGCAAGATGCGCCTGAAGGAGTCGCGCCGCGTGCCGATGTGGAACGGCCCCATCGAATGCCGCATGTTTCGCTTCGACATGATCAAGGGTGCAGCGCGTGACAAGCCCAAGGCCACGCCAGCCCCCTGACGCTCGCAAACCCCATCACCGTCATGAGCTCGGACACGCCTGCCATCACCCGCGTGGTGCTAGACACCAACATCGTGCTCGATGTGTTTGTGTTCAACGATGCCGCCGCCAAGCCGGTGCGACTGGCTCTGGAGCAGGGGCAGCTGCTATGGGTGGCCACGGCCCACATGCGTGAAGAACTGGCGCGCGTGCTGGCCTACACCCACATCGTGCCGCGCCTGACCTACTACCAGCTCGACGCCGCCACGGTGCTGGCCCACTTCGACCGCCATGCCCAGCTGCACGAACCGGCCCCCCGTGCCACGGCGATATGCAAGGACCCGGACGACCAGTGCTTTATCGACCTGGCCGTCAGCCACCAGGCCCTGCTGCTGAGCAAGGACAAAGCCGTCACGCGCCTTAAAAAGCGCTTGCTGCTGCTGGGTGCCCGCGTGCAGTTGTCGCTGTAAACAAACAGCGGCTTCAGGGCGTGGCGCTGGTCGGTGCTGAGGCTTGGGTCAAAGCCAAGGCATTCATCTCTGCCGACAGCCCTTGCCAGTCGCAATGGAAGCTTGGCTTGCCTTGCTGAATAGGGGTCTGCATCAAGGCCAGTGCCTGCTTTACACCCGCCATTACGCTGTCGATCACCGGCAGGTTCAGGTCGGGCTGTATCTGCTGTGCCATACCCGCCAGGCCAGCACCACCCAGAATGACTGTGCTGGCACCCCAGCGCTTGGCTGCCTGCTCACAGGCGGTGCTCAAGATGCGTTTGGCCGCCACCGGGTCTTGCGCCAGCTCTGCGCCACTTTGCGTCACGGTATGAACGCCGGCCAGCTGTGCATCGAAGCCCAGGCTTTGGGCCAGGCGCTCCAGCATGGGTTTCCACCGCGTGCCGCCCGTCACGATGGCAAATTTGCCTTGCGCTGCGGCCAGGGTAAAAGCCGCCTCGGCCAGGCCGGTGACGGGCACCGGACTGGCCTCGCGCAAGGCCAGCAGGCCAGGGTCGCCAAAGCAGCCGATCAGCACGGCATCGAAGCCGCGATGTGTGCTCACTTCAGCCGCCCACGCATCCAGCACGGCATGACCGGCCACCGCGAAACTGGCCTCGCATGCGATGTAGGGCGCTCCAAAACGCGCGGTCGTGGTGTGTACCTGTGCCAGCGTTCCGGCCGCCTGGTCGGCATGGTGTTGCAACAACTGGCTCACATGCGCAGAGGTGTTGGGGTTGATGATGAGCAGGCGGGCCATGGTGTAGGGCTCAGTCTGGGTCAGTGCAGGGCATCCGTCTTGCCAAACAGGGTCAGCAGGTCCGGGGCGTGGTCCTGCTCCTCGGAAAATTGAAGCTGGGACTCCAGACGGTCCAGGTGCTCACGCATCAGGCGGCTACTTTCGTGCTTGTCCCGAAGGCGTATCGCATCCAGCAAAGCCCGGTGCTCCTGGCAGCCGCAGGAGGTCGCTTCGGTCTTGGCGGCGGCGTGGCTGTCGCTGTAGGTCATCAGAATGAGCGAGGTGCGCGACACCAGTTCGCGCAGGACGCGGCCCAGCGTCTGGTGCTGCGACGCCTGCGCAATCATCAAATGGAAGTCACCCGACAGGCGGATGGCGCGGCGCATGTCGCCACGGCTGCGGGCTTGTTCTTCGGCGCCTATGCAGTGGCGCAGGGCGGCCATGTCGTCGGCACTGGCCTGGTCGATGAAGCAGGCGATCAGGGTAGGCTCGATCATGCGGCGCACCTCAAACACTTCGCGGGCCTCTTTTTCGGTAGGCTGGGCCACCATGGCACCCCGGTTGGGTGTGAGTGTCACGATCTGCTCATTGGCCAGTCGCACCAGCACCGGGCGTATGCGTGTGCGCGACACGCCAAATGCGTTGGCGAGCTTTTCTTCGATCAGTTTGGTACCGGGCGGCAGGCGGTGGTCCAGGATGGTGGCCACCATGCGCTCGTAAATCTCGTTCTCGGTCAGCGCCACACAATCGCTCATGGGGCGTGCCTTGCGCGTTGGCGTCGGGCCAGCAAAGTGGACAGGCCGATCGCCAGGCCCATGACCAGAAAGGAAACCACCATGGTGACGGTGCCCAGCGCGTAAATCGAGGGTGTGGTCACGGTGGTGGTCAGGCCCTGCAGCTCCAGTGGCAGGGTGTTGACGTCGCCTATGGCCTGTGACGTTCGCGCA